>CBFDAB010000117.1:0-6251 GCA_965602745.1 uncultured Campylobacterales bacterium
TTCAGGTGTGGAAACGTAGGTCGCCGCCTGGACTTTTTACAAACCCCTCAACTTTAACAATCACACAAACTCAAACTTTTAACAATCAAAATATCACTTGCCTCATTATATTTATTCACTTATTATTCATATCTCTTCTAAGTTGTCAGAATGATTGCGCAGATTAAACTGAAAACCTTTTTTCTCTGTTCACTCAGCGCGATTTAATTGATTATGGATCTATTTTCTCCGTCTTTGAACGCTATTTTTTTATATACTTTAGTTATAATTTTCAAAAAGTAAGCCGACAATGAATCTCCAAATTGATAATGCTTGGAAAAAACAGCTCTCATCTGAGTTCCTAAAGCCATATTTTAAAAAACTATGTGCCTTCCTAGATGAAGAAGAAAATAGTCGGACTATTTATCCAAGTATAGATAAGGTTTTTAATGCTTTCAATTTAACTTCTTTTGAGAATATAAAGGTTGTTATCCTAGGTCAAGACCCGTATCATAAGGTCGGACAGGCTCATGGCTTGGCTTTTTCTGTTCGTAAAGGTATCGCTTGTCCTCCTTCACTGCGCAATATTTTTCAAGAATATAGTTCTGACTTAGGATATAAAATACCACAAAATGGAGATCTTACTAAGTGGGCTAAGGAAGGTGTTTTTTTACTTAACACTCTCCTTACAGTAAGAGCTTCTGAGGCTAATTCGCATAAAAACCAAGGATGGGAATACTTTACGGATGCGGTTATAAAGATGATAAGTGATGAGAGGGAAAATATTGTCTTTATTTTGTGGGGTAAGCCTGCTCAATTAAAATCTAAGTTGATTGATGAGTCTAAGCACCTTATACTGATTGCGCCTCATCCTTCTCCTCTCTCCTCTTATAGAGGTTTCTTCGGATCTTGTCCATTCACTAAAACAAATACCTATCTAAAAGAACACGGTATAAGAAAGATAGATTGGAAGCTTGAATAATCATAAATTGATGAAAAAATTAAACCTATATTTTAGTTCTCTTTGTTATAATTTCATTATTAATTTACCCAAAAGGCCCTGTTAATGCGTGGATATAAGATTTTTGCTGGTTCGTCTAGTATTGAGTTTGCTAAAGAAGTTTGTCAATCTTTGGATGTTCCTTTATCTAAAGCTGAAATAAAACGTTTTAGTGATGGAGAGATCTCAGTTCAGATTGCTGAGAGTGTTCGTGGACGTGATGTATTTATTGTTCAATCAACAGGTGCTCCTTCTAATGATAACTTAATGGAACTTCTTATTATGACTGATGCGCTTCGCCGTTCATCTGCAAGCTCAATTACTGCAGTTGTCCCGTATTTTGGATATGCACGTCAAGATAGAAAAGCGGCACCTAGGGTTCCTATTACAGCGCGTCTAGTTGCTGATATGTATGAGAAAGCTGGGATAGATAGAGTTATTACTATTGACTTGCATGCTGGACAGATTCAAGGGTTCTTTGATATCCCCGTAGATAATCTTTATGGTTCAATTATCTTCCAAGAATATGTAGAATCTAAAAATCTAAAAAATCCTGTTATTGCCAGTCCTGACATCGGTGGTGTAGCTAGAGCGCGTTATTTTGCTGAAAAACTTGGCCTTGAGATGGTTATTATTGATAAGCGTAGAGAAAAAGCTAATGAAGCAGAAGTTATGAATATTATCGGTGACGTAAAGGGTAAAGACGTTATTATGATTGATGATATGGTTGATACAGCGGGGACTATGGTTAAAGGTGCTGCTGCACTTAAGGCTAATGGTGCGACTTCGGTTATGGCCTGTGCAACACATGGTGTGCTCTCAGGTAATGCATATGAGAATCTTAAAAATGATGCACTTGACGAACTTTGTATATCAAACTCATTAGTGACCAAACCTATGGACAAGATCAAGGTATTGACGGTTGCTCCACTTTTTGGTGAAGTTATCCGCCGTGTATATCATAATGAAAGTGTTAACTCACTTTTTTCTTAGGTTATTTATAAAAGGAGCTTTTCTAAAGAAACTTTTCACAATGTGAAATGGCTTTCGCTAGTTTTGGCTTCTTATATCTCTTTATATATATCTACAATAAGGTATTTTTTGAAAAACATTAGAAACTTTTCTATTATTGCACACATTGACCATGGTAAATCAACACTTGCGGACCGTATTATTCAGGAATGTGGTTCTGTTACTGAACGTGAAATGGGTACTCAGATGATGGATACTATGGATATAGAGCAAGAACGTGGTATCACCATCAAGGCACAATCTGTTCGTCTTAATTATGTTAAAGATGGCGTGCCTTATATCCTTAATCTTATTGATACTCCGGGCCATGTTGATTTCTCTTATGAAGTAAGCAAGTCGCTTGCTTCTTCAGATGGGGCACTTCTTATTGTTGATTCAGCGCAGGGTGTTGAAGCCCAGACAATTGCAAATGTTTATATGGCTATGGACAATAATCTTGAGTTATTACCTGTTATCAATAAGATCGATCTTCCTGCAGCTGAGCCTGAGCGCGTGGCTGAAGAGATCGAGACTAGTATCGGTATAGATGCATCAGATGCACTTTTAGTCTCTGCTAAGTCAGGTATCGGTATTAAAGAGCTTTTGGATGCGATTGTTGATAGAATTCCTGCTCCTTCAGGTGATCCAGAAGCGACGACGAAGGCTATTATTTATGATTCATGGTTCGATTCGTATTTAGGTGCTTTGGCATTAGTACGTGTTTTTGACGGAAGTATTAAAAAAGGTCAGATGATTAAGCTGATGAGTAACAGTGAACAGCATCAAGTGTTAGAGCTAATGTATCCACATCCTCTTAAACGTCATAATACAAAAAGTATTGAAGCCGGAGAGATCGGTATTGTTGTTATGGGTCTTAAAGAAGTCGGTATTATAAATGTTGGCGATACGATGACGGATGCAGCAAATCCTACTGCAGAACCAGTAGGGACTTATGAGCCGGCTAAACCTTTTGTCTTTGCGGGACTGTATCCTATTGATACGGACGAATTTGAAGACCTACGTGAGGCACTTGACAAGTTGAAGCTTAATGATAGTTCTCTTTCATACGAACCTGAGACGTCAGTTGCCCTTGGTTTTGGTTTCAGAGTCGGTTTTCTTGGTATGTTGCATATGGAAGTTGTCAAAGAGCGGCTAGAGCGGGAATATAATCTTGATCTTATCGCAACTGCACCTTCTGTTGTTTATCATGTTTATATGAATGATGGAAGTCTTGTAGAAGTACAAAACCCATCTGAACTTCCTGAAGTGAACCTCATAGCCAAAATTGAAGAGCCTTATGTAAAGGCAACTGTTATTACTCCAACAGAATATCTTGGAAATGTAATGAACCTTCTTGTAAATAAGCGCGGTGTTCAAAACAAGATGGACTATCTCAATGAAGAGCGTGTACTTTTAGAATATGAAGTGCCAATGAATGAGATCGTTGTCGGTTTTTATGATACTTTGAAGTCTATCTCAAAGGGTTACGCAAGTTTTGATTATGATCCGACTGAGTTTAAAGAGGGTGACCTTGTTAAGCTTGATGTTCGAGTAGCAGGAGAGGTTGTGGACGCACTCTCTGTCATTGTTCCGCGTACTTCGGCTGATGCACGTGGACGCGGACTTGTTAAGAGTATGAAAGAGATTGTGCCAAGACAACTTTTTGAAGTTGCTATTCAAGCTTCTTTAGGTTCACGTATCATCGCAAGAGAGACGATCAAGTCTATGGGGAAAAATGTTACTGCCAAATGTTATGGTGGTGATATTACGCGTAAACGTAAACTTCTTGACAAGCAGAAAAAAGGTAAAAAACGTATGAAGGCCATTGGGAAGGTGCAACTTCCTCAAGAAGCCTTTATGTCTGTATTGAAAATGGACTAAAATGCGTTGTATGATATGCGAGAGTCTGAGCCTCAAGCATATCTGCAAGACCTGCCAAAAACAGTACCTCTCTCCCTCCTTCTATAAAAGGAAGATCCTATCTAAAATTCCTGTATATTCTTTTTACAAATACCAAGATATAGAGACTCTTTTATTAACCAAACACACAGATCTTGGATACTACATCTATACTATCTTGGCCCAAAATAGTTTTGCAACCTTTGCTTCGAGTTTTGATTATGAAGGCCTTGTCTGCTCTCTTAGTATAGATGATCATGTTAAAAGCGGATATTCACATACGGCTATTTTAAATAAAGAACTTGAAAGCAGATCAATAAAACCCTTATACGCCAAACTGCGAGCCAAGAGTAAGATCTCATATTCAGGAAAAGAGTATCAGTTTAGACTATTAAATCCGCGTAACTTTGTGCTTCAGAGTTTTAAAGAAGAAGATGTAATCTTGGTAGATGATATTATAACAACAGGATTAACATTAACACAGGCTGTACAGACCTTGGAAAAAGAGGGAAAGAATGTGCTTTTTTGTCTCACACTTGCAGATGCAAGAAAGTAAGGTGTAAAACACCCCTGTTAAACCTAAAGAAACTATAATTGAGTCTGCAAGAGTTAATTATAATGCAGTTAAAAATAAAAAAAGATTAAAAGAATAAGACAATATGTGAAATGACAATTTTTAGACACTAAGCCTGAATCTACTGATGAAAATAGGTCTGCTATAGCTTATGTGAGTCTAGCCAAAAGGCTCTCCCAAAAGTTTAGAAAATATTTTCAAATGATACGTTTTATTTAGTATCTTGGAGAAATAGTGTTGTTTTGCAGTACAGATATCTTGAAGTAGGCTTAGCTTACTTGAACAATATTGTTTGAAAGTATATGCTGATAGTACCATGTATGTGTTACTTATACAGGCTATATATATGACTATATTAATATATAATATTAAAACTAATATATAATAGTAAAGATACAGAAAAAATATGTTATTTTAAGTTAAACATAATTTATAGACTTGGATGGATATTTGGCATCACTTTTTAACTCAAATAAAGTTATTGGACTTATTGATAAGCAGACAGGTAAAATCAAGGTAGAAGATAAAATTAATATTATTTTGACGCCTTCATATTATTGGGTTAAACGTGCTTACCTTGATGTCAATTTTACTTCTTCCGCACTTAAATATGCCCCTTCCATTTTTGAGGGAATGCTACCTGAAGGTGATTATGATTATTATGCAGTGAAAACAACAACAGAATATATCTTTTTTGCCTATGAACCTGACGTTATTATTTCCAGTCTTCTGGGTAAGGGAATTCTAAGTACTCAAATTGCCGGGATATATTTTGCTCAAAATGAGATGCTCAATATTACTAATCCAATACAGTGCAACGAAGAAGATGCCATTGTTGTACATAATGACACAGTATTACAAGTTCCTAAGTATTTAGTAAATGAATCGACTTTAAAACGTAGTCTAGAAAATATAAAAGAACTTTCCAAACATAAAATAATCCTCCAAAACACCAGTACAAGTAACTCAGTTAAAAAACTTGCACCCTTACTGTCTGTTCTTGCAGCATTTGTCTTTTTATATGCGACTCAGCTTTTCTTTACCTATGCACAAGAAAAAGAACTTCAGACTAATGCCTCTGTATTTGAAGCCTATGGTCTGCCTTCTACCTTTGTGCAAAACAGCTCAATAGAAAAAAAGTTAAGTAAGAGTTTTCAGGAGCAAAAATCTTTTAGGAAGCTGATCTTTGCGATTTTAAAGCTTCCTCTGTCCCAACAAGAAACGGTCAAAGATTTAAGATATGAGAAGAAACTCTTTACAATCCTTTTTGAGATGCAAGATTATACCAAGCTCAAAACAATTGCAGATACCTTAAAAAAGAGTTTAGACAGATCAGTGAAAATCAATATTGATCAAAATACAATGAGGGTGGAAATCAAATGATACGCAGCATACACCCCTTATACTTGCTTGGTCTTCTCTTAACCTTGCTTTTGACTCTAATTTGGCAAAATTCGAAGGTGGAAAACGAGATCTCGCATAAGCTGTCTGAACGTGCGAATGCGAATGTTATGGCAAAACGTATTGTTGAACTTAAAAAGGTAATGAAGGTAGCAAATAGTGGACAGATTAATGCCTTCTTAGATGGAAGCTTATTTACGGGGGCTGAGTTAGTACATAGAGTCAAAGGTGAACGTTATCTTATAGATGCGAAAAATATGAATGCTCGTCAACTCCAATCGTTTTTAAACCGTATATTAAATATGAATGTAAAAGTTATTCAAATGAAGATGCGGAATAAAGATGAGAAACATGTGATCTTGTCTATGGAGATAAGCTTATGAAAAA
>CBFDAB010000118.1:0-6224 GCA_965602745.1 uncultured Campylobacterales bacterium
CTACAAAGTAGAAAGTTTCTTCAGACAACAAACAATGGCTGTTTGCCTGTAAAATTATTTTTAAAAAAACATGCTCATTCAGTTCCACGTACGAGGTGCTGTTTCTTATCTCTTTCTCCTCAATACTTTTTGCACTTGACTCGTTTTTTACCAAAAATCTCATCAAAACAGTTCTGATAGTGTTGCACTTTAAACTTGAGTTGGCGTTATTCCCTTGAACTTTTTTTAATTTGAAAGACTAAATCATCAAAGACCCTATCTTAATATATTAAATTTGTTACTCTATTTTAGATTTGTTTTTGATTATAGTATTCAAAAAGTTTGAACTTAAAAGTAGAAGGTCGATATTGAATGAAATTTTTGCAATTATTAATACTTATATGTTTTGTTTTTATTTTTCTTGGATGTAGTGGGGGTGGAGGAGGAGGTTCCTCTTCCGAAAATCAGGACAATGTTATTACCGGTTCTGAAAACAATATACCGCTTGTACTTATTGCCATTAGCTTTAATGATTTTCAGATTGAAGACAGTGAGTTGAATTGGCATAATAAGATATTTGGAGGCTCTGACAATCAGGTTAATCATTACTTCAATGAAGTCTCTTCTGGAAAATTTTCGTTGGCTGCGGCTAATGAAAGTAGTGGGACGATTAATGACGGCATTATAAAGGTCTCTCTTCCTATAAACCATCCCGGTGATGATGATATGAACACTACTCACCTTCTAAATGCTGTTGATATTGCTGACGATTTCATTGACTTCTCAGCCTATGACAAGAATGATAACAATAATATTGAAAAAGATGAACTACAGATTATGTTTATTGTAGGAGGGGGAGAAACAGCATTTGGGGATCCTTCTTCTAGTAGTATTTGGGCTGGTGCCTCAGGATTATCTTCTCCTCATCTTGTTGATGGTGTTAATATCATGCACTACTCTTCTAGTGGCACTTATTCCCGTTTTGGAGAAAAACATGGTCTCCATTCCGCTACAATAGGTGTGATTGTGCATGAGCTTGGACATGCCATTTGGTGGCTTCCTGATCTGTATGATACAGATTCTACTTCAAAAGGAATTGGCTATTTTGGTCTTATGGGAGCAGGAAGTTGGGGGGCTAAGAGTAGCGAATCTCATGGGCAGACACCGACACATATGTGTGCTTGGAGTAAATTAGAGCTAAATTGGATAAATCCACAAGTTCTTGATCTAAGCACTAACAATTTAGAAGTGCATGCAAGTCATTCAAGTTCTTACAACATTATCAAGGTTCCGACTAATGATCCGCAAGAGTACTTCTTGATTGAAAACCGTTCCCCCTTGGGATATGATGCAGGCTTGTTTAGGCTTGATAATATATCATTTTCAGGGGGTCTTGCTATCTGGCATATTGATGAGGGACAAAGAGAGATAGATAATACGGATAATGTTGATGAAACACATAAGCTAGTAGATTTAGAAGAAGCAAATGATCCAGTTCTTGATAATAATATTAATGAAGGACAAGGGACAAACCTTTATTATGCAGGAAATAGCACCCTGTTTGATGATAGCTCTGTCCCCAATAGTAAAAAGTATGATGGAAGTACAACAAATATCTCTGTTAACAATATTTCATCTGTCGGCAGTGTGGCAGAAGAATATCTAATGTATATCGATATCTCAAAATAGGAAAAATAATGATAAGTCTTAAAAATATACTCCTTTTGGTTTTATTGTCTTCTGCACTTTTCGGGGTGTCTGCTTCGCCGGGGGAAAAAGAGTTTAAGCAAGGTGATAATTCAAAGTTCAAGGGACAGCTTAAGGGTGATGAATGGTTTCATTGGATCGAAACAGAAGATGGTTACGTGGCAAAATATAATAAAAAAAGTAAAGATTATGAATATATGCTTCTGGATTGTGAGTCTAATGAGACAAGACTTCTATTTTCTAATACAAAAGTCAAAAGCCCATCTTTAAAAAGCCCATCTTTAAAAGGTGGACCACTCTTGCCAAGTCATATAAAAAAGATTTCTCCGAAACAACTAGGTGAGATATGGAAAATACAGAAAAATAAAAAGCATCCGAAAAAGTATGTTAAATAATATAGTTTTTCTATTAAAATCAAGTATTTCAGATTATAAGGGCCTCTCATGATAAGATATAAGCACTCCATACTGATAAGTTTTGTTGTTTCTTTACTCTTTAGTGCCTGTGGCAATCCTAAGATTATTATTCCCTCTTACTCTCCGCCAAAAGAGTATAAAAAACTTTCACAGATCCAGAGTGGGGGTGATGTACGTGAGGGAACCTATATGGCGATAGCTATTAATCCGGATATAAAAGGCTCTAAGCAAAAGGATAAGGCCAAGATTGATTCTGTTTTGATAAACAGTGTTAAAGAGGGCTTGACGGAGACAAATTTTATAACTATCTATCCTATCTTTGATACGGCAAATGTAGCCTTAAATATGGAATTGATCTCTTATAATTATGAACCATCTGAAAACACCATCTCAGCGGATATGCAGGTTGCCTTTACTATCACAAAGGGGGTAAGCGAGTATATCTCCAAGACCTATACGGCGAAGGCAAACCGATATTCCTCAAATACTAGTTTATTACCGCCAAAAAGCAAGGTTCTTCTTGATCTTGGCAGAGATGTGACAAAGAAGTTTATCTCTGATATTACCCCCCTTAAGACATATCAGCTTCGTGAATTCAAGTCTATGCCAAGCAGTTTAGAATATATCATTACCTATGCCCAGCGCGGGAACTTTGAATCTGCAGTTGCAGATATGCAAGAGTATGGGGGTAGTAAGGATATGTCATTTTATTATAACCTTGCTATTTTATATGAGGGTCTTGGGGCTAAGACGGGGGAGATGGAAACTTTTAATAATGCAAAGAGAGCCTATAATAAATGTATGAGTATGGGTGGCTCAAATGATGAGCTTATAGTAAATGCAAAGGCCCGTTTTGATAATTTTTATAGACTCTTTGAGATGACTCAAAATCAAAAAAAGAGCAATAAGCTTTTATCAGATGAGCTTGACGATATGTTTGGTCAGACAGAGTAGGTGAGAGTACCGAGTAAAGGAAGCTTAGGGTGCAATTGAAAATAATAAAAACTTTTATAAACGCTGTTTTGATTTCTACTTTAACTGTTTTGATAAATGGCTGTACTCTAGTTCAAGCAGGATTTGAGTCTCAAGCAGAGGTTCCTTCTTTAGAAAATCAGGTAAACAGGATCGTTATAGGAATGGGCTTGATCCGTACTAATAGTGTCATAGAAAATATGCCCATCTCTGCTGATGCCCTCTGGCCGGATGAATTAAGCGACCCGCTGGTTTTTGAAGACAATAAAGAGATCATTAATAGGGCCTTGGCGGACGACCCTTATGTAGCAACGCATGCTTACACAGATCTTTATCAAAAGAAGATGCTTAAGGGTATCGTATGGCTTCCTGTTCCGCATATTGATCTCTTGACCTATCATGCTCTCAATAGAGCTATTATTTTATATGGTCCAAAAGAAGAGGATTGGCCAAGTTTTTTTGAGATAGAAACAGACCTAAGTCATTTTCATACCTTTAAAGACGGAAATCTTAAGCAGGTTGAAGCAGCATCAGCTGATGTATATGCAAACCTAAGTGATGCCATCATCTATTTAATGCCGATAAATTTTCAAAAAGACCTGATTCACGCAGAAAAAGAGATGCGTGATGCCTTCTTTGAAGTTTCGCAATATAAGGTTGAAAAAGCCAGATATGAAAAAGATATTAAAGATCAAAACAGTGGATACGAGAATATTCTTGAGTTGAAGAGGCAGGTCTTGATTTTAGAAAACAAGATCTCAGAAGCAGAAATAAGGGCAGATGAAAAAGAGAAGATCTATTTTATACTCTTAGATGAGGCAAGTGAAGAACTTAAAAATGATATCAGACTTGATGAAGAACAGGTGAAACTCGCTGAAAACATCATCTTGGCGTCAGAGGCTATTAAGAGAGGCGCTACTGAAGCGGGTCTGGCGTTTAGTCTCTCTTTGACAAATATCACAGTAAGAAAAGTAGTGGAAAATTTCAAAGAAGAGTTAAAGACCTTGGCAATTGCAAAGATCTATATTCCCTGGGATAAGCAAGATCTTTATAATAAGCGAGTAGTACGTATTTCTACAAGCGCCTTGTCTGCAATCCCGGCTATTGGGATTGGCTCATATTATGCTGTAAAACAAGCCATCGTGGCTGAGAAGTATGAAACAGTCGCTGAAATAATTGTAGAAGCTAAAGGACTGCAAAAAACACAAGAGGATGTAGATATTCAAGAGAGAAAAAAAGTAAAACAAGAGGTAGAAAATCCCTCCATAAAGGAAGATATATGAATTATAGATCAGCTCTTATAATAGTGTTTAAAGATGTACTGATAAGTGCTAGAGGGGGTGGCGTATCTCCTTCACAGAAAGAAAACTTCTCAGAAAGCACTCTTCTTCAAGCCCCCTCTGACAGCGATAGATTTTTTTATGCAGTGGGGGAGGCAGATACGGTTCGTCTTGCTAAAAACAATGCCCTGGGAGATATCTCTTCTCGTATATCTGTCTCCATTAGTTCATCTATAGATAACAGGCTCTCTGTTTCTCGAGAGGGGGGTAGAGAGTCTTCATCTCAAGATATTCAAACGCGCGTGAATGCAGTTGCAAAGACGATTGAGTTCTCAGGTGTGAGTATACTCAAGAGCCAAGATGATGGTGGGATAAAGAGAGTGTTGATAAAGGTTGACAGAGAGATACTCTATCAAAGCTATCTGAAAAAACTTCAGCGCATAGACGAGAAGATCTTAAATGAGATGGAACTTATCAAAGCCTCATCTGTTTTTTATCAGCTAAAACTATCTTATAAGACTAAAGAGTCTATTCGTGCAGCACAAGAGCATCTTCTCCTTCTTGAAGCAATGAAGACCAGTTTTGATGATAAGGAATATAGGGCTAAATATACAAGATATGAAGAGACGCTGGCTAAGATAAGATCAGGTGCTGTATTTTCTATTAAAGCAGATAAAAACTCCCAAGCCTTAGCAAGGGTCATCAAGTCTCACTTAAGTGATGAAAACATAAAAATTAGTGAAAATCAAGCTAATGTAAGACTTCATCTCTCTACAAGTGCAGAAGAAAAACATTATAAGACCAGTAACGCAAAATTAGAAAAGATGAAGATTGTGATTAGAAGGGTGACTATAAAGGCTGTAGATAAGAGAGGTGTTTCTCTTTCTAATAATATTATCAGTACGAAGGCCGCTTCTTCCATCAGCAAAGAAGAGGCAATCTCACAAACAAAGCAGTATGAAAAGATGATTCAAGAAGAGGGCATAATCCCTTTTCTTAGCGGAAAAGAGTAGGCTTTATTTTTTTAGATAATGGTTAAGATGAAGTAGCTCTTTGATCTTTTTTTCTCTCTCCCATTGAAGGCTCTTTAACTCAGGCTCAGATGCAAACTTTTTTACATATCCCAAGCAGAGATAAGCAATAAGCTTTTTTGACTGGGGGACATTCAGCTCTTGCAAAACAGCTTCCTCATTTAAGATACTCACCCACCCCATACCAATATCCAAGGTTCTTGCCATTAACCACATATTCTCAATGGCGCAAACAACACTATATTCCCCCATCTTGTCCATAGATGTCATACCCAATACCGGGGTGCTCTGCGGTGTATAGAGAACAGCGATATTTAGAGGTGCTTCTGTGATTCCCTCTAGTTTTAATGTCTGATAGATGGGACGGTCTTCAAAAATATTTTGAGCTTTTTCATTTTCAAGATGAAAGTTTTGATAAATATTTTGTTTAATATTTGTATCATCTATAAGTACAAACTCCCAGGGTTGAGAATACCCGACAGATGGCGCACAAAGTGCAGCTTCTAAGATAAGGTTTATCTTCTTTTCTTCAATAGGCTTCTGTATAAAACTGTTTCCGCGAACATCTCTTCTTGCATTCATAATATTTAATAAGGTCTGTGTATCATCTGTATTAAAATTCATAAGGGTATTTTACACTAAAAGTGCGTTCAATGCCCATATAAACTGCTTGTTATAATTTATTGGTATAATGAGTTAAATATAATTTATAGGGTTTTTTTATGATCAAAAAATGTTTATTTCCAGCTGCAGGCTATGGAACGCGCTTTCTTCCGGCTACAAAGGCAATGCCAAAAGAGATGCTTCCTGTCTTAACACGTCCATTAATCGAATATGGA
>CBFDAB010000119.1:0-6194 GCA_965602745.1 uncultured Campylobacterales bacterium
TTCAACATCATTAAATGCATCGTATACTAAAAGAGTTTTGCTTAGTGCTTCTACAGCAGCATCAACAACACCTGTGTTTGAAGAAGCTAAACAGTGAACCATAGGAAGAACATTAAATCCACCTAACATCATACCCATCATTTCAACTGCTCTAACAGCAGAGATAGAAGCAATAGTAATGTTTTCAGCAGCGATTTCATTTAAGAAAGCAGCCTTAACTTGTGCTGCATCATCAACACCTGGTGCTACACGGTTAGTTAGTAAATCTAATAACTCGTCAGTACACTCAGTTTTGATAAGCTCAATAAGAGTAGCAGTTTGCTCTGCAGTTAATGCAAGAGCTGGTACACCAAGTGCATCACGCTCAGTAACGTGTGCCTTATATTCTTCTAAAAAAGCCATAATAACTCCTGTTTAATAATTTACGAGATTATAACAAAGCTTTTGTCTTTTAGAGGTGAAGTGTTACAAAAGTAAACAGGTGTATTTTTACTATTGTGTAATTTAGTAACATATGAAAAGTCTGCTTTTAAAATAGATAAGGAAAACTTATTGACGTCTTTTTAAAACATCTATAGCAATGTTTTGAGCCTCACCTTTTAAGTTCTGCGCTACCCACTGCAAGTAAGGAGTGGGCAACTCGTCCCAGACTTCACCCTTATGCTTGCCAAACATAACAGTTTCTACACGTTTTGCAGGTGTCTTGTTTTTTTTGCGAGATTCCAGTTCAGTTAAGGCAACTTCTCTGTCTTGAGAGTTTATATTTTTACTTAGCCATGTAAGATAGTCTGAATCAAGATCTTCCCATTTTTGTCCCTTGAACTTTCCAAAGTTGATGGTTGCGTCTTGTGATATCTTCTGTCTTTGAGGCTCTTTTTCTGTAATAAAGACATTCATCCCTTTTAAGTGAAAAAGTTCTTGAAGATGGTGAAGTTCGATACGTTTTGGGATGCTGAAGGATTCAGTCGCATAATCCAGTTTTCCGCTCCTTGAGGAGGCAAACTTTTCAAGTTTTTGAAGGGTTTCAACGCTGAGCTCTTTTATATTTTCTATTTTACATACAAACTCTCTATAAAACTGAGTGTAGGAGAGTTTTATCATCATTATATAAGTGCTACTGCTTTATACGGATGAATTTGTCTGTCTTAGGGTCTAGAACATACAGAATAGTCGGGTTAGTCTCATCGCCTTTTAGAACCTTATACACCTTGCCCTTGAGCTCGAAGATCTTTTCTTGCTCTGTCTCATCAAAGATAATAGGCTTATCGCAGATACAAGGCTTATGTTTATGTGTATAAGTTACTGTATCCTTTGCAAAGAGTGAGAAACTTATCAGACTTATAAAAAATAGTGTTCTTATCATGAGGCTAGTATCTCCCTGTTTCCTTTGGTATTTGGTGCAGATAAGACACCCTCGTTCTCTAGCTGTTCGATGATACGAGCAGAACGGTTATATCCGATTTGAAGACGTCTTTGAAGGTAAGATATAGATGTTTTCTTATCTGCTAAGACTATGCCTCTTGCCTCAACATAAAGCTCATCAAGCTCCTCTGCTACCCCGTCTCTTCTTGGCGCATCAGAAGCGAGACCACCCTCTTCTAGTAAAAAGCGCTTGTCATATACAACTTCTCTTTGAGATTTTAAAAACTCTACTATCTCTTCAATCTCTGTTTCAGAACTCCAAGGAGCATGAAGTCTTACAACCCCGCTCATACCCGGAGGCGTAAAAAGCATATCTCCGCGTCCAAGAAGAGACTCCGCACCCATTTGGTCTAAGATGATCTTAGAATCGATCTTCTGACCCACCTTATAAGAGATTCGTGAAGGAAGGTTTGCTTTGATAAGACCGGTTACGACATCAACAGAAGGCCTCTGTGTCGCAACAATCAAGTGAATACCCGAGGCTCTTGCCATCTGAGCAAGTCTGGCGATAGAATACTCTACATCTTTTCCTGATGTCATCATCAAGTCAGCAAGCTCATCTATAATAACAACGATATAAGGAAAGACCTCGCCTCCCTCTTTTTTCGCTTTTTCATTATAGTTCTCAATGTTTTTCGTACGCGTTTCTGCCATTAGAGTATAACGTCGTTCCATCTCTCCAACCATGTTGTTCAAGGCAACGATGGCCTGCTTTGCCTTAGTGATAACAGGGGTAAGAAGATGTGGAATATCATTGTAGATAGAAAACTCAAGCATCTTGGGATCAATCATCAAAAGTCTCAGGGTATCTGGCGAGTTCTTATACAAAAGAGAGAGTATCATAGAGTTGATACCCACTGACTTTCCTGAACCCGTTGTTCCCGCAATAAGGAGGTGAGGAAGCTTTTTAAGATCAGTGATAAAAGGCTTACCTACTATATCTTTGCCCAAAACCATAGTAAGAGGTGACGAAGACTCTTGAAAAAGCTTAGACTCAAAGATCTCTCTAAGATAGATCGTTTCAACCGCCTCATTAGGAATCTCTATACCTACAACATCTTTTCCCGGAATTGGGGCTTGAATACGGATAGTCTGGGCACGAAGCGCCATAGCAAGGTCGTCTTGAAGGTTTAAGATCTTAGAAACCTTAATATTTGCCGCCGGCTTAAACTCAAAGGTAGAAACAACAGGTCCTGCGTAAGTACGAACCACGTCTCCGTCTATCTTGAAGTGGGCAAGTTTTGCTATAAGGTCTTCTATCTTCGCGTCAAGCTGCGCTTCATTGACCTGATTGTCAAACTTCACAGGCTTTTGCAAGAAGTCCGTAGAAGGAAGCTTGAAGTTCTTCGGTTTTTCTATCTTACCCTTCTCGATCTGGTCTAAAAGTTGTTTGTTCTCTTCTAACTCTTCAACCACAACAGCATGTTTCTCTTCTTTGACCTTCTTTGCAAGAGAAATAATTGTTTTCTTTTTCGGTTCTTCCGTCTCAGATTCAACTAACTCTTCTATGATTTCTTCTTTTACAAGAGCTGTTCTTTCTGTTTCATCCACAGCAGGATAAAGAGGCGGAGGTTCAGGTATAAATGCTTCAACCTCCGTATGCTCATTTTCTTGAGCATCTTCTTCTAAAACTTCACAAAGAGTTTCTCTCTCAACAACCTCTTCTTTATATACCACTGTTTCATCTTCTGTATCTGTGTATACAACACGTTCTTTCTGCTTAGGAAGATACTTTTTATAGTCATGGTTTATAATCATATCAGCAAAGTCATGCAGACTTTTATCTGATAATATCAAAACACTCAGACTTGTACTCATCAACCAAAATATCCACACACCCGCAAAGCCTATATACGGAGAGAGGAAATCAACAAAACTTCCGCCTATAGAACCGCGTAATGCGCCTAAGGAGACAAGAGCTTGAAAAATAGTCAAGGTGAAAAACATTAAAACAGATGAAAGCACCAACTCCACACGGCGAAAACTAAAACCGGGGTTTTTAAACCATAAGAAGAGTGAAGCTATTAAAGCAAAAGGATATAGATAAGAGAGATATCCAAAAAGATTATGGTTAAGCAGACCGAAATCAGCTCCAAAAGAACCGACCAAGTCTGCATCTGTTGTGATGGTCGCAAAAGAAAAATATGAAAGTAATCCTGCGCCTATGATAAATAAGATATTACGTAAGATGGAAAAGTCCTTATATATTAATTGGTATCAATTCATGCAATTATAGCTGAACTTCTAAAACAAGCCCATAATTAAGGCTAATTAGAGAAAGTTAACTAATGATAGCCGTGAGATTTTAGATACTGATGACAGCATCGCTTCATAATTCAACTCTAACTGTTTTAAGGCTAAGGCTGCCTCAGCGAAATCCACATCTATTGTTTCAGAACGCAGAGTCTCTGTTGTCACAAGAAGAAGATCTGTTCTTGTCTCTGTTCTCTGAAGTATATTTGACTGTGCCCCTGCAACAGAGTGTTGATTAAACATATGTTCTGAAAGATCATCTATGGCACGTAAAGCATTTTGAATTCCGCCGTTTCTTGGATCTAAAGGATTTAATCCATCAGCTTGAGTACGTTCAAGTTCAACAGATCTTATCGCTTCATCAAGCTGTTTAAAGAAGTCTGTTTTTGGATCTGAAACAGTTAAGGCATTATTACTTTGAAATATTGCCATAGAGCCATCTGTATTTGCAAAATTATCTGAATTTATATCAGAAAGTGAGATGTCGGCAAGTGTTGGATTGTTATTTTTGTCTGATAATGTGATCTTACCGTCATAAGACAATTCAATAGATGACAGATTGTTTGCTACTTTTATAGCTTTATTATAAAAAGAGTCTGTTGCATTTGAAACACTATTGGTTAGATCATTATTAATATTAGGGTCCAAACCATTTATAGCCATGTTCACAACATCCATAAGCTGGCGGTAAGTCATGTCTGCACCATCAGTTGTATTCCCAAGCCCGTCAGCAACATCATAATTATAATCCCCGCTTACCGTTGCCGGCACACCGAAATCAATATCAATATTAAAAACAGACCCGTCTAATCTCTTCCCCTCGACTTGCAGGGTAGATGTTAATGAAGAAAACACATCCCCAAGCTTTGTAGAATCAACAGCAAAGGAATTACCTAAATCATCTCCATTTAAGCCAGATACACCTTGTTTTACAATCTGCGATACATTTGATTCAAGAGTATTTCCCTTATGCGTAAAAAATGTTCGGTCATATATGGCACTTTCACTTCCCGCAGCTGAAGTATTTGATATCAGTCCACTTTTCATAAATTCAATACTTGGTACCAAGTCGTCAATATCTGCTTCTACTGTCTCGCCCGCAACAATATGAAAATCCAACTTACTTGAACCGCTTATTTTATCTCTGACTACAATATGACCGGCATCATTTAAACTGACATTAACTGTACCTAGAGTAAATTTGCCTTCTATTTGGTCAAGAAGAGTGTCAATTGTATCCGTACTTTGTAAGGTAAACCTGTCTTTAAAACTTGTTCCGTCATGATTAGTTCCGCGTATATATAATATTTGCGGGTTTGCATTCCCTGTTATGTCTTGCAAGGTATTATTAATATCAGCCGCGAGCCCAGTGGCGTTATCTTTAAGAGAAATAAAAGTAGATATTTGTCGATTTGTGCCATTTTCGGCACCTAAGAACAGATCTGCCCCGTTAATATTGTATTTTTGGTCTACTCCTGAGCCGATAAAAGCATTTAAGTCTCCATCATTGCCTTGATATACACCATTAATATCTATAGGTTTGGTCCCCGTCTCGGTTCCAGAAAATATAAACTTTCCATCAATTGAGGTATTAGCCAAGGAAAGGAAGTTCTTTTCCAAACCACGAAGTTCAAGGGCAATTGCATTACGGGATGAAGAAGAGCTCGTATCATTTGCTCCTGCAATAAGTTTAACCTTCATCGTTTCTAAGATCTCAGTCATATTTACCATAGTATCGTCAGTATTCGTACTAAATTGGAGGGCTCGCTGAGCATTTTGTTTGACTTGGGATAAGGTTGTCACCTCATTATCCAAACGCATAGTGTCTGTAAAGGTTGATGTGTCACCGTAGGCATATTGGATTTTTTGCCCAGATGATATCTGCTTGTTAACATCAAAAAGCCTACTGGCCGTTTTGCTCTGATCAAATTGTAAGTTTCTATAATATCCGCTTAATGTCGTACGCATCATACACCTCCAATTAATTTCTTAATTATATTTTTAAAGCAATATAAGTTCCATAATTTTCTAGATTCTAAAACCTATACTACATATCGTCTTTTTTTGCTATTTTTTTAGTTCTTATATATAATCACACTAATACTAATTATTTTCAGTAAAAGGAAGAAAAATGACTAAGGCAGAACTTATAGTATCCGTAGCAGATAAAGCCTCTTTAGCAAAGGTAGATGCTCAAGCAGCAATTGATGCCTTACTTGAAACTATACTAGAAGCCATGAAGGCAGACAAAAGTGTAAATTTTAGCGGTTTTGGAAGTTTCAGTACCGCAATACGGCCTGCGCGCTCTGTCAGAAATCCCCGTACAGGCGAAGCTATAGAGCTTGAAGAGACAAAGGTCGTCAAGTTTAAAGTCGGTAAAAACCTAAAAGAAGAAGTTGCCAACTCCATATAATTCCTAATTTATCGGCCTTTAAGCATTAAGCCCTTATAATGCCGGCCTTTACATGCCGCCGTGGTGAAATCGGTAGACACGTCGGATTCAAAATCCGATGCTTTCG
>CBFDAB010000120.1:0-6070 GCA_965602745.1 uncultured Campylobacterales bacterium
AGCAGTCCGACAATAGGTTTTGCAGAATTTATACCTTCTTTCAAGTTTTCAGATATTTCAGTGATAACCCTTGGGGCATTTTTGGCTTTTTATGCATTTTTAGGGTTTGAAGATATGGTCAATATAGCTGAAGAGGTAAAAGAACCCAGCAAGACTTTTCCGGTCGCCATCATTTTAGCATTGGGCATTTCCACAATTCTTTATATTTTAATCGTCATAGTGGCCTTGGAAACATTAAGTCTGGAAGAACTTCAAAACTCCACAGCCCCCTTTGCTGATATATAAAAACTTGACAGGGCATGAACCGATTTTAATATCAGGCATTGCTGCCTTTGCCGTTGTTAACGGTGCTTTGGTTCAGATTATTATGGCATCACGCATTATCTATGGGATGGCATCAAAGGGCTGGCTACCCTCTGTTTTTGCTAAAGTTTCCTTCCGAACCAAGACCCCTGTCAATTCAAGCTTGTTCGTCGGATTGGTCACGCTTGTCCTCTCTTTTCTATTTGATCTTGTCTCTTTGGCCTCTTATAGCAGTATGCTGATCTTGATTATCTTCAGTCTTGTCAATATTTCGCTTATCCGGATCAAATCCACTAAACCGCTTCCGGCAGGAGTGAGGGAAATCCCTGTGTGGATACCTTGGACAGGATTGATCTTGAACCTTCTTTTTATCGCAATGAAATTATTTTTTAATGAATAAAGGATAAACAGTGAATAATTCAGCCTTGGTAGAATCTCTTATTGTGAACGGAGTGTTGAAAAGCCCTAGAATAATTGAAGCTTTTGAACAAGTGGATAGGGCAGATTTTGTACCTGGGGAGCTTAGATCAATGGCTTATGATGATCGCCCCTTGCCCATTGGCTCCGCACAGACGATATCTCAACCATATACTGTTGCCTTTATGTTTGAACTTTTGCAGCCGCATTCTACAGATAGAGTACTAGATGTCGGATCGGGCTCGGGCTGGACTTCCGCTTTGCTCGCGACTATGAGTAAGCATGTTGATGCCGTTGAGAGAGTTGAAGAACTTATGGTGTTTGCAAAGAAGAACCTTTCTAAATATCCATTTGAGAACATTAGTCTGCATCGGGCAAAAAAAAGCTTGGGTATAGCGGGCGAACACTTTGATAAGATCTTGGTCTCATGTGCCGCGGATGAACTTCCTGAGACGCTTCTACAGCAGCTTTCAGAAGGAGGGACAATGGTCATTCCGATAAATAACAGCATTATGAAGGTCACCAAAAGCAGAAGTGGAAGACTTCAGATACTGGAGTACCCCGGCTTTATTTTTGTACCTTTGATACGAGATGATATCTAAGCAGTTTCAATGGCTTAGAGACCTTATTAAATCAGCTATAATACCGTTATGATTTATGAATATAAAAATGAAACCTATGATTTAACGAGGGTAACACGTCTTTATCCGGCAGCAACTGTCGAGGTCCCAGGAGGCGACAGTGCTCAGGTCTCCTTGGAATGGGCAGACTTAAAACAGGACAAGATAACAATTTCTTATTTTGTCTTAGTTTTTGACTTTGATCCGGTGGGTGAGGTCCCTGTCAACAGAAAAGAGCTGAAGTGTGAGACTAAGGAAGAACTGTTTGCAGTGATGCAAGAAGTTAATGTCTATTTCTCACAAAAGTAAGAGTTCTCTTTCTAAAATCCTCTCCATATCCATTCCTGCTGCTTTTAAACATCTTCTTGATATGCTGCAAGTTCTTATAGACCTCATTATGGTAGGTTCATTAGGTGTGGCTGCCTTAGCGGCCATTGGCCTTGGCTTACAGTTTATTATGGTCTTGAATGTTGTGATGACGGTCTATATAGTCGGTGGAAACGCTGTAATATCACGTCATATCGGTTCTGGCCGTTTTCACAGAGCCAATATCGCGTTTTTCAATCTTTTTCTTTTGGCGCTTGCTCTCTCATTTGTCTCTCTTTTTATTGGATATATGGGAGCTTGGAAGTTTTATATATGGATGGGGACAGGTACTGAGGTGGCTAAACTTGGTGTCTCATATTTTGGTACACTCTCTTTGGGTATGCCCCTGATATTTTTAGATGCGCTTTTTTTTAATGCTCTGAGTGCAGCAGGGAAGACAAAGGTCTCCTTATATATCAAGATTGTTTCAGCACTTTTGAATATTTTTCTCAACTACACTTTGATCTTTGGGCATTTTGGATTTGATTCTATGGGGATTGAAGGCGCGGCCATTGCAACCATTATCTCTTATGGTTTTAATGTACTTGTATATTTTGTACTGGTGAGTAAAGACTCATGTGCATTACGATTGTATGCCTATTTTTCACTCTCAAGTATGAAGACTATTTTTAAGATCGGCCTTCCTGCAAGTATAGAACGTCTTATATCTGTCGGCTCTTTTATGGTCTTTGTCATGGTGATTGCAAAATATGGGACAGAAGCCTTAGCCGGATATCAGGTGGGTCTGCGCATAGAAGGTTTGGCCTTTATGCCGGGATTTGGTTTTTCTATTGCAGCTATGGCCTTGGTCGGGCAGAGTATAGGTGCAAAGAATCCTTTGTTAGCTGAACATGAAGCGATAACGGTTACAAAGATCGCTGCAGGGTTTATGGGCTTTGTCGGCCTCTTTCTCGTCTTTATTCCTGAGTTTTTTTGCCAGTTCTTTACACATGATGCACAGACGATAGAACTGGCCTCTGTTTATCTGCAACTCGTTGGTCTTTCTCAAGTTCCCTTAGCCATAGTCTTTGTGCTTAGCGGTGCTCTAAGGGGGGCAGGGGCGACAAAAACGACGTTAAAGATCAATGTTGGCTCAATGGTCTTTTTGCGCGTACTTCCTTCTATTTATGTAAGTACGATAAGCGCTGATATTTTTTGGATATATATAGTGATGATAACAGAGACCTTTATCAAAGGTGGGCTCTTTTGGCACATCTTTAATAAGGGAGAGTGGAAGAGTATTAAGCTTTAGGCTTATTTATTTACGATAAGTTGAAGAGGATTGATATGAAAGTTCTTCTGAGTGACTTCAAACATCAACTCATCATTCACCCGACCAATGATAGAACCGCGCTTAAGACGTTTTCCCTTTGCGATAGTCGGGGCAATCTTGTCCAGGTGGGCATAAATGGTATGCATACCGTTATCATGCTCAATGATGACGATATTATCAAGAAGAGAGGTCTTTTTAGCCAAGATCACCTTTCCGTTAAGTACGTTCTTTACCTTTGCATTTGAGGACTTTGGTTTTAAAGAGATAGACTCGTTAAATATTTTGATATGATAGATAGGATCTTCATAAGGACCAAACTTTTTGACGATAGTAAAATCGTCTAAGGGCGAAATCGTTTTTTTCCCTCTATATCTCTTCGTCTTAACAGAGTGGTAAGCAGCGGTTCTAGAGATGACGTCAGGTAAGTTATTTGTTGGTTTTGCTTTTTTACTCTCTTGTAGTTGCTCTTTTTTTCTCTGTTTCTCTAAGGCGGCAAGACGCTTTTTCTCTTTTTGCGAAGCAATACGCTTCTCTTTTTCATCTTCTTTTATGATATTAAGTTGTGAAAGTTCATTTTTAAGGCTATTTTGCTGTTTAAGAAGTTTTTTAACCGAGGCTCTGTAGCTGTTCTTTTGTAACTTTAGTTCGGCAAGATTACTTTTCTCTTTTTCAGTAATACTAAGTACTTCTTTGCGTTTATTGTCAATCTCAGATATTGCTACTTTAAGTCTATTGATCTTTTTCTGGATAGCTCCGATCTTATTCGTATTTGAAGAAAAGTTTCCTTGTAATTCAGATATCTTGGACTGGGTAATCTTGTTTAGAGATTCGAAGATCTCTTCCGTAATAAGGGCTTCATCATTCTTCGCTTTTTCATCATCAAGTATAAGTGATAAGGAGACATTTTTTGCCAGCAAAAAGACAAGGTCCTGACGTAGTTTTACCTGTTGTTTTTGAAGGCTACTCTGGGAACTTTTTAAGAGTTTAAGTTCCTGGGCGTTCTCTTGATACTTTTGCTCTTTTAAGCTAAGTTCCAACTGGAGTTCTTGGAGCTTTTTTTGCTGTTTTAGAATATGTCTTTCTTTTCGAATGATATTTTTGGCCGTACTTGCCAAGCCCTTATGTACCTTAGAATACTTTTTATCAAACTTTTGTAGTCTCTTATTGGTGCTCTTAATCTTTGTGTCTATGCTTGTTTTTGCATAGCTTATGGAACTAAAAAGTAAAAAGAGTATAAGAAGAAAACGCATTAAACCTCTTCTTTATGATTGATTATAAGCATAACTGCCAAGATGATAGAGAGGCTAAGGGCAATGCCAAAGTGCATAAGACCGTCTTTTGCATAATTAAAAACTGTGACATGAATATTGATATCTTTAAAATACGGTTCAGCCCATCCGCTCTTGTCTATAAAGCTAAATGAAG
Source organism: uncultured Campylobacterales bacterium (assembly GCA_965602745.1). Classification (GTDB taxonomy): domain Bacteria; phylum Campylobacterota; class Campylobacteria; order Campylobacterales; family Sulfurimonadaceae. Next base: position 4,405 of record CBFDAB010000120.1, read on the forward strand.
CAAAGATCAAGCTTGCCGCTATAAGAGCATCTATGATCGCCAGTCTAAAAAGAACCGCTGAACGTAACATGACAGGTGCACCGAAAAGTGCCATGATATTCATGCGTTCTTGGTGCTGAAACTGCCAAATTCTCATCTCTTTGGCAATAAGGAGAATGGTGACAATAAAAATTGCAAAGGCAAAGATCTGTGTTACTCCCTTATATAAAAGAAGAAGTTTATAGATCTGATCATGTGTTTTAGAAAAGCTCTCTACACGTTTTATCTGCTGCATATTTTGCAACTGGGAAGAGAGCATATCTATCTCTTCAGGCTGAGGATAATGCTCTAGGGAGAGTCTATAAAACTTTGGCAAAGAAGCGCGTAAAAGTCCAAGACTTGTCTTATCCATCTCCTTTTTTAAACGTTGGATAACTTTTTCGGGACTGATCTCTTCAATAGAACGAATAAGTGAAAATTTCGATTTTACAGATGACTCATCCAAGGCAGTTGTAGATATTACTACTATAGAGTAGTTGGCGCGAAGTGACTCTTCATAAGAGGAGATTGATCTATCTAAGACATGATAGACTTGAACAGTAAATAATATAGTGAAAAGTGCCGCAATAAGCGAAAAATGGTTTTTAAGAGACTTCATAAATACTTCCGTGTTCAATATGCAAATGCCTGAACTCAATTTTCATTGCCTCAGGGATATGGTGGGTCACTACGACAACGGTTGTTTTAAGCTGGGTACAGGCCCCTTCTAAAAGATTCCATATAACCTGAGCCGAGTAGTCATCAAGGTTACCCGTTGGCTCATCGGCTAAGAGAATGATAGGATTATGGGCTAAGGCTCTCGCCATTGCAACTCTTTGCTGCTCCCCGCCGCTGAGTTCAAAAGGATATTTTCCAAGTTGATGATTAAGTTTAACATGGGTCAGTAGTTTTTGTACCTGAACCTCACTCACATCTTTGGCATATCCGGAGATGATAAGAGGAAGCATCACATTCTTTTCTATAGTCCAATCTTTGATAAGCTTATAGTCTTGAAATACAATGCCGACGTGACGACGTAAAAAGTTAAGTTTTTTAGTGCTTATCTCTTTCATCTGAACACCGCCGACAAGAAGATCACCCTGTTTTGGAATGAGTGCCCCGTAAAGAGATTTTAGGAGAGTCGATTTCCCGCTACCGCTGGCTCCGGTAATAAAGACAAAGTCACCCGAATTAATATCAAAACTGCATTGGTTAATAATCGTCTCGTTATTATTATACGAAAGAGTGAGGTCTTTGGCAATGATGACCTTATCCATATAAAAGCTCTTTTAATTTTAGATGAGATTGGAAGTTGGTCTTAGATGCAATAGGCAAAGTCGGGAAATATTTTGTATCCTCTTGCCCAAGAATAATAAACAGATGCTCAGGTTTGTCAAATGAACCCATAGAGAGACGAAAAAGGTAGCCTCCCGTAGAGATCTTATACAGACGTTCAAAATGGATAAATCCTTCTTCAAAACGCACTGTTGAACCATTAAGTTTCTCTAAGTCAGCACAGTGTTTTCCCTTAAGTGAAAAATCATAAGAACTCTCAATTACTGCTGATTCTTCGTGGTTTGTCAGGGTGATATCATATATATTCTTTTCCATTTTACGCCAACGTGATTCATACTTGGAAATGATCCCG
>CBFDAB010000121.1:0-6038 GCA_965602745.1 uncultured Campylobacterales bacterium
AGTTTCCTATATGTAGATCACCTGAGGGTTGAATACCTGCTAATACTTTCACAACAAATCCTTATTCGTAATTCCCGAAATTATAGTTTATTGTCGTATAATACCCGCTGAATATAAGGAAAGCTATGGAAGTTGTTCACACACTAGAAGCAGTTTCTCTTATTCTTTATAGTCTGATTTTAAAAGGATTTTAATGGAATATTATGATTGGATAAAATGGTTTCACGTCGTATCAATGGTTGCTTGGTTTGCCGTGCTTTTTTATATGCCGCGTCTTTTTGTATATCACGCAGAAAATGCAGAAAATGCAGACTTTATTAAGGTTATAAAGGTGATGGAGAGAAAGATATATTATGCTATTGGAATACCTTCCTTTTGGGCGACTCTGATCTCGGGAATCCTAATGATAGTACTGAATCCCGGACTTTTTCAAACGGGGGGATGGCTGCATGCGAAACTTTTGTTTGTTGCGATTTTAATAGGATATTTTTTCTCAATGGGATATTTTTATAAGAAGCTCTTAGTCGATGAGTGTGATAAGAGCGGAAAGTATTTTCGTTATTATAATGAAGCGCCGACTATTCTTTTACTTCTGATCGTTGCAATGGTGATTGTTAAACCATTTTAATAAATTTGTCAGCGTGATTTTACAGATTCTATAATCTGCTAAATCTGTTGACAAGAAAGTTCTGTTCTCTCAGAACTTAGTCTAAGTCCACGAACCCTTCTTCAATATCATTTTTGCTCTTGCCGTCTTTATCCATGTTCTTTTCAAACTCAGACTCGCCTTCGCCATCTTCAAACTCTTGGTACATTGTTTCCATCTCTTTTTCGGTAACAGCCTTACCGCCAAACATCTCTTCAACAAAGTTTGGCTCATCTTCGATAGTTGTTCTCTGCTTCTTACTTCTTGCATGAAAGAGTATAGGAGTTCCTTCAAAATTAAAGGCTTCACGCAGTTTGTTTGTCAGGTAACGTCTATATGTAAAGTGTAGGCCTTCTGGTCTATTCATAACAAGAGCGATACGCGGAGGACGGATATCATACTGAGTCACATAATACAGACGAATCGTCTTACCCTTAACAGATGGAAGGTGGTGACGACGCTGTGCAAGTTCAATAGTACGGTTAAGTTTAGAAGTACTGATACGCTGTGAGTAATTATCATTGATCTCCAAGATCTTATCCATGATCTTATTAACACGCTGTTTCGTTAGAGCTGAGATAGTGATGATAGGAGCATAATGTAAAAATTTAAAACGACCACGCACTTTTTCGGTAAACTTTTCAAAGTCTTTATCAGTCAGGTCCCACTTGTTAAGGACGATGATACAGCCCAGACGGTTATCATCAATCAGTCCTGCGATCTTCTCATCCAGGTCTTTGAAGGGTTGGGATGCATCTAATACAAGAAGTGCAACATCCGCATCGATCAACATCTCTTTTGTTCTGTTGAGGGCATATTTTTCTATACCTTCAATTTGTCCACGGCGACGAAGACCGGCTGTGTCAACAAAGGTGACTTTTTTATCTCCGACTTCTATAAGCTCATCAATAGGATCAACTGTTGTTCCTGCGATGTTACTTACAACAGAACGGTCTTCTCCGACTAGAGCATTTAGTAAAGATGACTTACCAACATTTACACGTCCGATAATGGCAACTTTTACTTGGTTTAGGCGTTCTGGATCATAAAAACGTGTCTGGTCATTCTCTTCAAAAACAGTCTTGTCTTCTTCTGTCTCTTCAGGCTCTTCAAGGCTTTCATCATACTCTTCAAGATTATAATCATAAGATGCAGCCTGTTTCTCTTTTTCAAGTGCTTCTAGGGCATCTGCTTCACTCTGTGCTTTCTCTTCAGCCGTAGGAAGCTGCTCATGTATCCACTCAACAAGTTTGATTGTATTGCGGTTATGGGCAACTGAGATTCCAAAAACGGTATCTGTTCCAAACTCATAATAGTCCCAAAGACGTTCATTCATCTTGTCATTGTCAATTTTGTTAACAACAAGGGCAACGGCTTTTCCCATGGTTTGAAGCTCATAAAAGAACTTCTTATCTTCATCATTGGCAATAGTCTTTCCATCAACCATATAAAGAATAATATCAGCTTCATAAGCTGCTTTTACTGCTTTTTCTTTGATCTTGTCAAAAAGCTCACAGCCCTTATCTAGTCCACCTGTATCAAGGATCTGAACCTCTTTATCAAGGATTTTTGCGATACGTTTTTTTACATCACGTGTAGTACCTGCTTGATCTGAGGTAATTGCGTCACGCTTTTTTAAAAGACGATTGAATAAAGAAGATTTTCCAACATTGGGACGACCGATAATGGCTAGTTTTTTCATGTTTATGTGCTTTCAGTAGTAAATAATTGTGTAATTATAGCAGTTTAATTAAGAGATTCGTTTTTTAGTCGGCAGTTGTTGTGAATTTAAGGAGACTCCAATCTTTTAGAGCTATAGATTATAGAGTTTTTGATATTTTTTACTTCTCTCACTGACTCTTTTAAGATAATGTTTTGGCTCATCATACTTCAGGTGTTTTTGCAGATGATTATAAACCTGTACGGGAGTCATAGTATTGATGATACGCGCAGCCTTTTTTACATTATAGTTTTTTACAAAGGCCCAGGCAATATTTCCCGCACCTGTATTATATCCGGCAATGGCACAATATAAACGGCTACGCGGATCTTTAATGGAAGAAAGATACTTATAATATAAGATATGAAAATAGGCTGATCCCATTTCAATATTATTTTGCGTATTATAAAGATATGAAGCAGATAAGAGACGGCGTTTTTTATATATAAACTTATAAGCGTCTATACCTGCTGATTTTGGAACGATTTGCATTAATCCAAAGGCAGGAATATGTGATCTTGCCATAGGGTTAAAGCTGCTCTCAGAATGCATGATTGCTAAAAGAACTTGAGGCTCAAGTTTAAATCGTCTGGCATTTGACTTGGCCGAGCTAAGGTAGTTATATGAACGTTTAAAAGTAGAGTTTTTTGGCATATTGTATTTGACCTGATAAAGGTTTCCATTTTTTACCATCTTAATATCTTCGGGTTTGATCTCTGTCTTTGTATAGCCGACTTGTAAAAGAGGAAGATTGTCTACTTTCGCTTTTTTAACATAACCTTTATCCTCAACGATACCATCAATGGTCTGTTCCAGTCTGTTCTGTGCAAAAGCTTCTTTGTTGTTGAGTTGCAGCGTCTTATTTAACTGCTTTACCAAGGCCTTTTTAGAGATCTTTTTATCAGATATCTGAGAAATGGTAATCTCATTTTTTTTGAAGTCGACAAGGCTTTTTGTATGAAGGTCTTTTGAATAGTTAGTCAGTTTTTGAGCATCTTCAAGATCACTCTGCGGCCATAAGGCTTCTATCTGTTTTTTATAGGCTGAAATCGCCTTTTGTTCTTGTACTAGATGAGACTTAAAGGCAGTGTCCTCTTGCTTTTTAAAGTCAATAAACTTTACTTTTTCTTGATGATAGCTCTTGTCTTGACTCTTTTTAAACTCTTCAAAGCTTCCGGCAATTAAGAGAAGGGGAAAAATTAAAAATATGATTTTATACATGTGGATTCCTAATATCTAGAGATAAAGGCAAGCACTTGCTCTTATATATAGATATTCCAAAGCAGGTAGGGCCTGCTTTAAGATTAATCAGTTGGAAATTCTTTTTCAAGACCTTCAAGTGCATTCTTAGACTGAAATTGTTGCCATAGGGCATTATCATTCTTGAATGAAGATTTAACGCTGTTCTTTACTTCTTCATTTACAGAATTTTCATTTACACCGACAAGTATATACATCGTTTTATTTGCAGGATGTTGCCAAAAATTAATCTGCTTTGAGCCCTTAAGAGACGCTTTTGCAGTTTGTTTAGAAACCTGAGTTGAGACCTTATCAGCTACTTCAGCTCCGCCAACACCGGTTGAGCGAGTAAATGTCTCTACCTTGTCTTTTACCAATGTCTGAATCTGTTGTGCAAGACTTGAACGGGCACTAGCTATGGCTTCTCTGCGAGTAAAACCGGCGCCTAACTTACTGTATGGAGCTGAGCCCAGGTCTGTAATAGAACCTTCCATAGCTGAGTCAGGCATACATGTCCATTGTGGCGCGCGAACACCATCTTGCATACACTCAAATGACACTTCTGCCGGTTCGGCTTTTTTTGAACTACATCCGGCAAATGTCCCGACTAAAGTTGCTGCTAATACTACTGATCCAATTACTTTTTTCATAAAAATTCCTTAATCTATGTTTGAAATATGCACACATTGTAGCAAAAAATAACATAGAGTCAAGATTAAAACAGTTAATTTATATTTTTAAGGCTTCTTTCGTGTTATTGGGTAAACTTTCTATATAAACAGATTGAGATGGAAAAGCGAAACTCGCCCTGTTCTTCTCAACAATTTTCATGATATTGAGATTCATACGTTCTCGGATAATAAGATATTCTTGCCAGTTTGTCGTATTGGTGAAGAAATAGCAAAATATTCCCAGGGCAGAATCTTGAAAGTCTGTGAAGTTTACCATGATGGTCGTGTCATTAATATCTTCATCATCTTTTAGCATCTCTCTGACCTCGTTTAATATACTTTGCATCTGAATCGAAGAAGTGTCATAAGTCAGTCCGACTGTCATCTTGATACGGCGCATTGTCATACGTGACCAGTTTGTGATGGGACTGTTTGCCAAGGTGGCATTTGGAACGGCAACAAGAGCCTTTGCAAAGGTACGCACTCGAGTTGAACGAATTCCTATGCTTTCAACTGTCCCTTCAACCGAGGGAGTATGTATCCAATCTCCCACATCAAAGGGTTTGTCTGAAAAGATCACGAGAGAGCCAAAAAGATTAGCCGCTGTATCTTTAGCCGCAAGTGCGAAGGCTAAACCGCCAAGTCCCAAAGAAGCGAGAAAACCTGTAAAGTTATATCCCCACTCTTGTACGATAATAACAAATCCCATAACAAGAAGAACAAGCTTAACGCCCTTGATCAAAAACAGAGCAAGGTCAGCTGAAAACCTACTTTTTACCTCTTCTTGATGACTTTTTACAAAGGTACTGAAAATATCAACGATACGGTAGAGGGACCAAAAAATAGCAAAGGCAAACATAGAGTGAAAGAAGTGAGAGTTAAAAGTATCAATTTCCGCACTCAGGCTTAAAAATGCCAACATCGCATACAGACCAAGAAGTACAAAGACAAGACGAAGTGGAGGCTCAACGGCAGAAACGATAGCATCATCCAAGGTATTTTTTGTCTTTTCACTTGCCTTGTGTAAAATAGAGATAAAGGCATGGGCTAGGGGAGCTCGTAAAAAGATAAAGAAGAGAAGTATGCCAAAGGCGATTAACCATTGGAAACCCGTATTTCCTAAAATGCTCTGTTCTAAAATATTTGTCAATTCTGGCATCTATATTCCTGATGTTTTTAAAGGATTTTATCACAATTTCGGATACAATCTTATTTATGAAATATTACTCTTATGAAGAATTTGTAAAAGATACAAAAAAATTAGTTGAACTCTCTAGTGCTTTTGAAGCAGATACCCTGCTTGCAGTTGCAAGAGGCGGTTTGACATTAGGTCATGCTTATGCCTGCGCGGTAGATAATAGACGTCTTTTTGCCATTAACTCTATCCTTTATGAAAAAGATCAAAAATCCCAGTCTTGCGAGATCTTTAACATGCCGGAGTTAAAAGATGCATCAAAGGTCTTGATACTCGATGATATAGTAGATAGCGGGCAGACGATAGAAGAGGTCTTAGCCCTTTTGCAAAAATGCTTTCCCCACATCGAGTTTAAGATAGCTTCTCTGTTTTATAAACCCTCTGCCGTTATCCAACCTGACTTTAGCGTGCATGAGGCAAAGGAGTGGATAGAGTTTTTTTGGGAAAAAGATTTTATTATAGAAACTTCTGCCGTGCAGAACACTAAAGGCTAGTCTTATGAAAAAACTATGCTTCGCAACCTCCACGGCGGGTTTTAGGGAAACATTAGCTACGCAAACCGCCAAG
>CBFDAB010000122.1:0-5977 GCA_965602745.1 uncultured Campylobacterales bacterium
AAAAAACATGATACTATCATCTGTAATAGTATCTCCCACCTTTGGATTATTAAACATCTAGACCCTTACATTGAATTGTTGAAAGATTATATATTAAAGAAAATAGTATTAATGTTAATTTTGCAAAATGTTATGAGAATTTGAAAAGAATATGTTTAATTAAGAGGATAAGTCCTAACTACCGTAGAGCCATATAGGTGACTTTATGAGAGACTACTTAGCCTCTGTGTTGTTACCACCCTTTTCTTTTGCAGTACTCAGGGCTTGCTCTGCCCTCTGTGTCATATCACGTAAAAGGATATCACTTTCGCTAAAAGAAGAGATCCCCATACTTATCGTAAAAGTGGTGTCAACCTTATTTTTAAAGTTTGGTGTTTCCAAGGCACCTTGTATCTTTTTCGCTACTATATAGGCGTGTTCTGTACTCGTATGTGGAAGTAAAACAACAAATTCTTCATCTGAAAAACGAGATAAGATATCGCTCTTACGTATATATAGCTCAGTGACCTCAGTTAAAAGTTTAAGTAGATTGTTCCCGGTTTCGCTTCCATGTTTGCTATTAATAAGATCAAGATGATCTACCTCGAATATAATCAAAGATAAGTCTTCTTTGTTACGTTTTGCAAGCTTGAAGATTCCTTCTCCAAATTCAAAAAAGTAACGACGGTTCTTAATACCCGTAAGTTCATCCACTAAGGCAAGTTGTTTTAGAATGTCTTTTTCTTTCTCCAGTTCTTCCTTCATTTTTATAAGATGGTCGCTTATAAAGGAGACCTCGTCATGAAAATCATTCGTAAATTTATAATAAGTTTTGCCCTCTTTTTGAGAGATAGCAATACTGCGAAGCTCCAAAATTGGAAAAAGGAACTTTTTCGCCAACAGGTACAAAACTATAAGAAGCAGGGAAAAAACACTAAAGACCCCTATAAAAAGCTCAGACTGTTGAGTAGAATTCAAGAGAGTAGAAAGATCAAAATAAATATAGGCAAAGAGTGAACTAAGAATAAATAAAAGTACTAAGGCAGATGAGGTAAAAAGAAAAAATGATTTTAAATTGCTATACATAACAAGTCCTTTGTATTACTATTTTTAGCATATTAAACATTTAAAAAGACTAAGAAGATTATTTTTCATAAAATTATTTAGCTTTAATGAAAGACTAAAAGAATTTTAGCTATTCTTTCGTGCTTTAAACAATAAGCTCGATTAACTCAGCGGTAGAGTGCTTCCATGACATGGAAGTGGTCACTAGTTCGAATCTAGTATCGAGCACCATTCACAAAACCTCTCCCTTACAAATAGAAATATTAGCTTTGCATAAACTTATAGATATTTAAAAGATATGTTTATATGAGTACAATTGATATGTGTTTATAGTAGAATGTCAAGATCAAAGATAATGGAACTATGTATACCTAAAAATACAAATTAAGAGCCAACCCTTATATACAAAGATGATATTTATGCCCTTAATGCTATATATATAATATCCAAGCAGGTATCAGATAATCAAGTGAAGAAGCCTCTTAATGACAGAGAGCCAATGGAAGAAGATATTCTTTACCAGAATGAAGAGCTGACTTTGGAAAAGGCTACATCTATGGTGCTTGAATACGCTATAGAAGAAAATGGAAACCTGTTTAGATAGATTTTTTTACCGGAATGTGACAAATCTAAGTTAGTCATTCTTGGCAAAGCCTCCCTCTCTCTCTTTAGTCTGCCTCATTATCTTAAAATCTTGATATTTCTATCATTAATGTCCAAGTGCTATAATATCGGTGCGTCTTTGAAAATCTCATCTTTTGGGTGGGCTTTTCAAAGATGCTTGCTAGAGCAAAACCAAGGAAAAATATGGAACACGTAAAACTGACAGAGTTTAGCCACGGGGCAGGGTGTGGATGTAAGATCTCCCCTATGCTGCTTGATGAGATACTCAAAACCACAAGAGAAAAGATTTCGTATCCGAATCTTCTTGTCGGAAATGAACATAAAGATGATGCCGCAGCATTTGATCTTGGAAACGGAACTTCTGTCCTTTCAACAACAGATTTTTTTATGCCCATAGTTGATGACCCTTTTACTTTTGGCCGTATAGCCGCTACAAACGCACTAAGTGACATCTACGCCATGGGGGGACGTCCCTTAATGGCTATCTCTATCTTCGGATGGCCTATAGATAAGCTTTCTGCTGAGGTGGCAAGAGAAGTTATAGACGGGGGTCGTGCGGTTTGTGAAGACGCAGGTATTCCTCTTGCAGGGGGACATTCTATTGACTCTCCTGAACCTATTTTCGGACTTGCGGTAACGGGGATTATAGATAACAAGGACCTGATGAAAAATACCACTGCCGAAGAAGGATGTGCAATCTTTTTGACTAAGCCACTAGGCATAGGTATTCTATCTACGGCTCAAAAACAGAAGAAAATCGAAGCTGGGCATATTGAACCGGCGATAGAAGCGATGGTAACGCTGAACAAGATAGGGGCAGAACTTTCTCCCCTGGAAGGTGTGGTCGCGATGACGGATGTTACCGGTTTTGGTCTCCTTGGGCATCTAAGTGAGATATGCGAGGGGAGTAATATAGGTGCTAGCATCTGGTTTGACAAGGTGCCTCTTTTGCCTAACGTAGAAAAATATAGAGAACTTGGATGCATACCTGGGGGAGCACGTAAAAACTTTATGAGCTATGGGGATAAGATAAGCGAGATGACACAGCAACAGCGTGAGATCTTATGTGATGCTCAGACGTCAGGAGGACTTCTTATCATCGTTAAAAAGACGGCCTTGGATGAGTTCTTTGCTGTATCACTTGCCTCAGGGCTAAAACTTGAAGCTATAGGTGAGACGTCTGCAAAGGGTACACACCTGATAGAAGTCATCTAGATGTCAGAATTTATCTTGACTACTGATTTTAAAAGTATTGTTTTAAATTCTACCCCACTGATAGATGTGAGAGCTCCTATTGAGTTCGCAAATGGAGCCTTTCCTCATTCTGTAAATCTGCCTCTTATGAATGATGAAGAACGTCATCTTATCGGTATCCGTTATAAAGAAGAGGGAAACGAAGAAGCAGTTAAGCTTGGACATGAACTTGTATCAGGAAAGATAAGAGAAGAGCGTACTAGGTTATGGACTGATTTTATAGAATCTAAACCAGATGCTATGATGTATTGCTTTAGAGGGGGACAGCGCTCTAAGATATCGCAGGAATGGGTACATGAGGCCGGAAAAAAGATTACTCGATTAGAGGGCGGATATAAGGCTTTTAGAAACTATCTTATGGAGGAGACGGAAAGATCGATTGAGGCTTTTAAACCGATCGTCCTTGGAGGACGTACCGGCTCAGGAAAAACGATATTATTGAAAAAAGTGAAAAATTCTATTGATCTTGAAGCTTTGGCAAACCACAGAGGCTCTGCATTCGGTCGGAAGATCATCCCTCAACCGACCCAGATAGATTTTGAAAATGCTTTGGCTTATGATCTGATCCAAAAGGTTGACAAAGGATATAGTCATATTGTTTTTGAGGATGAGGGTAAAAATGTAGGAAGTGTCTTTATGCCAAAGACCTTGGCTGCTTATCTTGCCCAAGCCCCGCGTATCATACTTGAGACATCAACCCAGAACAGAGTGGAAACGACTTTCACCGAGTATGTGATAGAAGCCCAGCAGATGTATGAAGATGCAGGATATGAAGACTCTTTTACAGCATGGAAAGAAGATATCCAAAGGGCGATGGACCGTATTGTAAAAAGAATAGGCAGCGAACGGCATAAGCAGGTCTGCAATCTTTTTGAGGATGCGGTAAATGAGCAGACCAGAAGCGGAAGTCTTGATGCATATAAAGAGTGGGTGGAGTATCTCTTAAGAGAGTATTATGATCCTATGTATGATTATCAGATAGAAAAACGCTCTGATCAGATAGACTTCAGAGGCTCAAGTGAAGAAATTCTCTCGTATCTTGCGAGACTTTAGCCGTTTAGGACAGGAATCCTGACCTGAAAACAGGCTCCCTTCTCATTATTATGTACCATGATCTGTCCATGCAAATGTTTTTCAACAATTATACGCGACATAGAAAGTCCCAGCCCTGTTCCTTCTTTACCCTTAGTCGTAAAATCATGATCAAAGACTTTGTTTATGTAATCCTCTGGGATGCCTCTATTTGTCAACAACAGCTAAAAATTGAGACAGTTCATGAAATTGAGCTGATCTGATTGAAAGCATTAGACGTACCCCCACCTAGCATCTTATATGACTAATCTTACGCTAAGAAGTGTTAATATAATTTTTTAGTTTCAATGACTTTTAAAAGAGAGGGGTAAAGATTTAGATAATTAAGATTGCGGATTTAGATTTACAAGCATTTTTTTGAAGTGTAATTTACAGCCTTCATGGTCTATGAAGCATACTTTAGGTAAAATTACGAAATTTTTAGAATAATTTTTCTTAATAAACACAATCTAGGACAGTTCTATGGACGCGATAGCGATTAGACATAATGATGAAATAATAGACTTACAAACAGCCTTACAGCTGGGTGTTGAAGGTGAAGGCATAGAGCTAGACAACTCTGCTGAGTCACTTGACGTACTTCGTCACTCAACAGCTCACCTTATGGCTCAGGCGGTAAAGTCACTTTATCCGGAAGCTAAGTTTTATGTAGGGCCTACTGTTAAAGAAGGCTTCTATTATGACTTTAAGGTTGATTCTGAGATAGGTGAAGGTGACCTTAAGCGTATAGAAAAGCAGATGCTATTCTTTGCTAAGAAGAAAGTAGAGATAGAAAAGTATGAGATCTCTATGGATGAGGCAAAAGAAAAGTTTGCCAATGACCATTTAAAGCTTGCTGTAATGGAGCGTATCCCGTCTGATACAGTCTCTATTTATAAGCAGGGTGAATTTGAAGACCTTTGTCGTGGACCTCACCTTCCGAACACAAAGCATATCCGTTACTTTAAATTGACAAAACTTGCCGGTGCTTATCTTGGAGGTGACTCTAAAAACGAGATGCTGACACGTATCTACGGGATTGCATTTGCAGACAAAGAATCACTAACGGCACACCTTCTGATGATCGCAGAAGCTGAAAAACGCGACCACAGAAAAATCGGTAACGAGATGAAACTTTTTGCCTTCAGAGAAGAAGTCGGCGGGGGTCTTCCTATCTGGCTTCCGGCGGGTGCAAGAATGCGTTCACGTTTAGAGGGTCTTTTGTTTAAGGCACACAGAAAGCGCGGATATGAGCCGGTTCGTGGCCCGGAGATCTTAAAATCATCTCTATGGGAGACGTCTGGTCACTATCAGAACTATGGTGAAAATATGTATTTCACGACGATTGATGAGCAGGAGTACGGTGTTAAGCCAATGAACTGTGTCGGTCATATCAAGGCGTATGAAGAAGATTTACACTCGTATAGAGATCTTCCATTGAAGTATTTTGAGTATGGTGTTGTTCACCGTCATGAACTTTCGGGAGCGCTTCACGGACTTTTCCGTGTAAGAGAGTTTACACAAGATGATGCACACATCTTCTGTACAGCAGATCAGATCGAAGAGCAGATCATTGAAGTTGTTGATTTTGTTGACAAGATCATGAAGACCTTCGCGTTTGATTATAAGATGATGGTCTCAACTAAACCTGAAAAAGCGGTTGGAGATGATGAAGTTTGGGAAATCTCAACAAATGCATTAAAGAGAGCAATGGACAAAAATGCTCTGCCTTATGAGATCGATGAGGGCGGAGGAGCATTTTACGGCCCTAAAATTGATATCAAGATTACTGATGCTATTGGACGCGAATGGCAGTGTGGAACTATACAGCTAGACTTTAATCTACCTGAACGTTTCAAGCTTGAATATACAGGCGAAGAGAATAATAAGATTCAACCTGTTATGATTCATAGAGCAATTTTAGGTTCTTTTGAGCGTTTTATTGGTATATTGACAGAACATTATGCGGGTGAATTCCCAATGT
>CBFDAB010000123.1:0-5953 GCA_965602745.1 uncultured Campylobacterales bacterium
TTCCGCTTGGAAAAGGGAACATACTTAAAATATATTTTTTATCTAGACTGTAGTCTTCGCTTGGTTCAAAACTTTCGTTTTTCTCCCAAAAATTTTGCCATTTTGTTTCAACTTCTAATGGATTGTATTCCAATTTTCTTCCTTATCAATAAAAATCATTATTACTAAATATTAGATGCTAACACTTAAGAGTAATGACTGAGGAAAAAAGAGAAAGGCGCAGACTTCTCTTTTTGGTATGCCTAGATTAAGTTCTAGTACTCTTCACGTGTTCGAGAGCTCTCAACAAGTACAAGACCCATAGAGAAAATATTTGCGATCAAGGCGCCAATAGCCAAGGCAATTGCCCACTCTACATTCGTAAATATCACTAAATATACGAAGGCAGGAATAAGGTGTAAGTCTGCCACTAAAGAACTTGCTAAAAGTTCTGCAGCAAGCAGGTTTCTAACACCAATCTTTAAAATGGTGGATACTAGGTTCAAACTTCCTGCCATAAAAAGTGCGATTGCACTATGCTCAAACAAAAACCCTGCTGTTGATGTTAAACTCATGAGAGTAAAAAACACATATATTACTTTTCCCCAATCCATGTCTATCCCTTTTTATTTGGCTTTTGCTGCCTAATAATTTTCTATTTCACTTAGAGAGTGAAACAAACGTCTGCGTTAACTATAATCGCGAAGCGATTATAATGTTCCTTGTTCGAACTGTGCGCGCATACGTTCTTTTTCTACTTTTCTTTTTTCTTTGTTTGATAGCTTTGTTCTGAAGGCTTTGATATCAAAACCTAACCAGATCAGAACCGGAGATGCAACAAAGATAGAAGAATATGTACCGACGATTATACCCACAAGTAGAGTAAAGCCAAATCCGTGGATGATTTCACCACCCCACATCCATAAGGTCAAGACAACAAAGAATGTTGTTAATGAGGTCAGCGTTGTACGTGAGAGTGTACGTGTTACAGACTCATTGATGACCTCAGAAAGTAGAAAGGACTTGATCTTGTTGATACCCTCACGGATACGGTCAAATACGATGATCGTATCATTGAGTGAATATCCCAAAATTGTCAGCATCGCTGCTAATATATCAAGGTTCACCTCAATAGCAAAAAGCGAGATAGCCCCCATAGCTATGGAAATATCATGTATCAAGGCAACAACAGAAGCCAGGGCAAAACGCCACTCAAATCTAAAAGAGACATAGACCAAAATACCGATTATCGCCAAGACCATTGCCATGATCCCTTTTTCTCTTAGTTCGTTTCCTACCTTTGGACCGACGATATCGACACGGCGTATCTCAAAGTTTCCGCTTCCCTTAAGGACTTCTCTGGCAACATCACCCATATCAGAAGTCACTGATGAACTTGATGTACGTACACGTATAACGACCTCATCAACCGAGCCGAACTCAGAGATAGATGCTCCGCTGAAGAGCTCATTTGTAGAGATAAGTTCACGCATCTCATTAATAGGTGCAGCCTTGTCATACTTTACTTGAATAACAGTACCGCCGGCAAAGTCGATGCCGTAGTTCAGACCCTTTGTCATAAGAATCGCATAAGAGGCAAGAACAAGTGTCAAAGAGATAAACAGAGTGATCATCTTCTTAGACATAAAGTCAAAAGTTTTTGTGTATTTGAAAAATTCCATATTAAACCCTTATCCCAAACCACGTGTTTAGGTTCTTGCTCTTTTCTATACGCCCTATAAGCATAGAGTAGATACCGTGTGTTCCAAGAATGGCCGTAAGCATTGAAGCCAGGATACCGATACTCATCGTAATAGCGAAACCTTTGATAGCGCCTGTTCCGTAAATATACAAAACGATAGCCGCAATAAGGGTTGTGATATTTGCATCCAAGATAGCTGACGTAGCATTCTCATACCCTTGTTCAACTGCCTTGCGTACTGAGACGCCCTGATACAGAAGTTCTCTTATACGCTCAGAGATAATAACATTCGCATCAACAGCCATACCGACAGTAAGAACGATACCCGCCATACCCGGAAGTGTCAGTGTCGCTCCAAAAAGAGACATAACAGCTAAAAGAATGAACAAGTTTGCGATAAGTGCTATATTAGCAATCACACCTGCGACCTTGTAATACACAAGCATAAAGATAACGACCAGAACAAATCCGCCCATAAGAGCTATAGAAGCCGACTTAATACTGTCCGCACCCAGACTCGGACCGACTGAACGCTTTTCCATCAGATAGATAGGTGCTAAAAGCGCACCTGAACGTAAGGCAATGGCAAGGTCCTGAGCACCTTGAGCAGTGTAGTTTCCAGATATCTGACCATGTCCGCCACCAATACGCTCATTAATTACGGGAGCCGAAAAGACCTTTCCGTCAAGAACGATGGCTAAATGGTTTCCTACATTTTTCTCTGTAAAATCACCAAAGATAGCTGCACCCTCAGAATTAAGAGCAAAACTGATAACAGGCTGATTTGTCTGTTGATCAAAGCTTACTTGAGCATTTGTCAGCATAGAACCGTCTAGGATCTGTATCTCTTTGATAAGATATTTAACACCCTCTTGTTCTGCGTCAGGAAGTATAATATCACCATATTTAGCCGCTTGAGCGTCATTCATCTGATATACACGAGACCTACGGTCTTCATCTACAGCCATAAGTTGAAGGTAAGCCGCTCTTGAGATCAACTCTCTTGCGCGTTGCTCTTCTTCTTGATTCTTAATACCGGGAAGCTCCACAAGGATCTTTTCATCTCCTTGTTTTGCAACAGTCGGTTCAGCTAGACCAAACTGATCAAGTCGATTACGAATCGTCTCAATTGCTTGCTCAACTGACTGCCTCTTCGTCTTCTCAACTTCAAGTTCAGAAAAACTCAGAGAAAAATTAAGCTCTGTGTTATTGATCTCAAGACCCTCTGTAGTAGAGAGCATATCAAGTAAGGTAGGAATATCATCTTCATCCAAGATAGAAAACTCCACACCCTCGTCCGTGATTTCAAGCGTATCTACTAGGATGTCATTTTTCCCTGTAAAGTACTTAATACTCGCAGCAATAGACTTAAAACGCGCCTTTACAGCCTCTTCAGTCTTAACACCAAGAAGCATATGAAGACCACCTTGAAGGTCAAGACCCAAGGTTATCTTCGCACCCTTATCACTCTGTGTCAGAGTTGGGATAGAAAATATAAGACCGAATATAAATGCACAAAGAAAGATAACTACGCGATAATTAAGCTTCATCCTCGTACTTTCGTGCTACTGCATCTTTAGCAAGACGTACTTCAGTATCTTTATCAAGTTTTACCTTATAAAAAGTCTCTTCTACCTTTGAGATATCAACAATAAGACCACCCGTAGTAACGATTTTATCGCCCTTTGTTAGTGCTGCTAACATCTCTTTGTGCTCTTTTGCTTGTTTTTGCTGTGGGCGAATAATGATAAAATACATAATCGCAAACAGACCGACCATCATAATGATTGATTCCATTAAGGTTTCCTTGTTAAATAAAATTGCGGACATTATATCTTATGGCCGCCTCCAGAAAGCTTAGACTAGGCAGACTTATAAAATGTTACACTATTGTAATTTGTCAAAGGTACTCTAAAGAGAGAATATACAGCCAATATATGATTCACAAATAGGTAAAACTTATGAAATATTTCATCTTTATAGATAAAAATAATTTCTCCTACTCTCAAGCCAAAATATGGAAAAGTGCCTTAAATATTCAGACTTGGCCAAAACTATGGAAACATGTTATATCTATCTCAACGCATACTGACAAAGCCCTCTCAACCTCCTCTAAAATCAGCTGTCATCTGAGGCTTTGTTATTATATCAACCTAAATTTTATAGTTCATATAACATGCCTTAAACCCTCCTATTATGCTTCTTTTGAATTTTTCAGTGACTTTACAGATCAGGGCAGATGGATATCGCGACAAACTGGCGATGTAACTTCTTCAGCTCTATACCTTCGTCTTCGTCCCCATCATAAGTTTCTTAGGATCATCAACTACTTTCCTTTTGGAAATTCATTTATACTATATACACATATGCAGATAATGCTTGAGGGAAAAAGATGATTACAAAAAGACTTTGCAATGATTAAAGTTCTTCTTCTGTGCTTCCCTTTACTTCTCTTTGCATGGGAAGAGTTTAAAAATCTAGATGAGATCAAGATTTATAAAAAGTATGAAGAAAAATTCAAATTTGTTCAGTTCAAGGCAGAGACGACTATGCCTTTTTCTATTTCTACTGTATCTTCGACCATTATGGACCATACCACTTACACTTCATGGTTGTCTGACTGTATAAAAACTGACAGAAAAAAAGATCAAATCTATTTTTTATTACAACCTCCCTGGCCCCTTAGTAAACGACAGGTATGGGCAGAGATAAAAAAACATGAATATCCAAAACGACAGCTCATCACCCTGCATTCGCTTGATACAAAAGTCTCTTCTGAAAATGCTATCTGGTTTAATTATCTTTATGCTGAGTTTGCATTAGATGACCTAGGTAAAAATAAGACAAGACTTACCCTTAGCCTGGTTGGGGATCCAAGGGGTTCTATTCCCCTCTGGATTGTGAACTTTGTTGCTTGGGAAATCCCATACAAGAGTCTTCTAAGTCTTAAAAGCTACCTACAAGAGCATTAATAAAATTTACCGTGTCATCTTTTTAACAAATACAACCACAAACAGTGCTAGGGTAAAGGAGCCGATAAAGGCTTCTGTCGCGGCGATAGCTCTTGAAAGTCCTATGGGAGAGATATCTCCATATCCTAGTGTTGTAAAGGTCACTACAGAAAAATACAGAGCATTAAAAAAATGTGTCATGTTACGAATAAGAGTATTTTCTAAACTAAAGGCTGCAAATTCACCCCCATTTTGTATCCCGACAAAGAAAAAAAGTACAGCAGAAGAAAGTATCACGCTTAAAGAGAAAAAGATAACATTCATGGGTCTCTCCCCATATCCGCAAAAAAGGTCAACGAGTTTGGATATCATCCTTTTAAAAGAGTAAGGTCTTAACTGAAAACGCCGCATAACCATCTCTTTTTGAAAAAAATGTCCTGCACGTTCAAAATGTCCTCTAGACTCAGAAAGTTTCCTTAGATTTCTATACACCTCTTCAGCCTGTTCAAAATAGTCAAGACTCTCTTCCACACGGTCTTGCTTATAGGCCTTAAATGCTTTTCTATCTTGAATAATATCATTTCCCCATCGCGTATGCTCAACCTTCGTATGTGAAAAGATTGTGCCCAACATATTTGCATCTCTTAAATCAGCCGAGTTAAGATTTGCTTCTCTCAAATCGGCCTTCATTAATGAACTATGAGAAAGATTGATGCGATAAAGGTGGGCCTTCGATAGATCTACCCTATATAAGTCGGCGTAAGAGAGATTGACCCCCTCTTTTTTCCCCGGTATCATAAGCTTTATCCCATGCAAGTCGGCATTTGATAGCTGAAATCCTTCTAGGTTTGAGCTAGTTTCAAGATACTTTTCCAGCTCCTCTTTGACAAATACATTCCCCTTGTCTGTTCTTGGATTATGCCAAAAACATAAGCCTGATCCATCTGCCTCGTTTCCGCAATGACTCTGATCTTTATATTTATACTTACAACTCATAATTTCAAACCAATCTTATTAATAAGAAGCATCTTTACTTCTTCAATCTAACAAATTCTCTAACTTTGTCGTACTCTTTATTTCTTGTTTTTATAAAGTATGATCTATTTGGCTTAGCTAAAATGATTATATTTTCTGCATTGTCTCTCCAACTGGGAATACGCTTTTGAATTTTATTTCTTATCTTCTTAGATACTCTAGGATGGACAACAAAAAGGGTATAAGGAAGTATTTTAGCAGTTATACAAGCCGCTGTCTCAGCCTTAAGAAGCTTTTTTAAACAGACAAAATAGTTTTTTCTGTAAGAGATAAGAAAATGCATATC
>CBFDAB010000124.1:0-5832 GCA_965602745.1 uncultured Campylobacterales bacterium
GTGGCTATTTTGCCGTTGAGTATACTTGAGGCAAATCCAGGTTTTTCACGTCAAATGGATATGGAGTGTATGGCTTGTCACAATCAGACAATGAGCCAGCTTAACTCTTTTGGGCGTAAGTTTGCGGCATCAGGATTTACGATGACGTCGGGTGAAAAGTCTATGATAGATGGCAGTACAATAAAATTAGGTCTTCCGACTGCAGTAAATGCCGGCGTCTTGCTTAAAGCAAAGTATGTTGAAACAGATAAGGAAGACAATAATGATGGTACGGTAAACACCGGCACTGATCGAGGTAATCTTGAAGTATTTAAAGTCTCAAAACTATTTTTTGGGGGTAAGATTGCTGAGAATGTAGGTGGTTTTATCAACTATGAATATGACAGTTTCGGTGGTAAAATAGTTCTTGCAGATGAATTTGGTTCAGGATATGCAGGTGTTTCAACTTACATGCAAAATGACTTTGGGCCGTTTTCGGGTATGGAATACTATAATACTGGTTTGTATGTACCTTTAAAACTGTTTGAAAACAGAAAAGGAACGAATGCCGCTCAGGCAACAGAGCTTGGGCATGGTCCTGCGACAGGGATTCAGGCTTATTATGGTGGAGATGTTGTCTACCTGATGGCTGGTGCTTATGTACCGGCTACCTCTGAGCATGAAGGCTTGGATGTTGGTACAAGTGGAATTGGTATTGGCCGTATAGCAGTTGCACCTACTTTTGGAGAGTGGACAGTTATGGTTGGTGCCTATGGTATAAGCGGAACAGCAACACTATCAGACGATGCTTTAGATAATACGAAACCGAACTCAGGCTCTTACCTGCTTGATATAACGCGTGAAGCCTATGGTTTTGATGCACAGGTGGAAGGAAGTATTGCGGGTATGAGTACGGTTGTCACACTTAATGCTGTCTTACATAATAAAACAGAACTCTATAGCCATAATACAGGCTTAAAAGTAAATGATTTTGATACTCTGTTTACTGATGGTAATGATTTTAAGGCTGGAGAGAATGAAGCTTTCTCAATAGATGCTCAAGTTAACCCATGGCCAGACTTAGGGTTCAAAGTCGCTTATCTAAAATATAATGATAAATATGATTACAGGTATGGAACTACTGGAGAACAGCGGAATAATCCTGATAAATGGGACAGAGATGAGTATTCGTTAGGACTTGATTACAGTTTCCGACAGAATGTCCGTTTTGGACTTGAATACACTTACAGTGATTATTCTATCAATGATAGACTTAATCAAGCGGCTACCGAGGTTGTTAGCCTTTCAGATGAGGATACGTTCGTTCTCTTTGCTATAATCGGTTTTTAAGTATCACTTCGGTGATGCTTAGACCCGCTCAACCTTCTTTTAAAAATCAACTACATCATTTAATCTGTTTGTTCTAAACAGTATCATTTTCTTGTCTTTTTTTTCTAGATGCACCAAAAAAGAGTTCTCTTTTTGAAAGATACGAAAACTTTTAACATTTCCAAGGTTATCTATAAGCATCTCTTCTTCGCCGCTTAAAGGGTAGTATAGTTCTTGAGATGACTCAATGCGCAGTAGGTCATTATCTTTGGTCATATAAGCGATATAGGGCATGATACGATGATGTACGGAATGCGAACTTTGTAGGATTAGTACATCTGATGTCTTATCGATATTTATCAGTTTAACCGACTCTGGAATAGAAAGAGCAAGGTCCAGATAAATAGTCTTGCGCAGTTTCTGCTCTTTAAAGGCTTCAGAGAGTTCTTCTCCGTAAAAACGATTAGACTGCTGTAAAGATGCATAGGTCTGGTATAAAAATAGGGTGATAACAGAGAGAAGAGTGACTGAGATAAGCATCTCTATAAGGGTAAAAGCTTTTTTCATTGTAGTTTCAATCTCAGATACGCTGTCTGAAACTCGTCCATTTCAAAGGAACTGCGTCCTATTTCCATAGAACGTTCTTTAAGACCTTCGGTACTATCTACAAGATAAGGGTCAACAGCTTTATCAATCTTTTTAGTTTCTTGGCTGAGTTCTTTGACTTGAGTGTAGGTGATCTTTGCCTTATATTTTTTGAGTTTTTGCCGTAAGTCATCATTAATCTCAAAATCCCGCACTAACTCAGCTAGATTGACTGTCTTGTTCTCATACCCATATGTATCATTTCCAATAAGTAAAGAGGAACGCATACACAGTTCAGAGTGGCCTCTCATAGAATTAAAGAGTCTGGTATTGTTGGAATAAAGCTGCAGTAGGACACCAATGACAAGACTAATGATCATAACTGAGATCATTACTTCAAGCAGTGTAAACCCTTTACGCATGCCGTAAACCGATTCTGACTGCTTCATCCAAGGAAGTCTCTCCCTTGAGAAGCAAGGTCTTTAATTGGTCATCTATAGTAATAAAGCCCATTTGGCTTAGGTGTTCTTTGATTGTATGTTCGTCATGTGTCTGTTTGAGTATACCTTGGATTGTATCATCCATGACAAGAAGTTCACCGACAGACTGACGCCCTTTGTATCCGGTGAAGTTACAGGCAGAACATCCTGCTGCTTTGAAGATAACATCTCCTTGAGGCAGGTTGTAATCCTTGGCAAAGTTCTCTGCAACACGGTCTTCTTCTTTACATGCGGGACAAAGTTTTCGTACAAGTCGTTGCGAAAGGATGCCCAAGAGTGAGGAGGAAATCAAGAAAGGCTCTATCCCCATATCTTTTAAACGGGCAATGGTAGCCACTGCCGAATTCGTATGCAGGGTCGAAAAGACAAGGTGCCCGGTTAGCGCAGCCCGTACCGCGATATTGGCTGTTTCTTCATCACGTATCTCACCGATCATGATAATGTCCGGATCTTGTCTGAGTATTGATCTAAGTGCAGAAGCAAAGCTGAGTCCGACCTTTTCATTGACTTGAATCTGTGAGATGCTTTCTGATTTGTATTCCACAGGATCTTCAACTGTCATCAGGTTTATATCAGGTGATTCTACTTCTTTGAGAAATGAGTATAAAGAGGTGGTCTTACCACTTCCTGTAGGACCGGTAACTAGTATGATTCCGTGAGGGTTATTTAGTAGCTTTTGCACCTGAGAAGTGAGCGTGTCTGAAAATCCTAACTCGGTAATCAAAGGAACCTGATCACTCTGCATTAACAGACGCATGACCACTCTCTCTCCATAAAATGTAGGTAGTACAGAGACCCTTACATCGAGGGTTTTCCCGGCTATTTTCACTTGTGTACGGCCGTCTTGCGGGATACGCTGTTCTGATATGTCCATATTGGAGATAACCTTGATACGGCTGACGATTAGATTGATGACTTTCTCATCCAAGTCTGCATTTTTTGTCAATATACCGTCAACACGAAAACGGACTTTTCCGCCTTTTTCATGTACTTGTATGTGGATATCTGATGCCTTCTGTTTAAGCGCTTGATAGAAAAGAGCATTAACAAACTTGATGATAGGTGCAGACTCTTCTGAGGTCAATATATCAGACGAGGTGCGTAAAAACTCTGTTAGCGAAAGATTTTCTTCATCTTCCCCTTCGTTTTGTACCTGATCTTGCTCCTTCATGGAGGCGATATCTTTTTCCGTACGAAGTTCAAGAAACCGGTTGTAGAGTTTGTCAAAGGATTGTCTATCCAGTAAAGTAAGGGGCAGATCCATATCCATCTTACTGTAGAAGTTACTTGCTTCAATCAAATAAGCTTTTGTCAAAACAGCGGTTACTTCTCCCTCTATTTTCGTATACAGAAGATAATCATGAACACTGAGTTTAATATTAACGCCCTCAGGCTCATAAGGCTCTAGGTCAATTAGGTGCAAACTCTTTTTATTGATCATTATTTTGCCTTCTCTTCTGCCTTTTTCTCGACAACAGGAAAGACCTCTTTGTTATATTCTTGTTGCAAACGTCCAAGCTCGCCTAGCTGCTGCTGCAAGATAGAAAGCTTTTCACTTTTATCGATAACATACGGGGTTAGCATCACTAGAAGGTTGTCTTGCTGTTCTTCTTCACTCGTCCAAGTGAAAAACCAACCTAGAATCGGTATATCACCGAGCAGAGGGACTTTTTGCTCAGAGCTTTGCATATATGTTTTTACTAATCCACCAATGATGATACTTTCTCCATGGCGGAGTATTGACTCGGTAGCGACAGTTTGTTTTGTCGTAATAGGTTGGAAGTTTGCATCGACTCCGACAACATTTTCCAAAATGGCTTCAACAGTAAGGGTTACCTTGTCTTGACTTGATACACGGGGCTTTATCTTTAGACTTAAACCGATATCATCGCGGGCAAAACTGTTGGTTGTTGAGCCGGTGTTTGCATTGATAGAACCTGTTGCAATTGACAAGGTCTTACCAACGTAGATTGAGGACTCTTTGTTGTTCACACATAAGATAGAAGGATTTGAGATGGTCTTGGATACGCCTTTAGCCTGTAAAAAGTCAAGTGTAGCGCCAAGAACAAGATACTGATCGACATTACCTATTGAATCGATAAGTTTACCGGCAAACTGATCGCTGATTGGAACAGTTGCTCCCCCAAAGTTTCCTGAAAAGGTGTATAGAGCGGAAGTAGTAGCCATTCCGCCTTCCATACCGTACTTAAATCCGATATCTTCAGAGTTACGGTTGTTTATCTCTACAATACGGGCTTGTACATAGACCTGGTATTTTTCTTTATCCAGTTCCTCAATAATCCTAATCATTCCTTTAACGACATTGGGTTCCCCAACGACAATGATGGAGTTAATCTCCTCACTCAAAGAGATGTTGGGTTTTAAAGAAGGGTCAGAGAATGTCTGCGTCGAAATAATCTCATCAAGAGAAGTCTTTACATTCTTGGCATCAGAGTTTTTAAGATTAAAAATCTGTACAATTTCATTAAGGTCTCTCTCCTTGTCTAGGCTTTTTATCATAATACGCAATTCATCTATATTCTTTTGTTTTCCGATGATAACAAGAGAACCTGTGTTTTCGTTAAGTAAGACGGTCATCTTCTCTTTTTCTATCTTCTTGTTAAAATAACTCTTACTAATTTCATCTATCTGTTTATGAAGACTTTTTATCTCGGCATGATTTATCTTGATAATCTCCATGGCCATCTTATTGTCTTTGAGCAGGTCGGAAATAACGCGTTTTATTGTTTCTATGTTAGAAGGGTAGTCGGTGATGAGTAATGTATTTGACCCTGGTAATGTCATCAATTTTGCTGTTTTAGATATAAGATAACGGACCTTAGCAGTGACAACATCTACACTCTCTCCCTTGACGCTTATAGCCTGTGTGACCATCATAGAACCTGTTGTTTTCCTTCCGGGTTTGACGACCTTTAGATTGTGCTTCGTTGCCTCAGATGAGCGTACAACCTCATACATCGAACCTTTTTCAATTAATGTAAATCCTTTTGATTGAAGAACTGATATCAAAATACCAAGGACTTCATCATCATAAATAGGTGTGGTTGTGATGAGGTCAACTGTGCCTGTTATCTTATGGTGAATAAGAATATTTTTGTTGGTAATCTTTCCGATAAGTTTTACAAAATCATTAATTTGCAACTTTGAAAAATTAATGTTTACTTCTTCTTTAGCCATGGCAAAAGAAGATGTAATTAATAGTCCTATCATCAATAGTTTAAAAAATCTCATAGCGTAATTCCTTCTCTTTGTTATTTCGTAAAATGATAAGCTCTATCTCTTTTATATCACCTATATTCTGATAGATATTCAGTGCATCTGCATAAGATTTTAGCTGTTCATTATTTACTTTTATAATAATGTCTCCTTTTTTCAATCCCAGATATGAAAAAGGTGTGTTTGATCGTATACGAGTAAT
>CBFDAB010000125.1:0-5800 GCA_965602745.1 uncultured Campylobacterales bacterium
TAAACACCAAAAGAGATACTCTTCCTTCCCTCAAAGTTATAATCAAATCGCCATCTCTTAGCACCCTTCTTATCAACAACAATATAAAGTCCATCACCATCACCAATCTTATACAGTTTGTCTTTAGCGACTAAGCTCTGTATCTTTTTGTTTGTAAGGGGAGTTGCAACTCTTGCCATAATAAGTCCTTTTAACGGTACATAAAAATAATTTAGCGGTATATTACCTAAAATATACCGTTAAAAGCATAAGAAGTACACGGATACATACGGACAGTAAGAAACAATAAAAGGTGATTGAATATCGTAAACAAGGGGCTAAAAGGACAGATACGGACGGTTAAAAAGAGGTTGTTGGTGGAGACGTGCGGGATCGAACCGCAGTCCTAAAATGGATAGAAAAAGGCGTCTACATGTTTAGAAAGGTTGTTTAGGTTTAATCCGTATTTCACACAGCCTGCAAAGTTAGAACGGACGATTCTCTAAATTCTTTTTCAGTCGAGACATCCCGAAAATATATCTATCATGAGGGTTATACTTCAAAATCTCTTCTTGGATAGAATCAAAGAGCGAAGCAGCCCGTCCTCTTGCGAGGGGGTAAAACTTATGCTACTGCGTAAGCTGGGCGGTAATTAGTGTTGTTTGCATTTAAGCAAGTTGAGCCGCGTAACGGAAATGCTCAGTCCGACATGCAACCAGATCCCGAAACCACTCCAGTCGAAGCCAAGTCGTCCCCAAGATAAAAAGGTAGGTGTAACACTAATATATGGAAGTATATCATGAAGAGATACATTAGGCAATAGACATCTGTCTTAATATATTGTCTTAATATATATATAAACTTAAAACTTTGGAAGTTCACGATGAGAAGCAAGCTAAACTTATGGCTTAAAGTGAAGGGTCCCTTCCTTTATATAAAAAAACATCTTAATTGTGATAGACTATCTTAAACTAGTTTTTGGAGAAATATGTCATTTAAGTTTTTTGTACAATACCTGTTTATTTTTTTATTCAGCGCGGCTGGAGTGTTTTATTATTCACTATCTTCTTCAACTCTTCAAGCTCAAACCCTTATGACACAGATCTTAAGCGAGGGAGTTCAACGCTTAAATGAGCTGATTACGGCAAGAGTATATATTGACTATGCATTTTTTACTCTAGCTGTCTTGACCTTGTTTATGATAGTTTTTCATCTTCTGTCTTATATGAGGAACAAAAGAAAGCATGTAAAACACCTGCAAAAGATAGATAGGCTATATACACTTATCTCAAAAACATCACATCTTTCCAAAGATATACATGATGCGCAATATATCTACAAAAAAGCCTGTGAAGACATCGTTAAAATCGCCGGATTTGATTTTGCCTGGATAGGAAAGTATTCTCCGAGTTCAAGGAGTATAGAACCTATATCATCTTTTGGAAACGGGCCATATTTGGATGACAGCTTTCACGGAACGGCTCCAAAGCGCGTGAGTTCATCTGCCAAGGCATATCTTCAAAATAAAACCGTTGTCAATAATGATCTCTCAAAAGACAAGACAGAAAACAGCACACTTGCTCTTAAAAACGGTCTAAAAAGCAATACATCACTTTTGATAAAACTGGGAACAGGGGTAGAGTCAATCCTTACTGTTTATAGCGATGGCACAAACTGTTTTGATCATCAGATGATCATTTTATTACAAAAGGTATGTGATGACATTTCACATGCACTTGAGTCCATTCATGCAGAAACAACCGAAGAGAGATACCTTGATGAGTTAAGGGTTGCAGCTGCTGCCTTTGAGACGCAAGAAGCCATGATCATAACCGACACCCAGCATAAGATCATCAAGGTTAATAAAGCCTTTTGCAGACTTACAGGCTACAGTGAGGATGAGATACTCGGAAAACAGCCCAAACTTATCCAATCAGGAGAACACGACAAGATTTTTTATACAAAACTCTACGAAAATCTTAATGAACACGGAACATGGAAGGGCGAACTGATAAACAAACGAAAAAATGGCGAACTCTTTACGGTTATAGCCTCTATCTCAGCTATTAAAGATTTTGGGGATGAGATAACACACTATATTGAGCAAGCCATCGATATCAGTGACCAGAAAAAGACACAAGAACAGATAACAAAACAGGCTTTTCATGATACCTTGACCGGACTAGCCAATCGTACACTCCTACTTGACAGGTTGAATTATTCTCTCTTGCTCAAAAAAAGGAACAGATCTTTTGGCTCTCTATTCTTTATTGATATGGATAATTTTAAAAACATTAATGATAGCTACGGTCATGATGTCGGGGATCTCCTTCTTATTGAAGTTGCGCAACGTCTTTTAAAGAGCGTAAGAGAAGAAGACACGATTTGCAGAATAGGCGGAGATGAGTTTGTCGTTTTAATTGAAGATCTTGGTACAGACAAGAATGAAGCTGTCTTGAAAGCTGAAAAGATAGCAGAACATGTTTTACACAAATTATCTATGACTTACCATTGTAAAAATATCGAGCTGTTTTCATCTCCAAGTATAGGTATCACTCTCTTTCCTGATCTATCATCTGATTCAGAAGAAATTTTAAACCAGGCTGACATATCTATGTATGTTGCCAAAAAAGGCGGAAAGAACAGTCTGTATTTTTACAATGAAGAGCTTGATCTGAAGCTTAAAAAACAAAAAAATATAGAACGAAGCCTCAGAGAAGCCCTCTTACATAACGAGTTTGAACTCTTCTTTCAGCCTAAACTATCCATTGACACGCAGAGACTAACAGGCATAGCTTCCTTTATCTATTGGCATCATCCGACAAAAGGGATTCTAATGCCTGATGATTTCTTAGAAATTGCAGTCAGCAACAATTTTATAATCCCTTTAGAAGAGTGGGCTCTTAGATCAGCATGTGAACAGATCAAAGAGTATGAGAAGATAATGAAAAAAGATCAGTCTATTACTGTTCATATCTCAGAAATGCATTTTAACCAAAGAGCTTTTGTTCCCAGCCTCAAAAAAACTATAGATGAGACAAAGATCAATCCTTCGCACTTAGAAATTGAGTTAAGCGAATCAATTATGGTCAAAAACTCCCATGAGGCAATTATAAAAATAAATGAGCTCAAAGACCTTGGAATTCAATTCTCATTAAATAACTTTGGTATAGGTTCATCTTCTCTCTATCATCTAAAAGAACTTCCTGTCAAAGAGTTTAAAATTGATAAAAGCTTTACTGATGGGATTATTCAGGATGAGAATGCCTCTGCCGTCGTTGAGACCATCATCAAGTTAGCCCATACACTAAACCTCAAAGTCATTTCCGAGGGTATCAACACTGAAGAACAGCTCACTATTCTTAGAGAACTTCATTGTGACATATATCAGGGTAATATCTCTGCAAAACCCCTTGCAGCCAAAGAGTTCAAACAGATATTGACTAACAGTATGAATGGGAACTGGAACTAAAAGCAGTTAAGCTTTTAGCAAAGGGAGTGATTAAGAGTTGATCTTGTCTTTGATCTCACGGGCTAAAGCAGAGCAGTTTTGTATCTTTTGTGTATGCGAAAGAGTTTCATCAAGCAAGATCTGAATAAAGGCAGAACCGACGATGACACCATCAGCTCCTTCTACCTTCTCTTTGGCTGTTTTTTCATTTACTCCAAAACCCACATAAACAGGTGTTTGTGTGTAATCTTTGATAGAAGTGATGATACCTTGAAGGTCTTCAGACTTCCCTGCTCCCGTGATTCCGGCGTAAGCCACCAGATAGATAAACTTTTGAGCATCTGTTACCACTTTTTTTATACGGGCAGGACTGTCTGTCGGCGCTACAAAGCTGATGTTTGCAATAGAGTTTGCATTGAAGAGGTCTTTATAAGCAAGTGCTTCTTCATGCGGAAGATCTGGAATGATCATACCGCTGACACCAAGTTCTTTTGCCTTGGGCAGAAGTTTATCCATGCCGTATTGGTAAAAAAGGTTAAAATAACCCATCCATAAGATATCAACCTCTTTAGCGACCTGCGCAGAGACTTCTAAAAGATCGGAAAATTTAAATCCAAGCTCTAAAGCCTTGTGGTTTGCTCTCTCTATAACCGGACCGTCGGCTACGGGATCAGAAAAAGGAACACCAAGTTCAATAGAGTCAACACCGTTTTGAGAAAGGGCCAAGGCCAGATCAGCTGTAAAGTTTTTGTCGGGAAAACCTGTTGTTATGTATCCTACAAGTTGTTTCAAAGAGTCTCCATATCTGGTAGTTTTAAAAGGGAAAACGTGATCTTGGTCATTGTGCTATCAAGCTTTAGGTCTTCTTGCCATTGAATAAACATATCATTAACAGATATAAGCCAGTTAAGCACTTCTTCATTAGCAGGGCCTTCTTGAAAGCGCATCTTTTCTAAGCTATCTTCAACAAAAGTTGATAAACGAACCATTGGCTCAATCTGTAAAAAGCTCGAAGCAGACTTAATATTATGAAAGATTCTAAAAAGTTCTTCAAGAGCCTGTGTATATCGACTCTCTTTTCCCAAGTCAACAATCAAAGGTTCCATAACCTCAACCATCATCGCATAATGGTCTAGGAACTCATCAACTATTTCAAAATCATAATTATCTTCTAAGTCGCGACGGACGCCCATACGTTCTCCTATTGGTGCTATTATAGCAACATAGAGTAAAAATTTCTATACTCTTGTACTTAAAAAAACAAATTGTCAATAGATTTAGTATAATACGATAACATTGCAAAAAAAGATTTTGCGTTTAAGGTTAATTATGAAGAAGAAATTATCTATTAATGGTATTAAAAAAGCGAAAAATGAACGTCTTTTAACGATGATAACAGCTTATGATGCTCTTTTTGCCAGCTTATTTGAAGAGAGTGCAGACATCATTCTTGTCGGCGATAGTCTAAATATGAGTTTTAATGGAAAAGCAGATACTTTAACTGCGACACTTGATCAGATGATCTACCATACCAATGCAGTATGTAATGGAGCGAAAAACACTTTTGTGATCTGTGACATGCCTTATGGGACTTATACCGGTGAAAGACAAGCCATCAAGAATGCCATCCGTGTGTATCAAGAGACTCCGGCAGATGCAGTCAAGATCGAAGGTGGAAAAGAGAAGGCGCACTTAGTCAAAGCCTTAACCGAGAATGGTATCGCAGTATGTGGGCATATCGGTCTTCTTCCTCAGTCTGTACGTGGTGAAGGCGGATATATCGTTCGCGGAAAAACAGCTCATGATATCGAAGCACTTATTGAAGATGCTGAAGCTATAGAAGATGCGGGTGCTTTTTGTATCGTTGTTGAAGGTGTTAAGGCAGAGGCCGCGGCACTTATTTCTCAAGCGGTAAGTGTACCTGTTATCGGTATAGGTGCCGGTTGCGGTGTAGATGGACAAGTCCTTGTATTTTCTGACATGCTTGGATTATTTGAAGCCTTTACTCCTAAGTTTGTAAAGAAATATCTAAATGGGGCAAGTCTGGTCAAAGAGGCTCTGTCTCAATATAAAAGCGAAGTCGAAACAAAAGAGTTTCCAGCTCAAGAACACACATATTAATGGAACGCATCGTCGAGATTGAGAAATTCACTACTGAGAGTGAGCTTGAGAAAACACTTAGACCTGACTCTTGGGACGATTATATCGGACAAAACCAGCTTAAAAAAAACCTGAGTGTATTTATAGAAGCGAGTAAAAAACGTTCTGAGTCGCTTGACAATGTACTTTTTTATGGCCCTCCCGGTCTGGGAAAAAAGACACTGGGTCATTTAATATCAACGGAGATGAATACCAATATAAATGTAACAG
>CBFDAB010000126.1:0-5560 GCA_965602745.1 uncultured Campylobacterales bacterium
AATGCGACACCGCTTACTAATGGTTGTTCCATAATATTTTCTTCCTTCGTGATTAATGTTCCTTCTGCATCGCAGAAGCTTGAACGAGTTACTAGATTTACGTTAAGTTTTTTTGCCATCTCTACAGAACGGTTTTGAAGGACCTTTGCCCCTAACGATGCCAGTTCCAACATCTCTTCATAAGAGATCTTTTCAAGTTTTTTAGCCTTAGGTTCTATACGAGGATCTGTTGTATAGATACCTTCAACATCTGTATATATCTCACACAGATCAGCTTTTAAAGCTCCTGCTATCGCAACGGCTGAAAGGTCTGATCCGCCACGTCCGAGTGTAGTGACAATACCTTCTTCATTTACACCTTGAAAACCGGCAACAACAACAATCTTTCCTTCATCAATGGCATTTTGCATATTAATAGGATCAATATTCTCTATTCTTGCCTTAGTATGCTTAGAAGTTGTTACTATACCTGCTTGACGGCCTGTCATAGCAACTGCCCGATGTCCCATCTCATTTAGAGCGATGGAGAGCAGAGAAGCTGTTACCCGTTCTCCTGAACTTAAAAGCATATCTACTTCTGCCGCTGAGGGTGTAGAGCTAAAATGTTCTGCATATCCTATAAGCTTGTTTGTCTCTCCGCTCATCGCAGAGACAACAACAACAAGCTTATGTCCTTCATTAACCGATTTTTGAATACGGTTGGCCACATTTTGAATACGATCTAAGTCACCAACACTGGTTCCACCAAATTTTTGTACTATCAGCATTTCTAAAAATACCCTTCTTCTTTAAAATAAGCTAAAACTTTCTCATACACAGGACGTTTAAAATGCGCTATATGTTCTGAAAGCTCTGAAAAATCAACAAATTTATGATCTGAAAACTCTGGGATCTCTGTGTTCAGATTGATCTTTGCGCCCTTGTTTAACTTTACAAGGTAATAACGTTGGTTCTGTCCGGTAAAGGGCTTCATTTTTTTTGCAACATGAGAAGGGAAGTCATAAGAGATCCATTGCGGATATTCAGCAACGATTTTCACATCATTAGTGCCTATCTCTTCTTCTAGTTCTCTAAAAAGTGCTTCTAGCGCACTCTCACCCTCATCAATGCCACCTTGAGGAAACTGCCAAACATCTGTCAAATCACTTCTCTCAGCAATAAAAACATCCTTTTTATTCGGATATTCTTCACTAAGTACGATAACAGCGACATTCTGTCGATATATTTTTTCCATTTTTTTCCATTTGTAATTCCTAGATCATTATAGGAAGCTACTTTGACTGGTTTTTTGAAGAAACTTTTCACCTATGTGAAGTCGCTTCTGCTAGTTTTATGATAGAATTCTACAAAAATACGTATTAATACCAATTGAAAAGGAAGCAATATTTTACTTTATATTCATATTCCTTTTTGCGACAGTAAATGTCATTATTGCAGCTTCAACTCATACGTCGACAAGTTTGATCAGATCAAAGCCTATATGGACTCTTTATACCTTCAACTTGAACATGAGCTAAAACGCTTTAATGCCAAAGAAAAGTCTATATCTTCACTCTTTATCGGGGGAGGAACACCTTCTACCGTAGAGCCTGAACTTTATAAAAAAATTTTCTCCCTTTTAGACTTTTACTTAGAAGACAATGCTGAGATCACGACTGAAGCCAACCCTAATTCTGCTTCAACATTATGGTTAAAAGGTATGAAAAAACTTGGTTGCACACGTGTAAGTTTTGGAGTACAGAGCTTTAATGACACAAAACTGAAATTTCTTGGACGCGAGCATAATTCACAACAAGCTCTGCAAGCTGTAAAAAGTGCCAAAGAGATCGGCTTTGAGCATATATCCCTAGACCTTATTTATGCCACGAAGATGGATACAAAAGAGATCTTGCAAGATGATATAAACATGGCCTTTTCACTTCCTATAGATCATATCTCCGCTTACGCTCTCACCATAGAAAAAAACACACTTTTTGAGGCCCATCCAGAGGTTGCAAAAGAGAAGCTAGAACTTACAAACTTTTTTATGGACAGTATCAAGGCCAGAGGTTTTGAGCAGTATGAGATCTCTAACTTTGGAAAATACAGATGCAAGCATAATATAGGCTACTGGAAGCTTCAAGATTATATGGGTGTGGGTTCCGGTGCCGTAGGTATGTTAAAAAACAAACGTTTTTATCCGACTACGGATATCGATTCTTATATCAAGAACCCATTAGAGATAAGTGTCGAAGAGTTAAGTGAAGAAGATTTAAAAACAGAGAAGATATTCTTAGGTTTACGCTCTTGCGTAGGTATAAACAAGGATGAACTCTCATCCTCTGAGAAAATACAAGTTGACCTTCTTTTACGAGAAAAGAAGGTGACACGTATTAAAAACAAGATATATAATCCTGATTTTTTACTCAGCGATGAAATTGCCCTTTTTATACAGACTTAGGCCAATGTGCTTAAGATAGTCAGTGCAAAAGCAACTGATACAGCAACAGCAAAAACAAAGACACCGACTTTAAATTGAGAAACCATTGCACTTCTCCCTACTCTTTGTTAGATATAATCATCTAATTCTAGGTTTACATAACCCAACACTATTAACCCTATACAGTTAATTCTCTAGCAAAGAGCATTCCTCTTCTATAAAACACTTAATTCCAGTCAAGAACTTTTAATCTGCTTTCAGATAAAATCTCGAAACAAAGAAAACGCTCAGCTTACTGACATTTCTCTAGAAAATATTTTATACATTTAGGAAGACAACATGTTTGGTATGGGATTTATGGAAATCATGATCATAGCTGTCATCGCCGTTATTTTTCTCGGTCCGGATAAGCTTCCCGAGACTATGGTCAATATTGCAAAATTTTTCAGATCGACTAAGGCCAGTTTATCAAGTGCAAAAGAGTCTCTTGAACAAGAGATGAATATATCTGAACTCAAAAAAGAGGCCTTGTCTTATAAAGATGAACTTATGTCTGCTGGAAATGAGCTAAACCGTGTGACATCAATGGCTAACTTAGATGATGACTTTGATTATGTACATGATACAGCCTCTGCAAATACACCCAAGGTGAGTCCAAGCCCGGAAACTTCGACTAAGACAGATACAAGTCAGGTTGAAACAGTCACTTTTGAAAAAAAGAAAAAGAAGAAGAAAGAAAATAAAGAAGAAGAGGATAAGGCCTAATGTTTGATGATTTACGTCCCCACCTTATTGAACTAAGAAAACGTCTGGTGATTATTGTCGGAACATTAATCGTTTTCTTTGCTATATGTTTTTACTTTCATGAATTTATTATGCATTGGATGGATCAGCCTCTTCGTGATGTACTTGCCTCTGTTGTCAATGCTGACGGGACCCACGCCGTTGGAAACCAGCTTGTTACATCTCAAGTCGGCGGAACATTCTTTGTCGCTATCAAAGTCTCTTTCTTTGCTGCTCTGTTTTTCTCTATTCCTGTACTCTTATGGCAGATCTGGCTTTTTGTCGCACCGGGTCTGTATGCAAATGAGAAAAAGACTCTTCTTCCTTTTATCTTTGGCGGAACAATAATGTTCACTATAGGTGTTATGTTCGCTTACTATATCGTTGTACCCTACGGCTTTGAGTTTCTGATAACCTTCGGTTACACGAGTAACTACGCGGCTCTTATCACCATTGAAGATTATGTCGGCTTTTTTACTAAGATCATGTTTGGTTTTGGTCTCTCCTTTGAACTTCCGGTATTTTCTTACTTCTTAGCACTCTTAGGTCTTATAGATGACAGGATGATGAGGGATTTTTTCAAATATGCCGTCGTTATTATCTTTGTTGTTGCAGCCCTTTTAACACCTCCTGATGTATTGACGCAGATGCTTATGGCCGGTCCGCTTATCATACTTTACGGCTTTTCTATTCTCATCGTAAGAATGGTTAATCCCGCTCCGGCTCCTGAAGAAGAGGTTGAAGACGAAGCGATAGGAAAAGCCTAATGCCCTTACGTACACAAAGCTATGATTATACTCTTCCGACGGAGTTGATCGCCACTGAAGCTCTTAGCCCGAGAGACTCCTGTAAACTCCTTGTTTATAATCGTCAAGATGAGAGTATCATTCACACCGTATTTTCCAAGATTAACGATTTCATACCTAAAGAGTGTGGCATCTTATGTAATGATACAAAGGTAATTAAAGCCCGAATCTTTGGCAAAAAAGCCTCAGGCGGAAGGCTTGAACTTCTTATCAATAAACCTCTTGACGCAAAACGTATCTCATGTCTTATACGTGGAAAGGTCAAAGAAGGGACTAAGCTGTATTTTGATGAAGACCTTATTGCCGAGGTACTTGAACTTAAAGAAGACGGCTCTCGTGTAGTCATCTTCTTTCAAGATGAGAAGAGCCTCTGTTTTGAAGAGCTTATCCTTGTCTTGGACAAGATAGGTCATATCCCACTTCCCCCTTATATCCAGCGTGAAGACAATAAAAGTGACGAGCTTGAATATCAGACCGTATTCTCTAAAAATGCAGGCGCAGTTGCCGCTCCGACTGCATCTTTGCATTTCACTCCAGAACTCTTTGAGAAAGTAAAACAGAGTCATGACTTAGAATTTTTAACTCTTCATGTCGGCGCAGGTACATTCAAACCTGTTGAAGCAGAGACTATTACAGACCATCCTATGCATTCTGAATATTATCATATACCTTCGGCTGCTTTGGAGCTTATAAACTCGAATAAGCCCCTTCTTGCCATTGGCACGACGGTGACAAGAACGGTTGAATATTTTGTAAGAACACAAAAAAGCGAGGGTGAGGCAAATCTTTTCTTACATCCGAATAATCCACCTCAGAGAATAAACCATCTTCTTACCAACTTTCATCTTCCAAAATCTACACTTCTAATGCTTGTCGCCTCTTTTGTCGGGCTAGAGCAGTCACAAGCTATATATGCTGAAGCGATAGAGAAAAAATACAGATTTTTCTCGTACGGCGACGCCATGCTAATCTTGTAATACAAAAACTTTAAGCAATCTCCTGTTATTATTAAACATATCTTAATAAAAAGTGTTCAGATGCCCAAGAGTCTTTATTTTGCCCGCCAACCTATTCTTGATATTAACGGGCACACTTATGGATATGAACTTTTATATCGTAGTTCCCTTGAACATAGCTTTTCACCCATAATAGATGACAGAGCCGCTACCGCTCAAGTCTTGGCAAACTCACTTAATTTTTCTGGTTTAGAAAAAATCTTAGGCAAGGCATTGGCATTTATCAATATAGGTGAATCCCTTCTTATGGATGACATGATATTTTCTATACCTAAAGAGAAGTTTGTTTTAGAGATACTAGAAACAGTTATTATTACTCAAGAGGTTCTTGCCCGGGTTATAGAACTTAAAGAGTTAGGATACAGCTTTGCTTTAGATGACGCAGATTGTTCTAAAGAGTATATTGTAAATTTTCAGCCTCTATTTAAGTACATAGATGTTTTAAAGCTTGATATCACCTTGGTAAATGAGAAAACACTCCCCCAATTTTTAGCACTTTTCAAACACTTTAATCTAAAGATCTTGGCCGAAAAGGT
>CBFDAB010000127.1:0-5537 GCA_965602745.1 uncultured Campylobacterales bacterium
CGCAATAATCTACCCTACGGAAAAATTATCGCTCACGACAAACGTTATACCCCAATCTTCGTAGCCGTCAAAAAAACATAATCTTTTCCCGTGAGGGTAACGCGGAACTTCTTCTGTTGAAGATATTTTTTACAATATATCGCATCCGAATATAGCATTCCCATCTCAGAATAAGCGTAGTTCGGAACCTTTGCTCCGTAGATCATCTCTCCGCCCATCCATCTACAGTTTGGAAAGCCGAGTATGATAGCACCTTCCGGATTTAGATAGTTTTGGACTAAGGACATGAAAAAAGGTTTGAAGTCAATATTTGGACTTTGAAAGGTCCCTATACTGATAATCAGATCAAATTTCCCCAGTTTTAGCTCATCCAGTCTGTTTATATCATGTTCTATAAAGTTCACGTTCTCTTCAGGAAAACGTTTTTGTGCAAAGTCTATGGCTGAGGCTGAATAATCTATTCCGACCAGTTCACTCTTCTTATAATCTTCATCTGATAGTATCTCTTTGATAAGATGAAACTCATCTCCGGAGTTAACACCGAGATCAAGGATGCGTTTTCTCTTTTCTATCTTTACATTTTTAAGGGCATGTCTGTACGGCAGTAAAAAAGCAGGTTCTTCATTTTTATTGATCTGGAAAAAAGGCGATTCCACCCCGTACTTCTCCTCTTTTCCTTCTGAACTGTGAAAAGACTCTTCTATATTTAACTTTTCAAAAGATATCAGGACTGTATCTTCATCCACTATTACAGGAGTGAGCATACGGCAAAACAGAAGTTCTGCTAGGTCAGTCCAAGCCTTATAGCCTCTATAAAGATATATCTTCTCTTTTACCTTGATACTTTTTCCTGCGTAAACACCTTGAGCGCAGTCGGGGTTTAACACCTCAAAAGAAGCCATCTCTTTTCCCTGCCTTAATTCAAGATTCAAATACTCCGTGATCTCAAGCATAGACTCGTTAGTAAAGCGTTTTTTCATTACTTGTGTTCTAATTTATTCGGGAAATCTTTCATCGTCTCTTTGACCACACCCTTAATGTAGGCCGTACGCTCTTGGGGGGTCTTATGTGTTTTCAAGATATCCGTTGCAATTCCTCTCCATACGATCTTCTTGTCTGCCGGATTAAGAGCATCGATAATAAGCGTCCCTTTATTATACTTATAAGTTCGTGTTGTCGCTACCATCTGTCCGCCATAGCCGTATCCTCTATATCCTATCATTGTGTAGTCAGTATCAATGTCTATCTTGCTCTCAACATTGGTATGGAAAACAAAAATAAGGTCAGCAGACTCTTTATCTGTCTTAGTATAGGCCTTCATCTGCAGGTCATCTTCCAAGGCTTCTGTCATCCTGTCATTGAAAAGTGTGTCTTCTCCGTCCTTGTTATGGTGGACAATGGCAAAACTTTTCTTAGCTTTGAAATCAAACTCAGGGTCATAATCGACATTCACATTTAAAGATGAACAAGCAGCAAACATCAACATCATCGAAGCTAAGACAAAAACTTTTTTCATAGAGAACTCCTTTTTACTAATTTTAGCAATATTCCGTTACAATTGCAGAAAGTAATTATGAATATATGAACAACCGTAACAAATCTAAAAAAATATTAGTTCTCTTTCTCTTTTTGATCTTAGGCTTTATACTCTTTTTAAGCTCACAACTCTATACCGTCTTACATGAACGTCATACTCCTTCTCAATATACCTCTAACGAGACCCGTGCTGAACGTGGTGAGATCCTCAGTTCAGACGGATTTCACATCGCTACGACCCAGCAACTTTACAAGGCTGTTGTTAATACACTCAACATTGATCCCGATAAAAAAGAGCTTTTTATCAAGCTTTTTTCTATTTATAGCGGTATAGATGAGAAAGAGATAAGAAAACAGCTTTCAAGTCGCAAGGGAAGTGTTGTTCTCTCTTATCAGATCAATCCCCAAGCCGCACAATACCTAAAAAACCTAGCCTACAGACTGCGTCGAATGCATGTCTTTGTCGAGTATGTCCGCCCCAACGGAAGGACGATCCTGCATGGACTGAGTATCTTGCCTAGCGGAGAGAAAAGACGCTACCCCTATCAAGACCTCTTGACTCCCATTATCGGCTACATACATAAGGTTGAAGACAACTCTTATACACGGGTGAAAGGGGTTAAAGGCATAGAAAAAAGTTTTGATTATGCCTTAAGTGCCCAGCAAGACGGAAAGCAGTTTGGACCAAGAGATGTCAATAATTATATAATCTTAAATAAAAAGTCTTATACGAAGGCTGATGTTGACGGGCTAAACGTTCAACTCACTATACCCGTGACCCTGCAAAAACGCGTGGAACAGAGCCTGTCTGAGATGAAAGAGAAGCTGCGAGCAGAAGAGATCATGGCGGTTGTGATGGAATCAAGTACAGGTAAGATCGTCTCATTGGCCAGCTCCAACCGATTTGTTCCAAACAGTATTCGCCGTTCAGATTATCCTTCTTTAAATGCTAATGTGATCGAGTACAGTTTCGAGCCGGGATCTGTTTTAAAACCTATAATCTTTTCTCTTCTTTTAGAACATAAACTGGTTAATCCTTATGACTTGGTCAATGGACATAATGGGCGTATGAGATTAGGAAGAATGACCATTACGGATGAGCATAAATATAGTTGGTTAAGTGCAGAAAATGTTATTGTCCACTCTTCTAATGTAGGTATAGCCCAGCTTGCGCAGAAACTTCCTGCACTTGACTATTATCAAGGTCTTATCCACTTTGGATTTGCACAAAAGTCGGGGCTAAGACTCCCTTATGAAAAACAGGGAAGTGTTCCTGCTATCAACAGACTGAAAAATGAGATTTACAAGGCTACAACCTCTTATGGATATGGGCTTAAAGCAAATGTCATGCAGCTCCTAAAAGCATATAATGCCTTCAATAACCGTGGACGAACCCTTCAGCCCTATATTGTAGAAAGGTTAATGGATATACACGGAAATCTTGAACCTATGACTCCTGAGGGTTCTACCCAGGTCATCTCTCAAGCTACGGCAGAAAGAATGAAAAAGATCCTGATTAAAACTGTTCAAGAGGGAACCGGAGTAGGAACGATTATACCGGGACTTGAAATCGGAGGAAAGACAGGAACTGCGCATATCGCAGAAAACGGAAGATATGTATCAAAGTACAACACCTCATTCTTTGGTTTTGCAAATGATGAAAAAGGCAGATATACCCTTGGCGTGACGGTTATACAGCCTAAGGCCAATCACTTTGCTGCTTTAACAGCTGTCCCTGTTTTCAAAGAGATTGTTGAGCTCTTGGTGGAGTTTGACTACTTAAACTGTAAAAAGTAGTTTTATATCCAGATATTGTCAATAAGTCTTGTTTTTCCAAGTTTTACGGCTACCAAGATAATACTGTTTCCGATCTCAACCTCTTCTTGAGGGATAAAAGAACGAGAGACTATAGAAATATACTCCACATCTAAAGGTTTTAAGACTTCTCCCATCTCTTCTTTAATACGATTTACCTCGAAGACCTTTTGTATGACAAGGTTTGTTGCCACTTTTAAAGACTTGGATATTTTAAGAGCTTCTGTTCTCTCATTCTCATTTAAATAAACATTTCGTGAACTCATTGCCAGCCCATCACTTTCTCGAACTGTTTCAAGAGGAATGATCTCAACATCCATACAAAAGTTTTTTACCATCTGAGTAATAAGAGCCAACTGTTGAGCATCTTTTTTACCAAAATAAGCACGATCAGGACTAACAATGTTAAGGAGTTTCATCACTACGGTCAAGACCCCGTCAAAATGACCCGGACGAACATGACCTTCTAGAATAAATCCACGGATATTTGGAGCAATAACCTTTATCTCATCTGCTTCATACATATCTTGAGCCTGAGGATAGAAGAGTATATCTACTCCGGCAAAAGAGCATATCTTCTCATCAGCATCAAACTTTGATGGGTACTTATCCAAGTCTTCACCCTCTAAGAACTGTGTCGGATTGACAAAGATAGATACAACACTGATATCATTGTTCTTCACTGATGCTGTTATCAGACTAAGATGTCCATGATGCAGGGCACCCATAGTTGGAACAAAACCAATACTACGGTTCGCGTATTCTTCTTTTAAAATTGATTTTAGTTCTTGAGGGGAATGAACAATCTTCATCTTTTTAAGTCCTTACATTTAATTAATACGTCAAAACAAACTCTAGTGGTCTGCAAAGCAGACCGCCTCAGCTTGTTTTCTTCAGCAGAAAACTCTCGCAACTGTTTGCTTTCTTATATGCAAAACACACGTGACTGAGATGAGACAGGGTGAGATATCTTGTCCCTCTTCATCTTTTTAAGCCTTCATGGTTTATAATTGGCGAATTATATAATATTTAATCGGATAAACACCATGGACCATTACGAATACGGCGAACTTTTAAAAAATTTAGCCACAAAAATGCAAAATATCAGCAATATTGTCAGACCTGATGAGATTCAGACTCGTCTTGGTGAGATAGAAACTCTTGAGAGTGATCAAGACTTTTGGAATGATGCCGCACACGCAGCAATTATTCAAAAAGAGAAGACTCAACTTGAGAGAAAACTCAGCAAGTTCAAGACTGCCTCAGGAAAACTTGAAGACGCTAATGATCTTTATGAGATGGCCAAAGAAGAGAATGATGAAGAAACTGTAACCATGCTTTTTGGCGAAGCAGATGAACTTAACAACAGCGTCAACCAAATGGAAGTCGAAGTCATGTTAAGCGGGGAGCATGATGCGAATTCAGCCATCATTTCTATTCATCCCGGTGCCGGCGGAACAGAGTCTCAGGACTGGGCGCATATGCTTTTTAGAATGTACACTCGTTG
Source organism: uncultured Campylobacterales bacterium (assembly GCA_965602745.1). GTDB lineage: Bacteria > Campylobacterota > Campylobacteria > Campylobacterales > Sulfurimonadaceae. The sequence goes on from CBFDAB010000127.1 coordinate 4,859, forward strand.
GGCTGAGAGACATGGTTTTAAGGCTGAGATCTTGGATTATCAAAACGGGGAAGAAGCAGGGATCAAAGATGCTTCTATTCTTATCAGCGGTGAAAATGCCTATGGCTACTTAAAGGTAGAAAATGGGATACACAGACTTGTACGCATCTCTCCTTTTGACTCTAATGCCAAGCGCCACACCTCTTTCTCTTCTGTTATGGTCTCACCTGAGTTAGATGATGACATTGATATAGAGATAGAGGATAAAGATATCCGTATTGACACCTACAGAGCCTCTGGCGCAGGCGGACAGCATGTAAATAAAACAGAATCTGCAATTCGTATCACACATATAGAGACAAACGTCGTTGTACAGTGCCAAAACGGCAGGTCACAGCATAAGAACAAGGCTACGGCCATGAAGATGTTAAAGTCTCGACTATATGAGCTCGAGATAGAGAAACAACAGGCGCTGAAAGATGGGGTTGAAAAATCTGAGATCGGCTGGGGACATCAAATCCGCTCTTATGTTATGCAGCCTTACCAGCAAGTCAAAGACACCCGTTCAAATGAAGCCTTTTCAAATGTCAATGCTATCTTAGATGGAGACATTGACAAGCTTATTGAAGGCGTACTTATTTCTCTGAGTACGCATTAAATTGAGGCTTATTTAATTTTAAGTCATACGATTTAAGTATAA
>CBFDAB010000128.1:0-5463 GCA_965602745.1 uncultured Campylobacterales bacterium
CAGCTTGACAAAACAAGAACTTGTAGATATGCGACGAGATGAGATTGGAATGGTCTTTCAATCTCATTATCTTTTTAGAGGTTTTTCTGCTTATGAAAATCTTGAGGTTGCTGCTCAATTGAGCAATAATGAGGTAAATGAAGATCACCTGATAAGTCTAGGTATCAAGGATGTTATACACCAAAAGGTCACAGAACTTTCAGGAGGACAGCAACAGAGGGTATCCATAGCAAGAGTACTAACTAAAAATCCACGTCTTATCTTTGCTGATGAACCTACAGGGAACCTTGATAGCGAAACCGCACTTGATGTAATGAACCTGTTTACCCAATATATCCGTAATGAAGAAGCCGCTATGGTCTTAGTTACACATGAGAAAAGTTTAGCAATGAGATGTGATCATGTATATAAACTTGTAGATATGAAATTGCAAAAGGTTAAATAGCCCTTGATTATTTATAAGAAAGAGGAAGAAGTAAAGAGTGAATATAGAAGAATATTAGGGGTAAAACTATTTTATTCTTTTACTTGTTTTTCAGCTTTTCTCCTTCTTTTTCTCTCTTTACTGCATTTTATTGACTTTATTTCAAAGAGAAGTTTTGGAAGTCATTGAATTCTTAAGCCCTCAAAATATTGTCGGCTTCTTACTCCTATTTTTCCGTATGACAGGCTTGTTTATTATGATGCCAGTATTTTCTCATATGAGTATTCCAATGACAATAAAAACAGCTATTGCCTTTGTTTTTACAGTGCTTTTTTTCTCTGTAATGCCTCCTTTGGAAATGACAATAACAATGACAAATCTTATTTTTGCCATTTTAAGTGAGTTTTTACTTGGTTTTACTGCGGGGTTAATGCTTCAATTAACGATGAATATTATGACATTTGCCGGGATCCAGATCTCTTTTATTATGGGTTTTTCTATGGCCTCGGTAGTGGATCCTCAGTCTGGTATCTCTATGCCTGTCATCTCAAATATCTTATCCCTTTTAGCCTTGATGACCTTTCTGGCTTTAAATGGACATCATGTTGTCTTACTCTTTGTCAACGACTCTTTACAAGAGGTGGCTCTTGGTGGATTTATGCTTGATAAAGAGGTGTTTGATTATTTGATGAAAGCAGCTACTAATATGTTTGTGGTCGGTTTTATGATAGCTTTTCCTATTATTGCTCTGTCTTTGTTGGCTGATATTATCTTTGGGATGTTGATGAAGACTATGCCTCAATTCAACCTTCTTGTTATCGGTTTTCCTATTAAAATCATGGTGGCCTTTGTTGTTATAATCGCAACTCTGGTAACCTTTATGGGGATCTTTTCAAGAGAGATGTTCGAAACCCTAAATAGCCTTCCTCTGCTCTTTTAAATCTTTAAAAAGGCTGTGATCGTTGAAGTAAGGTCTTGAAAAGATAGCTGCACTCTATTTGTTTATACATGCCAAAAGCATATCTCTCTTTCAGCCTCTTCTCTTCTAGTGTTTGAGAGATTAAATAAAACTTTTCATCATCAATACAGATGATAGATCCTTTTATATCTCTACTTGATAAAGAGGGCATGGTATATAAGGATATGTTTTTAAATAGACTCAAGTAGCCTGTCTTATCTTCCTTCTCAAGTGCTTCAGCAGAGATGATAATAATAGGAATATCTCTCTTGGATAGTTGTTTAAGTGTATGAATTAAAGTATATTCATTTAGAGTAGAAGAGAAGATATATACCTCTTTTTTTGCATTTTTAATATCCGCATTATAAGAGCTCATAAGAGAGTGGGCATCATCAGGAAGCATGAAAAGTTCTTGAGAAAGAAAGAGAATAGGAAAAAAGATCAAAAGTATGAGCAAGTTCTTTCCTTTTTGACTGCATCTTTATGTTTTTTTGCTAGAATATATATATTGCTCAATAAGGGCATCTTTGAAAATCTAAATATAATTTTTCTAATGTCCATTATATACTAAAAAAAAGGCTCTTGTATGAAAATACTCCTTATTAATGAGAATCCCGTTGTTGGTAAATTAGTGACCTTGAGTGCACAAAAAACAGGTGATGAACTAAGATCGGTAAATTCTATGCAAGAGATCAGCGAAGGCAAGTTTGATCTTATAATAGTAGATGATACTTGTTATGAGAAAGAGCAATTTGAAGCCTTGTCAAATAATCTTGAATTTGCACAAAGCTGTTTTATCGGTTCTCGTACTACAGAATGTCCTGCTGGCTTTTCGCGTGAACTTAATAAACCTTTTTTGCCAACAGACTTAGTCGATATATTTACTGATATATCTGCTAATATAGATATTAAAGTTCCTAAAAAAGAGTCAGAATCAAGTGAAAAACTTGTAGAGAGTTTTGATGACTTAGACAAGATCGAAAGCTTATCTGAGATAGGAGATCTTGATGATTTAGGTGACCTTGGTGACCTTAGTGATTTTGAAGATCTTAATGATGTGTCTGCTAATTTACAAGAGCTTAAAGACGAAGAGACAGAACTCTCATCTCTTGATGACGAACTAGACCTTGATGATCTCTTTGCGGAGACAGATGCAGAGGAGCTAGAAGGTGTTTTAGACGAAGAGACAGAACCCTTATTACTTGATGACGAACTAGACCTTGATGATCTCCTTGCGGAGAGAGATGAAGAGGAGCTAGAAGGTGTTTTAGACGAAGAGACAGAACCCTTATTACCTGATGACGAACTAGACCTTGATGATCTCCTTGCGGAGACAGATAAAGAGGAGTTAGAAGGTGTTTTAGACGAAGAAGATGTAAAAGAAGTCCAAGAACTTTTAGAAGAAACAGATAAAGATACTCTTGTAGACATTAATGAACTTGAAGATGAGTCTAGTGAAGAAGCTTTGCTTGGTTCGTTTTCAGATGAAGAAACCTTAGATGAGATAAATGATGTCTTGGATGAGCTCGAAGAAGAAGAAATTGTTGAAGACGTGAACTCAACTGAACTTGATGAAGCATTACTAAGCGTAGAAGAAGCTGGCCTTGAAGAAGAGCTTAGTGAAGATTTTGTCGAGGACAGCATAGATGAGCTTGGTGATGAGGCGCTAGTAGAGACAGCCTCCCCAGATGCAGAAGAAACTTTGCAAGAGGATGAGATTTTAGATAACCAACTTGATAAAAGTTTGGATGATCTTATTGCTCAAGAAGAATCAGACAGATCAGATCTAGACGAAATTTCAGATGATAACGAGATTGCAGAAAAGATTAGTGAAGAAGGTGAAAGTGCTGATATAATCGAAGAGTCAAAAAAAGCAAACGAGTTAGAAGATACTTCAGACGAAGATCTTCTAGATATAGAGCTAGATGAGTTTATTGATAAAGATGAGAGTAGTGAAATAGCTGAAGAAGAGTCAGCTGAGTTAGAGCCGGAAGATGATACGTTTTCAGATATAAATCTACTGGATGACAGTTTAGTAGAGCTTAGCGATGAAGAAGAATTAAGCGATGAACTTGAGACTTTAGAAGAAGAAAATGATGAACTAGATACCTTGATAGAAGAAATTTCTGATGAAGAAGCTGAGTTAGAAGAAGAAGCTGAAATTGATTCATTATTAGATGAAGAGATGGACTTAAGTGCTTTAAATGACGAGATCAAAAAAGCCTTAGATAACCTAGATGAAGAAGACTTAGACAGTGAGCTTACTTTAGAAGACGGGTTTACAGATGTAGAAGATGCATTCTCTTCTTTAAACTCAAATGACTTAAAACTTGCCTTAGGTGAAGAAGTTGAAGAAGAAGAGATAGATGAGGAAGAAGCAGAGATACAAGAAGAACTTGAGGCCTTAGAATCTAGTCTCAAAGAAGATGATGACGAGCCTGAACTGAGTGTCGGACAGAGTGAGTACGCATCTTTTAACGAAGAAGCCCTGACTGAAGCTATGGGATCGGGTATTGAAGGAAGTAATGATCATCCTGAACTAGAAGATGTTGATGCCTTTGTTGATACTTTAGAGGTTGAAGGTGAAATAAGTGAGACAGTAAAATCAGGTTCAGATGAAAAGATTATTGCACTTGAAGAGTTGATAAAAACTTTAAAACAAGACAATGTTAAAGAAGCTTTAAAAGGTATGCAGATGAATATCAGTATCTCATTTAGTGAGAATGGTGAATGAAAAACGGTGCGATTTTAGTTCTTTCCGGTCCAAGCGGTGCGGGTAAGAGTTCATTAATAAAAAAGATAGAAGAGAAGATTGGCGCATTTTATTTCTCGATCTCTACAACAACGCGTCCGATACGAGAAGGCGAGATTGACGGTGTTCATTATCATTTTGTTGATCAAGATGAGTTTAAAATAGATATAGAAGAAGAACATTTTTTAGAATATGCCTTGGTTCACGGAAATTATTACGGCACCTCTATAAAGCCTGTAAAAGAGGCTTTAAAAAAGGGTGAGATTGTTATCTTTGATATTGATGTTCAAGGACATGATGCTGTTCAAAACCGACTGGGTGATATCACTACATCAGTATTTATTACGACACCTTCTTTAAAAGAATTAAAGCAGAGATTAACATCACGCGGAACAGATGATCAAGCTGTCATAGATGGACGTATAGCAATGGCAACACGTGAGGTTCAGCGTATCAGTGAATATGATTATCTTGTCGTTAATGACGACCTAGATATTGCTGCTGAGCAGCTTATCTCAATTGCCCACGCTTCGCGTCTTAAGATGCCATCTATGCAAATCAGTGAATTTATACATGAGTGGGAAAGTAATAGCTAAAGATCTACTATACTAGATAAACTCTCTATAAGTGCTGGCATCTTTTTCTGTGCTTCACTTCCACAGGAACTCTCTACATAAAATCAAAAAAACAGCTCAATCGTATTTAACTCCAATATAGGTCTTAGAACTGAAGAACTTTCTGCTGGTCAGTAAAATGTGATTGTGTAAATGTTGGTTTTATGAAGATAGACAAGTTTTATTTTCAAAAGCATCATTGTGATGATTAAGGATATGTCCTAGTAACTCAAAAGTGTTAAGATATATTTGATGTGTAAAGATCTGTTAATATTAATCTCTTCCCCTTGATAACATCGTAAAATATCTTCGTAATGCAGAGCCTGAAAAATAAACAAGTGCTGAGGCTATGGCTGCATAAGTAAGCCATATATAGCTTACTGCCATTACGATTTTAACTGCTAAAAATAGCGCCAAAACTTCAAGTAGTATGAATAGCGAAGGAACCAATGACCCTGAGGATCTTCTGTTATGCATTATCATAATGTCCGTCCTTTTGTTTTTTTGGAAGAGATACTAATATTATATAACTATTTGCAATATTATGCAATTAAATGGATATGAACTTTATTTAGGGATAATGAAGTGTGACGAGATCGTTAAAATCTATAGATAAAGTGCAATAAGTATTAACACAGCAATAAAGAGATAAAATTGCGACAATTATATTTAAAGGAAAAATCATGGGTATGCCTAGTGGAATGGAACTATTATT
>CBFDAB010000129.1:0-5444 GCA_965602745.1 uncultured Campylobacterales bacterium
ACTCTGCCGCCAAAAAATTACGTTTATTTAACCCTTGGGTATATCAAAATGAGATTGCTGTACTGCCTGAAGGTCTTGAAGCAGGAGAGCTTGTAGAGGTCGTCAACCTTAAGCAAGAGTCTTTCGGTGTAGGTTATGCCAATGCAGCCTCTGTTATCACCTTGCGTATGCTTACCTTTAAGGAAGAAACTATCAATGCAAAATGGATAAAAGAGAAGTTGACTGTTGCGATATCTGCGCGTAACTCTATTTTAGAGCACTCTAATTCCTGTCGTATGGTACATTCAGAAGCAGATGGTCTAGCAGGTCTGATTGTAGATTTTTATGATGGTGTATTAACGATAGCGATAAATACAGCCGGAATGGAAAGACTTAGAAAAGAGATCATTGGTTCTTTGTTAGAGATTATAAAACCGATTGCGATATATGAAAAATCTGATGCAGCGGCACGTGAAAAAGAGGGACTAGAGACAGTTGAAGGTCCGGTATTTGGGAAAGTTCCTGATTTTATCGAGGTGGTTGAATTTGGATGCCAGTTTGGTTTAGAGTTGAAAACTTCGCAAAAAACAGGTTTTTATCTTGATCAGCGTTTTAATCATGGTGTATTGACAGAATATGTCGATGAAGATACGACTATGCTTGATCTGTTCTGTAATGTAGGCGGATTTGGTATGCATGCATTAAATGCAGGTGCCAAACATGTGACCTTTGTTGACTCATCAGCAACAGCCATGGAGCAGGTAGAAAAAAATATTGCACTCAATGACTTTGAGGATGACGGCCGTTCTACCTGTGTAACAGCCAATGCTATGGATTATATAAAAGAGCTGGCGGATAAAAAAGAGACTTATGATATCGTTGTTCTTGACCCCCCTTCTTTTGCCAAGACAAAAGAGCAGGCAGTTGGCGCGAACAGCGGTTTTAAACACCTTATGCAAAACGGGATAAATATCTGTAAACCCGGGGGTCTTATCGCTCTTTTTTCTTGTTCATATCATGTGAGTATGGATGAACTTATAGAGACGAGTCTTAATGCATCAAGAGACACCGGGGTGCAGTTGAAAGTCTTGGAACATATGTATCAGGACAAGGATCATCCTTATGTACTGAACATGCCGAACTCGCTTTATCTTAAGGGCCTTCTCTTCCAAAGAATAGACTAAAGGAGCCTTAACAAGCGCAGGGTTAAGCCTAAGGCTGATACAATTGCGCCCATGATTAAAAATATTGATAGAGGTGTCCTTCTTATGCTTCTAAGTGCCCTTGTGGCTGCGCTTAACGGAGCAGTTGCAAAGATACTTACAGATGATCTGAGTGCACTCGAACTTGTCTTCTTCCGAAATGCCTTAGGTATGCTTATCATCTTGTACACACTCAAACATACTCCCCCTACACTAAATGGCGGTAAACTGCACCTTCTCTTTATGAGGGGGCTCTTCGGATTTTCTGCGATGATCCTTTTCTTTTATACTATTGCTGAAATTCCCTTAGGTGAGGCGATTACCTTAAACAAGACATCTCCTCTTTTTGTCTCAATTTTGGCTTATTACCTCTTACATGAGCACCTAAGTAAAAGTGCTATACTTGCCCTTTTGGTCGGGTTTATAGGAATACTCTTCATCACAAAACCTATAGGACTTATGATCTCGTATGAGCACTTTTTAGGTGTTTTAGGGGGCTTCTTTGCAGCAGCTGCTTATGCAACGATAAAGAAGATAAAAGATATCTATGACACCCGTGTCATAATGCTCTCTTTTATGGGGGTAGGTACTCTTTTTCCTCTTTTATTTGTTCTTTTCACCCCATACATTAACCCTCCCGAGGCTTTGGCTTTTTTGTTTGAACCCTTTAGCTGGGACTATAGTATGAAGGTATGGGCTCTTATCGGTTTTATGGCGATTATCTCAACTCTGTCTCAATGGTTGCTGACAAAGGCATACAGTCTCTCTAAAGCGAGTATTATTGGTGTAATATCGTATACGAATATCCCTTTTTCCATTGGTTTTGGCTGGATGCTGGGAGATGCCTTCCCAGATTTCTGGACTTATGCAGGTATAGGTCTGATCATTTTGGGCGGAGTATTAGTCAGCCGCGCCAAGTAATAATGCCAAGACGACAATAACGCTCTACTGAAAAAATATGACAAGATACTTAACTTGTCCCTCTGTCTCCATCTGTGTGCTCACGCATCAGCTGACAAAGGGGATGCTGTATATCCTTACAAGGCTCGATACCGATAAACATATTAATATCCGTCTTCTCATAGCTCTGTGAAGCAAGATCCCAGTTTATATGATTGCAAAAAGCTTCTAAGTACACGGCTCGCGCATTTTTATAATCAAGATAATAGGTATGTTCCCATACATTTCAGACAAACAGAGGTATAAGGTTGACGCTTGCCGGTGTGCGTACATTAGCCGTTTTCTCAAGCTCTTCTTTATCTCTTGTCAAATCCCTCTTAAAACAAACATAAATAAACCCATTAAATAAATAAATATTATGAAAAATAGTATAATTATTTCAGCTAGCCAATAAGGAGTCTGTGATGGAAAAATTATTGCAAGAAGAGTTGTATTATTTAATGCTTTTGGGCCGACACTTTGAGTATGGGGCCAAAGAACATTATATGCAAGGAGATATCTCCGGTTTTTTGCATCTGGACATAGGCCAAGAGGGGTTGAGTGTGGGCGCGATGAAGGCCTTTAAGGGAGATGTGTTTACAACTTACCGTGAACATGTGATGGCCTTGGCTAGGGGTATAGAGCCAAAGGAAGTAATGGCAGAACTCTTTGGAAAGGTAGAGGGGATAAGCAGGGGAAGAGGGGGGTCAATGCATATGTTTGAGCCATCTTTGGGCTTTTACGGAGGAGATGCTATAGTAGGAGGACATATACCTAATGCTGTGGGATGTGCTTATGCAAGAAAGTTCCAAGGCAGACCAGACGGGGCCCTTGTTGTTTTTGGAGACGGTGCCACTAACTGCGGCTCTTTTTTTGAGTCTATTAATATAGCCAGTGCTCAAAAACTCCCTCTTGTCTTTTTATGCGAAAATAATCATTATGCCATCGGGACACGTATTGACAAGGTCAGTCCCTTTGAAAAGCAGGCTCAAAAAGCCAAGGCCTTTATGCAAACCATAGAAGTGGACGGCATGGACGTGATCTCTGTATATGAAGCTGTAAGTCAAGCCCAGGAACATATTAAACAGGGATATGGACCTATATTTGTAGAGGCAATGACCTGTCGTTTTGAAGGCCATTCCATCAGTGATGCAAATTCTTACCGAAGTCCTTCGGAAATGCAGATATGCAAGGAAGAAGACCCGATAAAGAGGATGAAAGAGCAGATAGATCCCGACAAGGCAGAAAGTTTAGAGGCAAAGGCTATTGAAGCCGTTGAAAATGCTGTTATATTCGCACGGCAGAGCAAAGAACCTGAACTGAGCGATCTTAAAAAGTATATGTTTACAGAAGAAGGGTTGAAGCATGCTTTATAGAGAAGCCTTAAACAAGGCCCTTGATGAGGTCATGCAAAAAGACAAGAAGATCATTATCTTGGGTGAGGATATAGCCGAATTCGGCGGTACCTTCCGTGTGACGGAAGGGCTCTTTGTCAAATATGGAAAAGATAGGGTCATAGACACCCCTATCGCCGAATTAAGCATTGTGGGAAATGCCATTGGCATGGCCATAGGAGGTTTACGCCCGGTGGTAGAGTTGATGACGGCTAACTTCTCGCTTTTAGCCTTTGACCAGATCATTAACCATATGGCAAAGATTCCTTATATGAGTGCGGGAAAGATTCCTCTTCCTATGATTATCCGTATGCCTCAGGGGGTGAGCCGTCAGTTAGGAGCTCAGCATTCAGAAAATTATGAACAGATGCTATCAGCCGTACCGGGGCTTTTTGTCTTTGCCGTTTCAGATCCCTCTTATGCTTATCATGCCTTGAAAAAATCTATCTTAATGGATGACCCTGTTATCTTTATCGAGCATGAACTCTTGTATAACAAAGAGGGAGAAGTGGATGAAGATGCCGATATCGATCCCTTTAAGGCACGTATACTAAAAGAGGGAAAAGATATCACCATCATCTCTTATCTTAAGATGCTTGATGATACTTTGGCCGCTGTCCCTATTATAGAAGAGAGTCTGGGATGCAGCTGTGAGGTCATTGATCTGTGCTCTTTAAATCCGGTAGATTACAAAACACTAAAAGAATCTATAACAAAGACGGGGCGTATTGTCTTTGTGGAGGAGGGGCATAAGATGGGAAGCTACGGGGCTCAGATCATCTCTTGGGCGGCTGAAGAACTCTTTTATTCTTTAGATGCCCCACCTCTTCGTCTCGCCGGAGAGAATGTGCCCATAGCCTATAATAGAAGTCTGGAACTTGCCACCATTCCTACTCCCGAATCGATTGCAGAAGATATCATTTCTTGGGGAGAAGGCAGTGGTTTATGAGATAATGATGCCCCAACTTTCCGACTCTATGGATGAGGGAAAACTTATCAGCTGGAAGGTGAAGGCAAATGACAGGGTGCATATTGGCGATGTGATTGCAGAAATAGAATCAGATAAGGCCATTATGGAGGTTCAGTCTTTTAAAAACGGTCTTGTCTTAGCTCTGAACATAAAAGAGGGTGAAACGGCTCCCGTAGGTACAGTCATCTTAAGTATAGAGATAGAAGCCAAGGTCAATGATAAAGAGGAAAAAAAGCAAAAAACAGAGGTGACTCTTCCAGATGAAGAACCTAAGCCAGAGAAAAAGGTCAAAACACAGATAAAAAGAGAAAAATATACTCTCTTGGCGGGGGCTGCCTCGCCTAAGGCTAAGCTTCTTGCTTCTAGCTACGGGTTTGATATACAAAAGCTTCAAAAGGCAGAAACACTTCCAACTCCTGCACATGAAAATGATATAAAAGTCTATCATGAGCGGCGCTACTTCACGTCCAAGGCCTTAAATCTTATGCAAGAGTATTCCTTAGATAGAAATCTCTTTGATTTGGGTAAAAAGTATGATAGTCAAGATCTATTATCTTATATACAGATGAACAATATCGCCTTATGTAAACCTTTGGACTCTTTTCAAAAATCCCTGATCAAAACAGTTGAAAACTCTCTGGAAAAACCGACCTATCATATCTATGAGCACATAGATGCGACCTTGCTTGAAGATAACTCTCAGTACAGTATGACGGTGTGGCTGATAAAGTTATTTGCAAGGGCTATGATGGAATTTGAGGGTTTTCGTTCCACTATAACTAAGGAGGGGATGAAAATATGGCCAAATGCTTCTATCTCTATAGCGATGGCGAAGGGGAGGTTCTTGTATATGCCGGTCTTTAAAGATGCCAATAAGATGAGTCCTCAAGATATAGCTGAGAAACTTGCACAGTATCAAGAAAGTGTCAAAGAAGGTAGATTAGGGCAGTCGCAAATGCA
>CBFDAB010000130.1:0-5430 GCA_965602745.1 uncultured Campylobacterales bacterium
CACTCCAGGCCGGAAAGAGATTGATCGATCTGGTGGCGGCAGATGAGAACATTTATAAGGCAAAAGAAAATGGACGCAACCAAATAGTTTCATGAATTTAAATAAGTACCTAGAAGAGAAACCACTGTATTACTCTGAGATAGACTATACCCGTATGCCGCGAGCCTATGCCTCTATTAAAGAGCATATTAACATACCAAAGATCATTCATCTTGTGGGTACAAATGCAAAGGGTACAACTGGGCGTTTTATAGCAAATGCTCTCTTGGGTTTAGGCTTTAAGGTCGGACATTACACCTCACCTCATATTGAAGACTTTAATGAACGTATCTGGCTTAATGGAAAAAATTGTGATTTTGATATCTTAGAAGAAGCGCATCAAAAACTTCAGTTTTATCTGAATGATGAGTTTAAAAAAAGTTTGAGTTATTTTGAATACACAACATTTTTGGCGATGATCGTATATGAAACTTGTGATTACATCATCCTAGAAGCCGGTTTGGGTGGTGAATATGACGCAACAAATGCCTTTGAAAAAGTCCTCTCTGTTATTACACCAATAGGAATGGATCATGAGGACTTTTTAGGATCTTCTCTTAAAGAGATAGCCCAGACAAAACTAAGAAGCGTAACAAGCAAGGCTATAATAGGTGAGCAAAAATTTACAGAGGTCATGGAAGTTGCAGATGAACTTCAAAAATCCTCTAAGCTGAGTTTTATCCCATATAAAAACTACTTAGATGATGAGATGATGTTCATGGCAGAAGAGATCTCACAAGAGCTTGAACTTCCTCATTATCTGCAAGAAAATTTACTCTTAAGTATGAGTGTTATCAAAGAATTGGGTTATAAGATTAAGAAAAACTTATTTAACTCTCAGCCCTTAGAGGGTAGAATGCAGAGAATAAAGCATAATGTTTGGTTGGATGTTGGGCATAATAGCCTTGCAGCAGAGGCTATTTCTCACTGTTTTAGCAAAAAGTCTGTAAATTTGATTTATAATAGTTATAAAGATAAGGACTATTTGTCGATACTAGCTCTACTAAAACCGATTATAAAACACGTTGAGATCATAGCTGTTGAAGATGAACGTATGGTTTCGCATGAAGATCTGCTTTCTGCCATTATAAAAAATGGTCTTGAGTATAAAGCATTTGAGAAAATAGAAGAAGACGAAAACTATTTAGTCTTTGGATCATTTTCTGTAGTTGAGGCCTTTAAAAAGTTTTGCTAAGAAGAAGAGGAAAGTTATCAAATATGCATAATCATTTTACAATAACCATCCATGATGAACATGGGGTAAAGCAGTTTAATATTCATCAAATCATTAAGCGTTTTGGAATATATTTACTAGGTTTTATACTCTTTATTTTTGCCTCATCTGCCTTGTCTATTGCCTACTTGAATACCAGCGTTAATGAGATTGAGATAAAAAAATGTGAGGTAGAAGAGGCCTTTTCCGACTTAAAGGGAAAAAACCAAGGTCTTATAAATACCATCCAGGCGACAGAAGATATCTTAGAGAAAAAACGCAATGAACTTGTAAGTGTTACGGATAAACTTTCAGATATAGAAAACCTTATCGGTCTTTCATCGCAAGAGGGAACAAGTCTGCAAGAGAGAGTTGATCTGGCTACGGTCACTTCAGAGGAGATGTCTTCTCTTATGCAGCATGTTCCAAACGGATCACCGATCGAGTATAATGGACTTACCTCCAAGTTTGGTTACCGTACCCATCCGACCTTGCAGCGAAAAGAGTTTCATAGAGGAAGCGACATGAAAGCTCCTATGAACACACCTGTTTATGCAACAGCAGACTCTATTGTAGAGTGGGCGGCTAAACATAAAAAAAGTGGGTATGGAAATCTCATTATCTTAGACCATAGTTTCGGATTTAAGACTTATTTCGGCCACCTTAACAAAATTGTGGTAAAATCAGGTCAGTTTATTAAGCGTGGTGACCTTATTGCCTATACCGGAAACACAGGTATGTCAAATGGTCCCCATTTACACTATGAAGTGAGATTTATCCAAAGAGCGCTTAACCCATTTTGGTTTCTAAAGTGGAATGTTGCTTCATATAACTCTATATTTGAACAGGAGAAGAATGTACCATGGCAATCTTTAATAACAGCGACAACACGCCTACATCAAACAACAACAATACCACTATTATCACAGAAGGTTCTTTTATCAAGGGCGAGATGACCCTTGATTGCAACTTATATATAGATGGTGAGTTTGAGGGTAATATTAAGTCTAAAAAACTTGTGACTATTGGAAAAAGCGGAAAGGTAAGCGGCGAGATCCATACTAATCACCTTATCGTTCAAGGTACAGTTAACGGTACCGTTGAAGCTGAACGTCTTGAGATCATGGCAGCGGGTAGAGTGATCGGTTCTATCCTTTCATCTGAGCTTGTTATCGAAGCAAAAGGCCACTTTGAGGGTGAGAGCAAGATAAAAAACAAAGAGATGAAAAACAAGCCTGTTAACACCGTTATTGACGAGAAGAAGAAAGAGGCTTGAGTCAGAGTAGCCTGTACGAATACCTTCAGAGTAATTCCCCCGAACTTATCATAGTAAAAGATTCAAAAGAGGCCTCTGCCTTGGCTGATCTTGTAAGATTTTGCAAAAAAGATGTTATTGTCTTTCCTGATCTGCGCGCTGTAAGCGGGGATGATCTGAGATCTTTTAAGATTGAACTATTTGAGCTTTTTTCAGCCCTTAATACCTATAAATCAGCAGCTTCAAAGCCACTGGTTATCTCTCCTATTAAAACAGTCTCACATGCCCTTCCAAGGCCTGAACTTTTTGATGTGAGATACCTGGAATTTGGTGACACTATCGCCTTAGAGTCTTTTAAAAAAGAGATGCTGTTTTGGGGATATACCTTTGTTGATATTGTTGAAGAAAAAGGGGAGGTCTCATTTCGCGGAGATATCATTGATATCTTTCCTATCACAGCAGCCAAGCCTTACCGTATCTCGCTCTTTGGTGATGAGATAGAAGAGATACGTGTCTTTGAACTTGAAACACAAAAGAGTATCAAAGAAGAGATTGAGAAGATAGAGATAACACCTGCATTCTTTGCTTTGAATGAAGAGCAGTATGATGCACTGACACATAAGTGTGAACATAGCTCTTCAGACAGTTTTGTAAAAGACCTCTCTTCTTTGGGCTTATGGCATCTGGATGACTTAAGCACGGCCTTTACGGAAGGCAAAAAAGCTGTTTATAGCTCTGATCTCTCTTTAGAGTTGCAAGAGATATACGCCTTTGATGAGAAGGCTATAGATGAGAGTTTTTTTGATCTTCGTATCATACCTGAGGCAAAAGAGTATAAAGAGTTCTCCTTAATAGAGATTCATAAGACCTTAGAAGCAAATAAGAATAAGAAGATCACCCTTATCGCATCAAATGAAGCGCAGGTAAAACAGTTTGACCTGCATGATACTTCGAAGATAAATATACTCTACTCTCCTATCATCGTAAATCTTATCGGTGACAAAGAACTCATTTTCTCTTTGAACAAAGAGATCAAGAAAAAACGCCGTAAAAAGTCAAGTATCATCCTTGATGAGTTAAAGCCGGGAGATTATATTGTTCATGAAAATTATGGGGTAGGTGTCTTTGAAAAGATCGAACAAGCCACTATCCTCGGCGGTGTAAAAGACTTTGTAGCTATCTCTTATCAGGGAGAAGAGAGGATCTTGCTTCCCGTTGAGAACCTGGAAGTCATTGACAGATATATCTCTTCGGGTTCACTTCCTGTACTTGACAGACTGGGAAAAGGAAGCTTTGCCAAGTTAAAAGACAAGGTCAAGAAGAAACTTTTTGAGATCGCCGGTGAGATCATCAACCTTGCGGCTTCAAGAGCGCTTATCAAGGCGCCGAAGATTATTGCCGATGCCAAGAAGATTAAAACCTTCCAGGAAGCGGCAGGCTTTGAATATACTGAAGATCAGGCACGTTCTATACAAGAGATCATCTATGATATAAGCCAAGAGAAGGTCATGGACAGACTTCTGAGCGGTGATGTAGGTTTCGGCAAGACGGAAGTTGCGATGAATGCTATCTATTCCGCCTATCTAAGCGGACATCAGTCTGCTCTTATCGTTCCAACCACACTCTTGTCTTCTCAGCATTATAAGTCCTTAATAGAGCGTTTTGAGCCTTATGATATTAAGATAGCCAAGCTGGATCGTTTTGTCTCGACTAAGGACAAGACGCAGGTATTAAAAGCACTTGAGGCCGGAGCCTTAGATGTGGTTGTCGGGACTCATGCCCTCTTTGCCGCAAAGTTTGCCAAGCCGGGTCTTATCATCATTGATGAAGAGCATAAGTTCGGGGTTAAACAAAAAGAGAAGCTAAAGACTCTGTATGAAAAAGTTCACCTTCTTTCTATGTCTGCGACACCGATACCGCGTTCACTGAACCAAGCGATGTCGTCTATCAAACAGATGTCTACGCTTATGACACCTCCCTCAGAGCGTCAAGGTGTGAGAACCTTTGTCAAAGAGTATGACGAGAAGCTTCTCAAAGAGGTCATCTTGCGTGAAATCAGGCGTGGAGGGCAGCTTTTTTATGTCTTTAACTCTATTGACGCGATGCCTATTAAGAAAAGAGAACTTTTACAGATACTGCCAAACCTTCGTATCTTGATGCTGCATTCGAAGATCTCTGCGACAGAAACAGAAAAAGAGCTGATGAAGTTTCAAAACGGTGAATATGACCTGATGCTAGCAACCTCTATTATCGAGTCGGGTATTCATATGCCAACGGTAAACACGATGCTTATAGACGGTGCAGACAGGTTTGGTATAGCAGACTTGCATCAACTGCGCGGTCGTGTCGGACGCGGACATATCGAAGGATATGCCTACTTCATAGTCGATAATAAAGAGAACCTCACAGATGAGGCAAAGAAACGTCTTCTGGCCTTGGAATCAAACTCTTTCTTAGGTGCCGGTTCAGTTCTGGCATATCATGATCTAGAGATACGAGGCGGGGGAAATCTTATCGGTGATGCCCAAAGCGGACATATCAAAAACATCGGTTATACCCTGTATCTGCGAATGTTAGAAGATGCCATCAAAGAACTCTCCAACCAACAAGAGGTCGAGCGTAAAAAAGTCGATATCAAGCTGACTATCTCTGCATATATCTCTGATGAGGTAGTACGAGAAGAACGTTTACGATTAGAGCTGTATAGACGTTTGAGCCATTGTGAAGAGGTCACGGAAGTTTATGAGATCGAAGAAGAGGCTATTGATAGATTTGGACGTCTTGATATCAATACAAAGCAGTTCTTTGAACTTATCGTCATCAAACTTCTAAGTATAGAGAAGTCTATTACTCTTATAGGAAATTACGGACAGAATATCTCTATCACTTATTCAAATGGGTCTCAGGAGACTATTAAGGCTCC
>CBFDAB010000131.1:0-5412 GCA_965602745.1 uncultured Campylobacterales bacterium
TGTGAGACATTAAAGTCTTTAGGTCTGTATTCTATTATCTTGTTTGGTATTCCTTCTGTTAAAGATTCAGTCGGTTCTGATGCACTTTGTGAACATGGGATCATCGCCAAAGCGGTCAGAGCTATAAAGTCTGCGCATCCTGAGATGTTTGTTGTTACAGATCTGTGCTTTTGTGAATACACTGACCACGGGCATTGCGGGATCATTGATATGCAAAAAGAGACAGTTGATAATGATTCAACTCTTGAACTTTCTGCTGCTCAAGCTCTTGTTCATGCCAAGGCAGGTGTAGATATGATAGCACCGAGCGGGATGATGGATGGGATCATTGAGACACTTCGTACAGCCTTAGACGAGGGAGGTTATACAGACCTTCCTATTATGGCATACTCAACGAAGTTCTCAAGCGGATATTATGGCCCTTTTAGAGATGTAGCCGAATCAGTTCCAAGTTTTGGAAACCGTTCTACCTATCAGATGGATCCGGCAAACCGTTTTGAAGCGATTGCCGAGAGTATAGAAGATGAGGCTCAGGGCGCAGATATCTTAATGGTAAAACCGGCTCTTGCTTATCTTGATATCGTACGCGACATCAAAGAGAACACATCTCGTCCACTGGCTGTTTATAATGTCAGCGGAGAGTACGCGATGCTTAAGTTTGCCGGTCGTGAAGGGCTTATTGATTATGATAGGGTTCTAATGGAAACTATGATCGCTTTTAAGCGTGCGGGAGCAAGTATCATTATCTCCTACCATGCAAAAGAAGTAGCCGAACTTTTAAGGAAATAGATGGTTCAATTTATATTATATTTTTTAAGCCGCTTTAGCGTTAAGATCAAAGTTGCTTTTGTTATTGTCTTTTTGATCTCAGGAGTACTCTTTTGGAATGTCTCTTATTTAAAAGACACTCTGGAGCAGAATGAAAAAACTCAAAAAATACTTTTTGCCTTTGATACGGCTCAAAAAGTCAATACTATTATCTTTAGTCTTCAAAAAGAGCGTGCTAACTCAATATCAATAATAGAACATGGACATGATATAAAGAGCCTAAAAAAAGTGCGTCAGGAGACGAATGCTCTTTTAAATATGTTTGGCACATGCAAAGAAAGTCTTGAAAATTTTTCAAGTAAAAAGATAAATGCGAAGATTCTTCTTCTCACTAATGAGATATCAACACTTATGAAGATACGTCTTAATATTGATAATGGAAATATAGAAGGTGACGAGATTGTACGTTACTATACCGATTCGCTGATAAAACACTTTATTGATCTTATGGCGCTGATGACGGCGAGAATAGAGTCAAATGATTTTAACGCCTATTTTAATCTTATCTCTGCAATAGAATACACGGCCTTGCAACAAACCCTGGTTCAAGTTGTCGTAGGAAGAGAAGAAGAGTTTGACCAAGTATGGTATGACCTTATAACGACACAAGATGCAAAAGCACAGACCTATCTTGACCGTTTTAAGACCTTTGCGGAGCCTTCTGTCCTGGATGCCTATTATAAGCTCTACTCAAGCTCTTCTTTTATCCATTTAAATCAGATGCTTGAAGAACTTCAGTCACAAGTTGGCCATAAGGTCAGTGGTATTGATATTAAACTATGGCTGAAGTATTATGATGTCTATATGGAAGATCTCAAAAAGGTAGAGATGCTTAACAGTCATATGGTCAAAGATAAGATAGAAAAACAGATATATAAAGACAAAAATAAGTTCAAAACGAACATCATATTACTTATCCTGCCTTTAGTAATAGTCTTTGTCATTGCTTGGTTTATCTTTATTGATATTAAACAGGCCCTTCGTACTCTTTTGGATTTTCTTAAAGAAAAAGAGGAGCCTATAAGAAAAAATCAGGTTCTATTACTTCAGTCAAAGAGTGAATTAGGGACTATTTATAGAACGCTTTTTGCCTTTAATAAGAAGATAAATGAACAGATAAAGATCATAAAACAGACATATGAGACAGATCAGCTCACAGAGATACCAAATCGCAATAAACTCATAAATGAGATGGATAAGGTGCAGAAGTTAGGACATAGGTTTACGATTATTTATATTGATATTCATAACTTCTCACATATTAATGATAGTTTTGGCCAAAATGTAGGTGACGTTTATCTTAAAGAGACGGCGCAGATATTAAAAGAGATAGGGGGTTCTATTAGTTCAGATGAGTCATTAGAAACCTCTGTATTTAGAATGGGTTCAGATGAGTTTGTAATGATCTGTTCTGATGAAAAGTATGTCACTCTTCTTATCTCCAAATTAAAAGAGTTCTATATCATTGAGCATGACGGTATTGATATGCCTCTATCCTTTACCTTTGGTATTGCAAATTCAGACAATGAACATTCTCAAGCTTCCCTCTTAAGTCGAGCTGAGATAGCCTCTCGTTATGCGATAAAAACACATAAGAGATTTGCATATTATGATGAAGATGCCCTTTTGGAAAAACGTCATAAGGCAAACTTGGAGTGGGTTAAAAAAATAGTAAAGGCTTTTGACGAGGGTCTATTCTCAGTGTATTTTCAGCCTATTGCATTGACAAAAACAAAAGAAGTCTTAAAATATGAAGTCTTGATACGCATGTACGATAAAGAGAAGGAGTTAATGGTATCTCCTGCAGAGTTCTTAGGTGTTCTGCAAAACTCAGGACATGAGAGAGAGCTGACTAAACTTATTATAAATGAAAGTTTTGCATCTTATGAGAAGTGTCAAATAGATCTTTCTATTAATATGACGCGAGATGACTTAGATGAAGATATGCTAAATTATCTTATCTACATGTCGCACAAACATAATATACCTGCTGCTTCAATTGTTGTCGAGTTAGTCGAGTCAGAAGAACTGCTTAATGAAAACTATATTACAATTATCACAGAGATAAAAAAATCAGGTTTTAAAGTCGCTATTGATGATTTCGGAACGGGTTATTCAAATTTTGCCTATCTTAGACAGATAAAGCCTGATTATATTAAGATAGACGGTTCATTGATTGAACAGATGGCTACAAGTGTTCAAGACAGACATATTGTTGAAGGTATTTACAACTTTGCTTCTAACCTTGGTATAGAGGTGATCGCCGAATACGTAAGTAGTAAAGAGCTTTATGATATTGTAAAAGATATTGGCATAGAGTACGTTCAAGGTTTCTATATAGGAAATGTGATGAGCTGTGATGAAATTCAGAAGTTAAGAGGATAATCGTGAGACATTTTTTAACATTAAAAGATTATACAAAAGAAGAGATATTAGAGATTATAGACCTGGGTCTAAAGGTCAAAAAAGAGTTTAAGGCAAAGGCTCAGCCCCCTTATCTCAATGGACAGACTCTTTCAATGATATTTGAAAAGAGTTCAACACGTACGCGTGTGAGTTTTGAATCGGGTATCTTTCAATTGGGCGGACACGGTCTTTTCTTATCCAATAAAGATATTCAACTTGGACGCGGTGAACCTGTAAAAGATACAGCAAGAGTCATCTCGAGTATGACAGACATGATAATGATCCGTACCTTTGAGCATGCCAGACTTGAAGAGTTCGCCTCGTACTCCTCTGTGCCTGTTATAAACGGCCTAACAGACACTTATCACCCCGTTCAGCTTCTTGCTGATTATATGACGATGATAGAACATGGAATGGATAAAGATCCTGTTGTGGCTTATGTGGGTGATGGAAATAATATGACACACTCATGGATGATGTTAGCATCTAAGCTTGGCTTTGAACTTCGTATCGCAACACCAAAGGGATATGAGGTTAATGAGACTGTTATGAAAGAAGCCTTAGAGTTTTGTAAGCAAAGCGGCGGAAAGATTGTTGTAACAAATGATCCGAATGTTGCGGCTAAGGGAGCAACTGTAGTAACAACAGATACCTGGGCATCTATGGGTCAAGAAGATGAAAAAGAAGTCAGACAAAAAGCTTTTGAAGGCTATATGGTAGATGATAAGATGATGGATCTTGGACAAGAAGGTGCGATATTCTTACACTGTCTACCTGCATACAGAGACCAAGAAGTAAGCGAAGAGTTGTTAGAAGGACCAAGAAGCCTTATCTTCGAAGAAGCCGAAAATCGTCTTCATGCGCAGAAGGGCCTTATGGTCTGGTTAGATTTACATCGTTAGATGTAAATAGAAAGTCCACCTGGATGGCTGGTTAGATTTACACCTCTATCAGAGTAGATCTAACTGTTTATTGCTAAAAGACCTGGGTCTTTTAACGTGCAGCACCCATTAAAACTACGAAATCATTTCCATCTTCAACTACATTAAACTTATGCTTTTGACAAAAACTTTCATTCATTTCATTTGCCATCTCTGTAGCTTCCATTAGTGCTATATCTTTATCATCAAAAACACTTTCTGCTTCTTTACCCGATCTTCTAAAACAACCACATTGTTGAGGTACTGTAACTTTATACATTATATATATCCTTTGAAAAATTTCCGAATTGTACTGAAAATAGATTAGGTGAAGTAGGGGGCCATAGGCTAGGCCTATAGTTTTAGGTATTAATAAGCTATACCTGTTTTAGAACGGATGATCTCCATCTTTTCTTGCGCGATTTGACGGGCCTTATCTGCACCAGATTTTAGGATGTCACGTACTTCGTCTTGGTGGCTTGTATAATACTCACGCTTTTCTCTGTAAGGTCTGAAGTATTCCCACATCACATCATGAAGATAGAGTTTAAAGTGGCCATAGCCTTCACCAGGTGTTCTATAACGTTCTTCAAAGGCCGCAAGATCATGGCTGTCTAAAAAGAGTTTGGCAAGGGCATAGATATTGCAGCTTTCATACTCTTTTGGTTCTTCAAGTGCGGTTGTAGCCGTAACGATCTTTTTGATGACTTTTTGAATCTTTTTCTCTTCACCAAAGATATTGATAGTGTTTCCATAAGACTTAGACATCTTGGCACCGTCAATACCAGGAACAGTTGCTACTTCTGCTTCAACCTGATGTTCTGGGAGATGAAAAACATCTCCATATTCATTATTAAAACGAACGGCGATATCTCTGGCTATCTCTACGTGCTGGATCTGGTCTTTGCCAACAGGAATGATCTCCGAATCAAAAAGCAAGATATCCGCAGCCATCAGAACAGGGTATGAAAATAGTGAATGGTTTGCGTTGATGCCCTTGGCTACTTTGTCTTTGTAGGAGTGTGCTCGTTCCAAAAATCCCATAGGTGTCAGTTGTGAGAGTACCCAGTAAAGTTCAAGAACTTCTTTGACATCAGACTGAACCCAGAACATTGTCTTTTCAGGATTGATGCCAAGTGCCAGGAAGTCTGTTGCCGCCTGCATTGTCAGTTCAGCTAATCTATTTCCGTCAGTGACTGTTGTCATCGCATGATAATTGGCAATAAAGGCATATACATTATCATTTTCTTGTCTATCG
>CBFDAB010000132.1:0-5369 GCA_965602745.1 uncultured Campylobacterales bacterium
TATTTGTCGTGTGGATGTAAGCCAACTAGACAATGATAAAGTCCTTCAAGCGACCTACCCTGTTGTTAATTGGAAAGAGAACTTTGGTTCTGCTGCTGTTTTTATTGCAGCACTTAAAAGCTGTGGTATTGAAATTGACAATACTCAAAGTGAAGTAAGTGTTAACATTACTTTTGATTTTGTTAAACATGCTATGGACAGCTTTAACCCATATTTAGTAGAAGCTATGGGCGATGCTCACAAAAATGTTCAAGTTATTATTCAACTTTTCCAACTTCTTTTAGATGATGGTATGAAAGAAGGCGAGTTTCGTCTTGTCTTTTTATTTGAAGATGCTGCTTGTATCAGCGTTGAAGCAACTTATCTTAAACTTTATGCTCTTTCGTTAGCAAAGGCTGAACTAAGAAGTCTTAATCTAAACGGTGCTTTTGGAGCACTGCCAAACGTCGCATGGAGTGGGAACACACCTATTGACCTTGATTACTTGCGTATAAATGAGATCGAACTTAAACTTCGTAATGAATACCCTGCAATTGACTTTGTTGATAAGTTTCCACGTTTCTTACAACATATCATTCCAGCAGACAACACACGTATCCTAGACACATCTAAGGTTCGTTTTGGTGCTCAACTTCACGCAGGTACTACAGTAATGCCTGGTGCTTCTTATATCAACTTTAACGCAGGTACAACAGGTTCTGTAATGGTTGAAGGTCGTATCTCTAGTTCTGCTATCGTTGGTGCAGGTTCAGATGTCGGTGGTGGTGCAAGTATTCTTGGTGTTCTTAGCGGAACAGACGGGAATCCTATTTCTATAGGTCAAAACACACTTTTAGGTGCTAATTCTACTTGTGGTATTCCTTTAGGAGATGCTTGTATTATTGATGCAGGAGTTTCTATTCTTGAGGGTACAAAACTTTCTATCTCAGCAGATCAGCTTGAAAAGATCAATGCAGCTAATCCCGAAGCTAAACTTAACGGTGAAGTTTTTAAAGGTAAAGAGCTTGCTTCTTTAAACGGTCTTCACTTTCGTCAAGACTCTACAAATGGTAAGATAATCGTTCGTCGCAGTACGCGCGAGATCAAACTAAACGCCGATCTACATTAAGTAAGAAGTGCTCTTAAGCACCTCTTATTAACTTCTTTTTCTTACGGACTTCTCAGTAATACTTTGTTACCATGTGCTATTAAAGGCTTGATAATGATTAATTTTTCTGCAAATGTATCTTCTCTAATATCACATCAGGGTTTTGCCAATGCTAATGCCAATAATGTTGCTAATGTAAATACAGATGGTTTTGTTCCAACACGAACCACCTTAAGTGATGCATCCGGTGGTGTTCAAGCTAATTTTAAAAGTGCTGATAATAATGGTTCAAGCTTGAGTCAAACAGATCTCAATAAAGAACTAACAGATCAAGTTCTTGTCCAGAATGGACATGAAGTTCAAGGTACGGCTATACGAACGCAAGATGAAATGCTTGGTTCTCTGTTAGATATTCTCGGCTAAGTCCCTACTCTTGCGTGATAATATTCATGCTGATTATCTGAGAAAGAATCCCTTTTTGCGGATTATAATCTTCTCTCTCTTTACCTAATTCTAAGGATGAGATAACGGCTCGTCCAATTACTTTTCTTCCTTCAACTGAATTTTTTAGAGTCTTCACACCCCATACATTATGAAGTACGGCTATCTCGCCTTCATATTGACCTAGATAAAGCAAGATATGACCTTTTTTATACAAAAGTGTTTCAAAAGGAATGCCCTCTTTTATAATCATCTCTTTTTTCTCTTCTATACTGATCTTTCCAAATGAAACAACTTTACCCGCCTTAGACTGTTCGGATGAGTTTCTAGGTAACCAAATACCAAATGGTGCATATAGATCACGTAGCATTGATGAACAATCGCGTTCTTCATATAAACCACCCCAACCATAATGGCTTTTTAACATCAGCTCAGTTATACGCTCTAAATTTTCTGCATTAAGATTCATCTTCTCTTTTTGTGCAATGGATAAAGGAACCTTAACCTTTGTATAGATAGATGAATGGTTTTTACCCACTGTTATCGCCAAGGCTATATAATGCATAGGCTCTATAGATATAATTGGCAGTCTCATCCCTACTCTACTTCTAAAAACAAATTTTTCTTTTAGATCTTTAATAGGAAAATGTTCATCAATAAGTTCAATATGATGAGATTTTTGCCAAGTGTCAGCCACCTTGTCATCTATAAATGCAAGGCTATTTAAGGGTGTCCATCCTGTAGCATATGAGGTAAAGACATAGGCCCATTCGCCGTCGGTTGAAAGATGAGATATATAAATCGGCTCATTCGCATGAACCCCTGAGTTTTGCATATAATCAAAAGGAAATCCTTCACCTGCTCTATTTGGATCTCTGAATAGAGGCTTGTGTGTTGGGAAATTTCTTAGATTAAGATACCTAAGAGAGATGGCCTTGCGTCCAAGAGTTCCATATTCCTCAAAATTCCCTCTCTCTTTCATTTGAGTAAACCAAGACTCATCTAAGGGCTGAAGGTTTTCTCCAAAGCTTGTTCCGTAAACATAACATGCATATGGCCATAAAATTGACTCCTTAGAAAAAGGCGGTTTTGTATAGTTCCACGGCATAAAGTATTTTTCATCATAGCTCTTTTGTGAAGGACTCAGCTGAGAATGTGAATGTACATTGTCCATATAAGCGTGAGCACTTTGAGGGAACCTGCTCAGATCTTCTACGGATTGATCTAAACCTGTTTCAGAAGGAGTCTTTACACAGGCTGTAAAGACAAATAACATTAACACTATCGTACTATAATTTAAAACCCTCATTCTTTACCTTTAATCGACAGCACCAAATCTTCCAACCACACGACCGACTACATTTAGTTCATGTGCTTCTAGTGTTTGCTTGTCATATTCTTTATTATCAGAGATAACATCAATTTTACCGTCAATACGCTTTTGTAATCTTTTAATAAACAATCCTGCCTCTGTATTTATGGTAAAGATACCGCCACGCCCAATATCCAGCTTACTTCTGTTGATAAAAATCATATCTCCATAAGCAAAGGTTGGTTCCATAGAGTCACCTGAGACATTTAATGCTTCAATGTTTTTAAGTTCTTTCTCTCCGCCTAAAGAGGCAACAAAGTTTCCTTCAAGCATGAGTTCAACGGAGTCTTCAACATCACCAACGCCCCCTCCTCCGGCTGAGGCGCTAACATCAGAGAAATATCGCACCATATAAAACTTATTGGTTGCTTCAATTAGGCTTTCTGGGGATTGCCCAAATAAAAGCCAGTTTATTGCGATTGACTTTCTTGCACAAAACTCCAAAAGCTCTTCATAAGGGATCTTGTCTCGTTTCTTCATAGTTGCAAAGTTCATTTGAGTTATTCCCAGAAGTCCGGCTATATCTTTATCAAATATTTTTTTACCGGGGAAGTCTGCTGAGACAACATCTTTGATCTGCTCTACAATATCATTAAAGTTCTTCATCATAGTATCTCCTAGATTATACCTCTGTATATGAGGTAATTGACTTATTTACATTCTAATAATATAACTTTGACATTATTTTACTAGATTATATGACAATTTGCAATATAAATAATAAAAAATGAAATAAAGCTATAAAGTTATCTCAACTTAAATATCAAAATGAAATTTCATATGAAGTTTCTTTATAAAAGGACAAGATATGGCAAAGATTATTAAACAAGCAGAGTCAATGTTTTCAAGATTTGAAAGATCATTAGAAAGTCTAGCAGATAAGATTCTCTAGTCTTTATTGTCTTGATCTCTTTTTGTAGAGTGATAACCTGCAAATATAAAAACAAGAAATAGAATAAAGGCCAGAGGAATGAGGATATCTAAAAACTCTTTCACATCAACTCTTGATAAGATGTGAAGTTTTGCTTAATAGCCTCATATAAGACAATACCTGTACTAATAGCAAGGTTAAGACTTCTTCCGTCCTTAGTCATAGGAATAGTAATACATTGGTCTGAGTAAGCGTCTAAGACCTCAGAAGGGATACCCTTAGTCTCACTTCCAAAGAAGATAAAGCCTTCTTCTTGAAACTCGGCTTCAAAATAGGGTTTATCTGTCTTAGTCGTTGCAAAATGACCATTTTTTGCCTTTGGATTTGCTTCGAAAAACTCATCTAAGTTTTCCCAAACATGCAGATCTATCTTTTCCCAATAATCAAGACCTGCTCTTCGAACTGCTTTTTCATCTATATCAAACCCTATAGGTTTTATAAGGTGCAGACTTGTACCTGTATTAACGCAAAGTCTTCCTATAGCACCTGTATTATTAGGGATTTGTGGATGTACAAGGACAATATTTAACATTATAAGATCACCGTTTTATTTTTATGCACAAAGATCCTGTCTTCGAGAGCGAGTTTAATGGCGCGAGAAAGCGTAATCTTTTCAACATCACGTCCCGAACGCTGCATATCTTTCCATGAATGGTCATGTCTAACATTTATAACATCTTGTGAGATAATCGGTCCTTCATCAAGGTCATTGTTAACAAAGTGCGCCGTAGCACCGATGATTTTGACACCTCTTTGATGTGCTTGTTTATAGGGATTCGCTCCTATAAATGCCGGTAGAAAAGAGTGATGTATATTAATGATCTTATCTTTGTAGGCTTCAACAAAGTCTGGTGTTAATATTCGCATATATTTTGCCAAGACCATATAATCTATCTCTTGAAACTGACTTAGGCACTCTAATACCTTCGTCTCATGTTCTTCACGGTTTAAACCTTCATGAGAAACACAGAAAAAAGGAATATCAAATTTTTCTACCAAAGGTTGAAGAAGATCATAGTTTGAGACGACACCGACGATATTTGCATCTAGCTCACCTGCTTCATAACGGATCAAGATGTCACCAAGACAGTGAGACTCTTTTGTAACTAGAAGTACAATATTTTTTTTGCGAGGTGAGACGATATGAAGGTTTATATTATCATCCAAAACTTCTTCAAGTTTCTTTTGTAAAACAGACTCTTCAATCTCTCCTTCTACGACACTTCGCATAAAAAATTTCTGATTCTCGCTATCAACAAATTCATTATTAGACAAGATATTTAGTTCAAGTTCATAAAAAAGCTTTGAGACCTTATAGACCAGACCTTTTTTATCTTTACAATCAATCAGAATACGGTATTGCTTCATTTAATCTCTTTTAAACGTGTCTCTATAGTAGAAAGTAGATATTCCAAAAAGTTAAGGGTCAGATCAACCTTAGCCTCAATATTTGCATTATTGGGAGATTGAAAACCTTCAAAAATAACATGTATGCGTTCTCTCATATTTTCTAAGAACTGGGCTTCATTATGTGTAGG
>CBFDAB010000133.1:0-5241 GCA_965602745.1 uncultured Campylobacterales bacterium
ACCCCAACGCCTTGATGATGATAACGGGCATAATTATGAAAGAAGTGAACCGTATCATCAACAGAAAGACCAATGACAATGGCCCCCACAAGCATCGTAAACATATCAAGAGGCATACCTACCATATTCATAAAACCAAGAGATACAACAACTGGAAGTACATTAGGTATCATACTTACAAGCCCGATTTTCACGCTTCCAAGAAGTATGATCATCATAAGACTGATGAGGATAAAGGCGATACCATAGCTCATGGCCATGGAGTTCATCGCAGCAACCAGTGTTCTTTGAAAAAGTGGTACCATTCCCGTGATCGTGATTTCTATCTCGTCTCCCAGTTCAGTCTTCATCAAAGATTTAAGCTCATGACCAAGTTCTTCATATTCACTCGCTTCCATCCAAGGAAGTTTAAGTGTTAGTCTGGCCTTGGAGAACCTTGAATCTACCAGATCTTCCAAGTCATCACTTCCGCTGTTTTCAAAGAGTAGAAACTCTTGAGGAATAAGTGCATCATTGTCCGTAATTGCATAAAATTCTTGAGAGTTTTCATGCAGACCTCTGTGTATCTCTTTAAGGACTTCAACTACACTCCATCCCTTGCCTACAAAGTATTTATCACTCTCAATGGCTTCTGCTTTTTTTCTTATGCTGTCTATCTTGTTTAAAAGCTGTGAACTGTAAAGGCCGTTATCCTTTTTTGTATCGATGATGACTTCCATAGTCACAGAACCTTTTAAATTTTCATCAACCACCTGCGTTGCGAGCTTTATAGGTGAGTCATCAGGCTGCCAGCTAAGAGGATCATGTTTAAACTCAAGTCCTAAGGCAAAGTAGAAAAACACAAGAAAGACGACAAATCCCGAAAAAACGATCTTTTTCGCATGATCAAGACTAAAATCAGTGATCCATAATAAGAATTTATCCATTTTTACAGACTTATGGGCATGTTTTTCTTTAAGAACTTTAAGCGGCAGTATCGCCAATATCGCGGGCAATAGTATTATGGTATTTACAAGGGCTATCATGATCCCAATGGCCGCAAATACTCCAAGATCTGCAATAGGAGATATTTCCGCTGTACTAAATGATAACAGCCCTGCCGCCGTTGTCAAAGATGTCATAATTATTGGCAGACCCGAATGACCTAAAGCAAAAGAGATAGCCTTTTCTTTGGAAGCATTTTTATTAAAGTGCTTAAAAAACATCGCAAGAAAGTGTACGGTCGCACCAATACCGACGGCTAATAGAAATGATGGAAGGATCTGTGTCGGTATGGTAATAGGCGTACCGCTTAAGGCCATTATTCCTATAGTCGTTAAAAGCGATATCAAGATAATTAAAATAGGAAGGATCACACCCGAGATACGGCGAAATACGATAAATAAGAAGATTGCCATCATCAATAGAACAAGCTTCACAAACTTCTGCATATCTTTTTGAATAGACTTCTTGATATAATCATTTACCGCGAGAGTCCCCGCGATAAAGACTTCAAACTCAGCTGTACTAAACTTTGCCGCTATTTCATTAGCACGTGTGACCATCTCACTTTTTGATTTATCACTTAAGAACTTCAGACTCTCTGATGAGACTTCTTCATCTGAAAAACCGTCTAACTCATCTGTAACAGAAGATTGCTCATAAGCACTGGGTTCTACGATGATGCTGGTTAAACTCAGGTCTTCGCTTAGTAAGAGGTTTTTATACATCTCACTTTTAACCGCTATCTCTTTGATTGCGGCCAGTTCTACCTCATCTTTGGGCCAATTTTCAAAAAGGTCTTCTACAATAAGCTGATCACCTTCTCCTCTTGTATTTCTGGCATTGATAAGAGAAGTGATGTCATTAAGGTGAGGCATAGTGTTTTCAAGCTCATCATGCAGCTCTTTGAGCCTGTTTAAAGCATCAAAATCAAAGATATCCTTTGTCTTCACAACAACCATGATCATCTCATCATGACCAAACTGTTTTTTAAAGGTTTCATACCTTACAAGTGCAGGATCTTCTTTATGTAAGAAGCCTTCGGTAGAGGTGTCAATAGAAATTTGAGGCAGATTGGAGATAATAATAAGACTAAGGATTAAGATAAATAAGATTATTTTTTTGGGATGAAGGAAGATCTTCTCACCCATTTTTTCTAAGCTAGATTCGATTTTACTTCGCCAGTTCATAAAGTTCCTTTATTTTATAGAAGCCTTTATTATAATCTTTAAAAGTTGTATTAATGTTAAATTGTGAAGAGAATATGGATTAAAAGCTAAAAGCCGTCTAGAAAAGAGCTTTCAGGGCAGATTAACCTGAAAAGTTATTGCGCTGTATCTTCTCTTTTTTAACGACGATCTCTTTTTGTCTCTCTTTTTTATGGGTATCTTTCTCAACAAAGATCTTTTTACGCGTTACGGGATCCATCTCTGTGTAATACATCACCGCCGAGTAGGTACTCGGCGTGGGAGTAAAGACCTGTGCTTGTTCAGGGTTCATCTGAAGTTCTTCTGTCGTAAAACGTTTTAACTCATGCATATCTCTCTCTTCGCAACCCGGGTGCGCCGCGATAAGATAGTAGGTCAGGAACTGCTGCTTGCCTTCTTCTGCATTAAGCTTGTCATACATATGTTTAAAGTCAACAAGGGTCTGCTTACCCGGTTTACCCATCAGGTCTAAGACATGCTGTTGAGTATGCTCAGGTGCGACCTTCATCTGTCCGGAGATATGATGCTTGACAAGTTCTTTTAGATACTCATATCCGTAAGCCTTGTCTTCTGTGATAAAGTCATATCTTATACCTGAGGCGACAAAGGCTTTTTTAACCCCATCAACTGCACGAACCTTACGAAGAAGGTCGATATTACGCTTATGATTAATCTTCATAGATGAGCAGAGGTGATTAGCATCAACACAGCGCTGGTGGGCACAGGTTCCCAGTTTGAGTTTTTTCTTACACTCATAACCGTACATATTTGCCGTCGGACCGCCCACATCAGAGATGATGCCTTTAAAATCTTTGTACTCAGTGAACTTCTTCACTTCTTTTAATATAGACTCTTCCGAGCGAGTACGAATAGTCCTACCCTGATGCACTCCGATAGCACAGAAATTACACTCTCCCCAACAGCCTTGGTGAGTGTTAATAGAAAACTTTATCGTCTCTAAACATTTCACCTCTCCATCAGGTCTATGGTAGGGGTGAAGTTCTCTTGTAAATGGAAGATCAGAAAGCGCATCCATCTCTTCTTCATTCAGATAATCACAAGGAGCATTTTGGATCAGATAACGGTTATCTACAAGCTCACATAGACCCTTTGCGGAGATAGGGTCATTGTTGTCGTAAAAGTCATCAAACATATCTATGTACTTCTCTTTATCGGCCAGACATTCAGCATGTGAAGGAAGCTGTATATGCTCTTCAACCGGAGTCTTAGAGATATAACAGACACCGCGAATATCCTTAAAATCTTTTCCGTCACGAAGAGCGACACTTAACTCTTCTATAGCCACCTCTCCCATTCCGTAGATAAGAAGATCTGCCTTAGAGTCAAATAAGATAGGTTTTTTTAGCTTGTTAGTCCAGTAATCATAATGCGTAATACGTCGAAGACTTGCTTCTATACCGCCCAAAACGATAGGAACGGTATCTTTAAAATTACGGCGTATAAGATTCGTATAAACATTAACCGCCCTGTCAGGACGCTTGGTATTTTTACCGCCTGGAGTATAATCATCCTTGTTTCTAAACTTCTTTGTCGCCGTATAATTAGCGACCATAGAGTCTATACTTCCACCGCTTACACCCCAGTAAAGCTTCGGTTCACCCAAACGCTTGATGTCTTCGTCACTCTTAACATCAGGCTGTCCGATGATTCCGACCTTAAAACCCAGCTTCTCAAGCATACGCCCGACAACGGCCACACCGATATAAGGTGAGTCAATATAAGCGTCTCCGGATATCAAGATAACATCAAGCTGTTTCCAGCCGCGTTCTTGCATCTCTTCTCGTGTTGTTGGTAAGTATAAGTGTTTAGGTTTTTTCATAAGTGGAATCTTACCGAAAAAGGACTTCCTAAGCCCTCATAGATAAAAGTAAAGAAGTTATTTAAGTTTACTTTGCATCTTTAAGCGCTTTTTCCCTTGCCTTGTCTTTTTTACTCTTGCCCTTGCCTTTGACCGGCGCAGGACCTTTGGTTTTTTCAGGGGCATCCCCTTTAAGTTCAAATCCTTCTATACTTTCACGTTCAAGCTTGATTTGTGAGCGTTTCTCGATGAGTGAGAAATGTGCCTGATCTTCATGGTCGATAAAGGAGATAGCAATACCCGATTTTCCGGCTCGCCCTGTCCGTCCAATACGGTGTATATAATCAGCAGGAGAACGGGGAAGGTCAAAGTTGACAACACAAGAGATGTCATTAATATCAAGTCCACGTCCCGCAATATCTGTGGCAAAGAGTATACGAAACTTCTTGGCCTTATACGCTTCCATCGTGTATGTACGTTCTTCTTGAGGAAGGTCTCCGTGAAAAGAGTCTGCCTTAAAGCCATACTTTCTGAATTTCACGGCTATATTCTCAGCAGCTCTTTTGTTTGCCATAAAGACCAGGACCTGTTCCCACTTTTCAGTCTCTAAAAGATGTCTTAGTAAGGGACCGCGGTTTTCCCTGTTTACTTCAATAACGCGCTGAACTATACTCTGCACCGTTGGTGCTTCCGATTCTACACTGACATCAATTGCTTCAGTCGTAATACGAGAGGCTATGTTTAATACCTTTTCCGGGTAAGTCGCTGAAAAAAGAAGGTTTTGCCTGCTTGTTGGCATCTCTTTGAGCAAAAGCTCAAGTTCTTCTGCAAAACCAAGGTCAAGCATCTTATCTGCCTCATCAAGAACAAAAAACTCTATATGGCTGAGATTGATCTGCCCTTTTCGAATGATCTCAAGTAATCGTCCAGAAGTAGCAACAACAATATCACAGCCTTTTTGAATTGCCGACATCTGACTTCCAAGCTGTTCGCCTCCAATAACACTAACGACTTTCAAACGCTTTGGAGCAAAATCAGTAAAGGTCTGAGCAACCTGAGCAGTAAGTTCTCTAGTCGGAGTCAAGACCAAGGCTCTGATCTTTGCCTTTCCCTCATGCGTTTCACGAGAAAGAAGCTCCACTATAGGTAAGACAAAACTCGCACTCTTTCCGCTTCCCGTCTGCGCCTTTGCCATCACATCTTTTTTATCAAGAACAAGAGGAATAACCTTTT
>CBFDAB010000134.1:0-5037 GCA_965602745.1 uncultured Campylobacterales bacterium
GTCTGCGCCTTTGCCATCACATCTTTTTTATCAAGAACAAGAGGAATAACCTTTTTCTGTATAGATGTAGGTTCAGTAAAATCTTTGAGCTTGATCTTATGTTGGATAGATGATGAAAGAGAGAAGTCTGAAAATGGCATTGGGGCTTCCTGCTATTGTTTAATAAACGTATTTTAGGGAGTTTTCCCTTCAGCAGAGGTTTATCCTAGGTTTTCAAAACACTGTATTTCAACACTAGAGTACTTTTTCTCATTAAGAAAACAAAAAGACAAGGCTTTCCTGACCCATTTTTTTACTGGCAGGGACATATCAGAGGTTTCCAAAAACAAGGCCGACACCATACCTAGTCAAATCTTTATTGTAATTGAGCAGACTTTCTCCATAACCTGTCCAGTATTGGAAAATGATATGCATATTCTCCCACTGAATAAAAGGTATCGGTGTTAACAAATTCGCTTCAAATGCCCCTTTGTTTGTTTTGGGATTCCATCGCCCAAATAACATCACTTCATAATTGTATGACCATATATATTTAGCTTTTAGCTCCGAAAATCCGTAATAGTCATGTAGGTCAGGATTGTCATCCCCCGCCGGGTCGCTGGGATCCACTTTTGCGTCTTCCTGCCATCTGTGCCACAATTTTAGATCAACTCTTAATCGCTGACTCTCATCTTCATTTTCCCAGATATAATAAGGTGTAATATATGTCCTGTTCCAACTGCGAGAAGCCGTGCTACTCATTCCATTTGATTCATGCTCAAATATCCCTAGTACACCACCAAAACGGTGATTACCCACTTTTTTAAAGCATTTATCCCAAAATAGTTCAGGGTTATAGTTAGATTCACGAAAAGGACGGGAATTTCCCGCATCATAGATTTGCCAAAAGGATTTTTGCGTGTACCCAAAATAGACATCAGAGTCGCCAAATCTCTGCTTTAGGCTAAACTGAAATTTAAACTCCTTTTCATTTTGCTCAGGCAATTTACTCCCCCAAGTAATGGGTAAAACATAGTTTTCCTTGTGAAGTTCGAGGCTGTGCTGTAAAGTGTTTTTCTTCTCTATGCTTTTGACTTCTGCTGCCCATGCTGGTATTGATAAAACAGACAGTGCAGAAATGATCACCAAAGATGATATTCTAAAATATTTTACTAATCCCACTTTTTTGATTATCCCCTCCTTTTTTTAATAAAATGAGACATAGTCTTTATCTCAGATACCATTCATTGATAAAAATTACAAAAAAATCTTACCACGAATGTTTTCATGGATTATAACCTTTATCTTGAGAAATAGTTTCGCGGTAAGGAAACTATTTCTCTGGAGTACTGATTAAGCGTTTATAACAGCTTATTTTTGATAATAAAATGTTGCTTTAATACAACGATATGCGGCAGACCTCAAAACCTTCAGCCTTGAAGATCTTCGATTTTGACTGTTCCAAGTTCTCTATATAAGCTAGTAAGTTATTCATATTTCCTTTTCTTAATGTGCCCCATCTTCTGAAAGCCTTTGTTGGATACTTATTACTTTGACAGTTTATCTGCAAGATCCCGTAGCAGTTTCGCCCCGTCCCCGCGCCATGCACTGCCGTGCATACACGCGAGTGTCGTCGGCTCGGTGGAGGCCAGTTTTTCAAGCAGTTCCCGCGCATTCTGCGTGTGGGAGTAATAATCCATCTGGTGCCGAAACGCTTCGCTCGGTCCCAGAATGTCCAACTCCGTTATGGGCGGGAGGTCTGCACCTCCCTGAGTGAAAAGATCACCGCACAGTAATGTACGGGTTTTTTCTTCCATGAGATATCCGCACTCCCACGCGTGCGGCAGATGCGGCGTGTCTAACCAGCGCACGGTGTGCGTCCCCAGCGAGACGGTCTCCCCATCGGAAAGTGCCCGAGGGGGCCGGTCAGAAATATCATCAACAGATACCATGGCGGCCACTGTACCGCACAGAGGCAAGGCCTTCGGAGACACTGCAAGCCATTCATTAAGCGAGCCACATTCGTCGGCCTCCACATGCGAAAATGAGATGTAGCGGAGGTCTTCGACCGGTAACAGGCTGGCAACTGCTTCACGTACGCGCGGAAACATCTTTCGCGGGCCGGTATGGAAGAGTAATGGTTCATCATCAATGATAAGATACTGGTTAAAGGAGAACCCGACTCCACCTCCAAGCTGAACCGGAGTGTTTATGCGGTATATCCCCTCAGCAATTTCATGTGTGTTTGTTCCTGACTGGCTGTTTGTAATGGTCATAAAAGACTCCTCACAATGATAGTTGAACTCTGTATCGTGCTAGCCTGATTAGGCCTGACCTAGGATAATAATATGTATATCTAATTCTAAATCAATCAGGTTTATTTTAAGTTACTCTTTGTAAGTTACTCGTGACTTACAAGTTTTATTTCAATCTAAATATCTCAGCTCTAAGTTAATATGTTTTGGATTTTAATCAGGCTGTCTGTTCTTTGTATAAAAGCTCTTTAGCTTTGGAAGCTGCTTGAAATTCAAATGGCTCTATTGCTTAAGGTATAACGTTTAAAATGAGCAATCAAAAATCTGCACGCGGGTTTTTGATTCGTTTCCTTTGGTTTGTTATACATTTTTAAATTCTCTTAGTATTGTTTCTGTACTTTCTTGATTAACATTGAAAAAGTCATAGATACCATCGATTATAGCCTTAAAACAAGCATTCAATGAAAATATTAATTTGGTGTTTTCATCGAAGGAAAATGATATTTTTTCTCCTTGACGAAATATTTTTTTTTCATCAAGGAAATTAATATTTGTAGTTTGTCTCCCCTTAATATCTGAGCACGGTGTCATTTCACCATCAGGTGAATAAATTCTTGGATATCTGAATCTAACAGACATATATTTTTTTGACGAATCACAATCTTTTTTAGATACTATTCCTACCCTATGCTCTAAACAATTACGAACTTTATTAATTTGAGCAAGAGTATCTAATGATTCAGAGATCTTCAAATCGTTTGTGATTATATTTAGTTTGACAGGGAACTGTTTTTTATGAAAAGTTGAACATAAAGTTTCAATATGCTTTTCGTATTCTAATATTGTATTTCCTACTTTAGGCTCTTTTAAAGATGTGTATATTTTATAGGCTAAGTCAATATGCTCATGTATTATTTTTACTAATTGATGATAATTCAATAAATCAACTTCTGATTTTACATCTGAAGAGATTTCTGAAAATTTTCTCAACTCAAGAGTTCTTAGAGAATAAATATGTTCCAACTGTAGAGGCTTGGAATAATTGTCTTCTGTTAATTGATTGATAGCTAGATATGTAAATTTGTAATTTTGAAACCATTGCTCTATCTTTGAATTTAAGTTATTGGCCAACAAAAGTGGTATAACTCTAACTTGGCCATATGAATCAGTGGAAAATTGGTAACTTATGGGAGCCTGATTAATCGTATATCCTTTGTATAATAATTTAATATCAAATATTATATGCAGGAGACACTTAAACTCTTAATATCTGAACACTAAAGATGTGTGATATTTAACAAGAAAAACGTGTTTTTGTCTGACTGTTTTGTTTTTATACTGTTTTATTCGATTTTTGTGGAGTAATATAATTGATACTTATCTGTGCGAATGTCGGATAATGCCGGGATGGGCGGATATTCGTACACAATGTTTTGATATCGAAGGTTTTGGGCATTATCAGACATAGTGTATGAAGAAGCCCTTCTTATAAGATGATATTTTTTTAGCTTTTTCGCCCTACAAAAGAGGCGACTCTTACCTTTTCGCCTCTTAGGTTTATGGTATCTTGTTCTTCATATGAAATAATATCTAGTTCACAAAAGGCTCTTGGCAGTTCGTCTATGTCTAGGAGAAAGTCTGGGTTTGTCGGGTTATGATAGCCCTCGCCTGTTTGTGTTTTCACAAAGGTCTCGTAGATGAAGATGCCATCTTTTTTTAGAGCCTTTATGATGCCGGGGAACATCTTTCTGTCAAGGTAGTTCACTTTTATAATCAGATCATAGCTCTCTTCTTCAAAGATATAAGTGTCTAAGTCAGCATCTATCTTATTGATGCTCTTATCTATACGGATCTTGTCCAAGGCGTAGTCAGAGAGATCAACCGCATCGACCATAAAGCCATTGTCGGCTAGGAAGTGGGTGTTTCTTCCTGTCCCGCAGGCTATATCTAAGGCCCTTCCCTTCTTGCAAAAGTGGATATTTTCTTTGAGTATCTCTGAAGTCTCATGAGGCATAGGCGCAACTAAATACTTCTCATTCCATCTTTGTTTATCTTCTTTCATAATTTCTCCATTTCATTCTAACTTATATCTATGATTAGGCTTTTTTCAGCACAATAAGCGCCTTGTCTTTTTCATCATACATATCCAGATAAGAGCTCTGCACAACCTTGAAGTTTTTGAGTTTTTTGAAGATCTGCAAGGAGTGGAAATACTGGATGATGGTACTTTGTTCTTTTCTATAATCTTCACCTTTTTGCTCAAAGACGGTGAACTTCGTGTGCAGTTCATTGTTTTCAAAAACGGCGTCTACTGCAAGAAACATCTCTTCCTCTTCTTGGGTCATCGTTCCCTCGGCTACATTTGTAAAACCGTGAAGAGTATTGATGTCAAAGACAAAGATCCCATCCTCGTTCAGAGCCTCATGTACGCAGTCTAAGAAACCGTGGAGTTCATCAGGTGAGACGAAGTTAAGTACATCAAAGACAGAAACGATTGCATCATACTTCTTATCTACCTCGCAGATAGACTTTTTCTGCACATTAAGACCCTTTGCCTTGGCCTTTTCAACCATCAAACCGCTCAGGTCTATCCCATCGCACTCAATATCATACTTCTGAAATATCTCCATAAGGTCGCCTGTTCCGCAGCCTACATCCAGAAGAGTCTTAATCTCATAATTATAAAGCACCTGCGTGTAAAGCGTGTGTAAGTAAGAAGTTGATTCTTCTATGCCTAAGAGGTGTTCAACCTTTGAATATAAATCTAAATTTTCCATAATTACCTGTTAATATAAAATTTTGT
>CBFDAB010000135.1:0-5023 GCA_965602745.1 uncultured Campylobacterales bacterium
AAAACAAGCCGTGGCAGTTCACAAGGTGAATGTTTATTTATTAAAAGAACTCTTGACCTTCTCAGCCAACTGCTCAGGAAGCAATCCCAAAGACTCTTCCACTAGCTTAGTATTCCCATGAGTAATAAAAGCATCTTCATATTCAAAAGACTTAAGATTAATACCAGTGATACCATCTTCAGCCAAAAACTCTAAGATAGCCGAACCGACACCACCCATCTTGGCAGTGTCAGAGAAAATATACCAGTGAGAGTAGTTCTTAGTACATTCACGCA
The DNA here is from genome assembly GCA_965602745.1 of uncultured Campylobacterales bacterium. GTDB lineage: Bacteria > Campylobacterota > Campylobacteria > Campylobacterales > Sulfurimonadaceae. The sequence continues at coordinate 276 of CBFDAB010000135.1, forward strand.
ACATAGCCTCATCCAAAGGTTTGACAAAACGAAGGTCCAATATAGAAATATCTTCATCCATCAAAGCAGCCGTCTCCTTAGCACGCCCTACTCCATTTCCATAGCCAATGAAAAGGATATCGTTTGAGCTTTCTTGAAGCATCTCAGATTTTCCAAGAATAAAAGGCTTAGCTACATCTGTACTCTCATCTAAGAAGGCACCTCGAGGATAACGTAGAGAACATGGACTTTGGAACTTATGCGCAAAGTCCATAGCCGCATGCATATCATTTTCATTTCTTGGAGCAAAAAGTGTCATATTCGGGATGGCACGTAAAAAAGAGACATCAAAGACACCCTGATGTGTCTCACCGTCTTCACCGACTATACCGGCTCTGTCCAGAGCAAAAACAACAGGTAAGTCCATCAAACATATATCATGTATAATCTGATCATAGCCTCTTTGTAAAAAGGTCGAATAGATCGTACAAAATGGCTTGAACCCTTCTTTTGCTAAAGGACCCATAGAAGTAACGGCGTGCTGCTCTGCAATACCCACATCCCAAAAACGATTTGGGAACTCTTCTAAGAGTTCGCTCAGACCTGTTCCGCTTGGCATTGCAGCTGTTACACCAACAACTTTTTCATCAGTTCGTGCTAACTCTAAAAGTTTTTCTGTATATATCTTTGTTGCAGCTTTTCCACTCGCTTTTTTACTTGCCTTGCCATCAGAGATATCAAAAGGAGAAACCCCGTGCCAATGCTCATGGTGTCCTTCAGCAAGCTCATATCCCTTGCCTTTTAACGTCTGGGCATGAACGATAACCGGTTTTCCCACGCTCTTAGCCACTTTCAATGTCTCGATGAGGGATTCTAGATCATGTCCATTAACGGGGCCGATATATTCAACGCCCATCTCTTCAAAGATCAGACCCGGTGTGATAAGTTTAAAACTCTCTTCAAAACGTTTCGCCAAATAGGTCGCACTCTCAGGAAGGTGTTCCAAGACCTTTTCTGTCTTGGCCTTTAGTTTTTGATAAAATGGGCCTGCCATAGCTTGGGAAAGATGTTTGGATATAGCACCTATAGGTTTAGAAATACTCATCTCATTATCATTCAAAATGATGACCATAGGATATTTTCTCTCGCCCAGCTCATTCAGAGCTTCATATACCATTCCAGCTGACATTGAGCCATCACCGATAAGCATTACAGGGACTTTATCTTCACCAGTAAGTGAAAATGCCTTTGCAGCACCTACACCCAAAGATATAGAGGTCGAGCTGTGTCCTGCTACATAATAATCTGCCTTACTTTCACTTGGTTTAGTATAACCGCATATACCATCAAATTGGCGAAGTGTCTCAAACTCATCCCAGCGTCCGGTAATAAGTTTATGAGCATAAGCCTGATGCGATACATCAAAGATAAAAGGGTCTTTTTCTACATCAAAAACAGCATGCATAGCAACGATTAATTCTGTGGCGCCAAGTGTAGAACTTAGATGTCCGCCATTTTTACTAACGACTTCTATAATGCGCTCTCTGATATCTTTACATAAGGTCTTACGCTCATCAGGCGTCATTGATTTTACATTCATAACTTTCTTTCCAAACGTCAAAGGAACTTTCTTCCTTTAACTAGGTCACACTGGCTTTTACTAAAGAAACTTCACCAGTTTCTCTTCTTTAACAAAAGCCTATTTACAGTGCACCGTGCTTATTTTATTTTTAATTATTGCCTAAGGCTACATTTTTTACGCGTTCGTATCGTTTCATTATATCACCGTCAATATTTCCGGCGTCGCTTAAAATAACGACACCACCATTATGAACGGCATTATCTGATATTATTTTTACATTTTCTAAGGTGCCTAAACTCTGTTCTATAGCTACCTTGTCATTTGGATTCACCTTGATAGTGACTTGAGATGAAGTCTGTATCTCTGTAATCAGATTCTGCGCCAAAGTACTTGCGATCTGCTTTCCATTCGCAGAAACCTCTACTAAAATCACCTCTTTAGCTATATCTATGGCCGCATGAATGAGCTCTTCTTTAATACCCTCTATAGAAGCCGAAAATTCTTGTGTACTCTTGTCTAAGGTCTCAACTGAAGAAGAGAACTGTTTCATCAAAGAAGCGTGTTCCGTCTGAACCATCTCTTCAGCCTCTTTAACGCCGGCAACCCGTCCTTCTTCAAATGCTTCTTTCTTCGCTTCTACAAGGGCTAGCTTATACTCTTCATCTTTTGATTCAAGCTTCATCTGCATCTTAATAAAATTAGAAGACATCGCATCTGTTTTTTCTAAAAGAGATTCTATCAAAGCATCCTTAGATGACTTTGACAGGCTATTTGGAGTCTCTACAGAAGAGCTCTCTTCGATATTTTCTGAAGCTGTATCTGAAGAAGATCTTGAAGAGAGACCCGAGACAAATCCATCATCACTTTTTGAAACGGCACTTTCATTATTTACGGAAATAGGCAAAACCTTAAAGTTATACTTACTAATAACATGAGTACTTTTATTTGTATGTGAGATTACTGTTTGCATACCTTACTCAATCATCTCTTCAGATTCACCCACTTGTAAGACACCCTGCTCAGCAAGCTGTTGAACGGCTTCGACAATCTTTCTTTGTGAGCCTTCAACATCTTTAACCTTAACGGCTCCAAGGAACTGCATCTCTTCTTCAAAGGCATCACGCGCACGCTGTGACATATTAGAAAAGAACTTCTCTTTTAAATCTTCAGGGGAAGATTTAAGAGCTAGCATAAGCTCTTTTTTATCTGCTGTTTTTAAGATCTCGCGGATAGCATTATTATCAAGTGAAACAATGTCTTCAAAGGTAAACATCATGTCTTTAATAGAAGTCGCAAGCTGTTCGTCTATCTGTTCAATATGAGACAAGGTTCCCTTAGATGCCTTCGCACCAAGACGATTAAAGATATCCGCAACGGCTCTTGGACCACCGACTTCAACCTTGTATGAGGCAAGAGACTCTAGTTTGCTCTCAAGAACAGCCGATACACGTTTAATGACAGAAGGAGAGATATCACCAAGTTTTGCCATACGCATTGCAACCTCGGCTCGAAGGTCGTCTGAAAAATACCCTAAAGTCTCAGCCGCAGCCGTAGCATCCATATGAGCTAAGATAAGAGCAATCGTTTGAGGGTGCTCAGTAAGAATAAAGTCCGCCAGTTGTGCAGGTTTTATTTTTGAAAGATAAGCAAAGTTTTGAGTGCTTTGAAGACTTTTAGAAAGCCTGTCTAAAACTTTTTTAGCTTCTTCCGGCCCTAATGCCTTATACAAGATCTCTCTAGCATATTCCAAGCCGCCACTCGTGATATATTGGTTTGATTGCAAGATCGCATAAAACTCTTCAAGAACGGCTGTTGCAACTGCTCTTTCTATAGACCTAGATGCAGCTATATATTTTGAGACTACTGTGATTGCTTCAACACTTAGGTGTGAAAAAACACCTGCTGTTGTCTCTTCTCCTAATTGTAAAAGAAGTATAGCGGTTTTCTCTCCCATACTCATCTCGTCAAACTGTGCCTGTTGTACTGGTGTAAGTTTTGCCATATCTTATCCCTGATTCTCAGCAGCTGCCATCTGCTTTGCTAATTCACTCATGCCATTACTTTCACCTGTTTCTTCGTCCAACAAGGCTTGAAGCAGTGAGGCTAACATATCTGGTTTATCTTCAGCAATGCCCTTTACTTTTTCAAGTAAGACATCATGTTTAAGGTCATCTTCGCTGAAGCTTCCTCCGCCGACTCCAAGTTGGTCTTCCACTTTTTTGCGCATCTGCTGAACACGATCTATAATGTCTTCTTCTTCATCATCCTCAATTTCTAAAACAGGACGTTCCATCTCATCTTCTTCTCTGCTAAACTCAAGCATACGCTCGGCAAAAGGAGTAATAAGTTTTTTGTAAACAACAAACAAGATAATACCGACAAAAAGCAGTTTAAACACTTCTGAGAATGGGCTGATATATACTGAGACAAAACTACCCACTTTTCCCACAAGCTCAACTTTAGACGTTTTAAGTGTTTCAAATTGAAAGCTTCTAACCGTAACCAAATCTCCACGTTCACTGTTTGCACCGATAGCATTTATCACCAAAGATGAGATAGCATCTAACTCACTCTCTTCTCTACTGACAAATTCTAAATCTTCTGTAGAACTTCCCTCTGCACCTGGTTTAGCCTTATACTTTCCATCAACAACAACTGCCGCTGTCACACGTTTGATCGTTGCAAATTCACCCTTAGTACTTGATACCGTCTTGGATATCTCATAATTGGTCGAGACATTAGACTTTTCATATTTTTCACCGGACTCTTGAGACTGAAGCCCTTGAACAGGACCGATATTACTTACCGCACCTGGAACACCGCCTATCTCTTTAGGGCTGCTTCCTTCACGCTTCTCTTCTATAGTCTGCTCTGAACGAACAACCGACTCCGGATCAAATGTTTCTGAAGTTGAAGATTTTTGGGAGAAGTCATATTCTATAGTAACCTTAGCTACTACACGCTCATTTCCACCAATAAAAGGGGCCAAGACATTAACGATTTTCTCTTCTCGTTTTTTCTCTTCCCTATTTTTATACCTAAGCTGCATACCTGAAAGTTCGCCCATAGCAGAGCTCTCATTCTCTCCTCCAAGCTCTTCACCTTCTGCATTGATAAGAGCAACATTCTCGGCTTTCATCTTTGGTACGGATGATGAGACAAGATTTTTTATCCCTCTTATCTGCTT
>CBFDAB010000136.1:0-4838 GCA_965602745.1 uncultured Campylobacterales bacterium
ATCAACAAGGAAGCCCATGATAAAAATAATTTTTACGGCTTTTGGTCTTGATTCATTCTTTCAAGCACACTCTAAAAAGTTGAGTGTTATTAGACTTGTAGATGAAAACAGATCGGGTGAGTACAGAAGAGATTTTCTATAATAATTTTTACATAAGTGCCGGTTGCAGAGCAATACAGGGTCTTGAAATCAAGACTCCTTCTTAGTGCACATGATTGGAAAGCTTGTTATAGGACGTGAGAAGACGCAAACCTTGATCTCATATATTGAGAACTTGCGACTTACAGCAAACCTTAAAGGGCGTTGAACTCCTCTAGACCAAGTCTTTTCTTTCGCGTCAGCGACTCCCTGCGAATAAGCCTTTCAGGACAAGATGTCCTGATCTACTATTTTCTATACCTCTAAGATCAACTTCATCTTTCTAAAGTCCGTTTCACTTTTCTAAAGTCCGTTTCACTTTTGACGTATCTTATCCAACCACTCTCCCATCTTTTGCTCATATCCTATAGGTTTGAACTCCACAAACCGAAGACCTTTACTCAGATATTTCTGCTGAACCCAACCCCCGAAATCATGAGGATAAAGATAGTTCTTGTTATTCTGCTGGATGGTCTTTGGGATCTCTAATATCTCCCCTTCTCTAATCGCAGCTTGGGCTTGGTTTATGGCATTATAGGCTGAGTTTGATTTTGGTGAAGCCGATAAATATATCACTGCCTGTGAAAGAATAATACGTGACTCCGGATATCCTATCTGTGCAACAGAAGTCATTGCCGAGGTACACAGTGTTAAGGCTTGAGGGTTTGCATTTCCTACATCTTCTGAGGCCAATATCACTAAACGCCTTGCTATAAAGGCAGGGTTTTCTCCCCCTTCTATAAGACGGGCCAGATAATAGACCGCCGCATCAGGGTCTGAACCTCGTATAGATTTTATCATGGCTGATATCAGATCATAATGTACCGAAGCCTCACCTGTACCGTCATTAAGAGAGTATGGTCTTAGGGCTTTAAGGTCTTCAAGTCTTATCTCTTTCTTGCTCACAGAGACAAATTCTAAAAGCTTCAACATCGATCTTGCATCCCCATTGCTGGATATGACAAGGTATCTAAGAGCCTCTGCTTCTATATCTATATCTTCTTTATCGCAGGCTCGTTTGGCAAGGACTTTAAGATCCTCATCTGTATGTGCTTTTAACTCAAAGAGCATAGATCTTGAACGCATAGCAGCCGTTAGGGAAAAGTAAGGGTTCTCGGTGGAAGCGCCGATGATGACACATGTGTTATTTTCCATTACAGGAAGCAGGACCTCTTGCTGATTTTTAGCCAGTCTATGTACTTCATCAATAAAGATAAGTGGCTTCTGCAGGGCATTCTCATATTGGGTAAAAATCTTACGAAGCTGATCTATCTTAAGCGAGGTAGCATTAAACTCATAAAAAGGAGCATCCAGTTCCTTAGCAATAATTCTTGCTAGGGTAGTTTTTCCGCAACCCGGCGGGCCATAAAAAAAGGAGTGGGGCATCTGCGCATTATGCACAAGTCCTCTTAAGGGAGAGGTCTTAGAGACTAGATGTTTCTGTCCGACAAAGTCATCAAAGACCTTGGGACGAAGAAGGTAGGTGAAATCTGCCATTTTAATCCAAGTGCGCTAAGGCGGTTTTACTGGGATATCGCAAAAAATAAAATACTAAATCGGTCATTAACCGTTGATAACTTTGATAATAACATCACGCGCTTCGCGAGGACCATCAAATTCACAGAAGAATACGCCTTGCCATTCCCCAAACATCGGATGACCGTCAACAACGGGAATACTTACAGAAGCTCCCGTCATAGCAGACTTCAAGTGACCGGCAGCATTTCCGCCTTTATGTGAATACTCTTGATCAGACAGATAGGTCTTCAAAAGTTTTAGATAATCCCTACGAAGATTTGGATCTAAGTTTTCAAAAAGTGTTACCGAGGCTGTTGTGTGGGGAGTAAATATAATAACTATTCCGTCTTTAATCCCTGAGGTAATAACCGCTTCTTTAACCTCATCTGTAATATTGATCATCTGCGTTGTATGGTCTGTCTTTATCTGCATCTTTGTCATCATGTTTTGTGATATCCTTTATAATTATCTATTAGTATCAACCATAGGTCTACTCATCATCGTCATAATAGTCATCCCAAGACTTATCTTCTTTAAGTACACCTTGGAGTTTATTCTTAGCCTTTTCGATACGTTTCAGCTTATCTTTGTCATCTTCAAAAGCCTTAAGCTTCAGTGCATCTTGAGCTTCCTGTTCTTTCTCTTTCTCTTCTTTTTCAATCTTACGCTTTTTGAAGTTCTCTCTTTGAGCATCTGTTTTTGTCACTTGATCAACATAATCACGTACAGATGTATATTCACTTCGAGTAAGAAAACGAGTTTTCCCGTCTGGAAGATTATTCAGCTCTATCCCACCGTAGGAGAGACGTTTAAGGTCGGCGACATCTGTGCCGAAATGAGCGAAGAAGCGTCTAAGCTCACGATTTTGTCCTTCTGTAATACCAACCTTTAAAATCGAATAATTATCTGAATTTTTCTCTATTCTGTATGCAGCAAAGGGAGCAAAAGTCATTGAAGTGACCTTCGAGTGCGAGTGCGCACCGGCACTTGCATCTCTTAGTTCTAGCCCTTTTTTCATCGCGTCTTCCATTCCTGGCGTAACGGCACCTTTGATCTTTATCTTATACACACGTTCAAGATCTGAGTTCATCAAGACTGTCGCTACAACTGAAGAATCAGTTAAAAGCAAAAGCCCTTCAGTTGCATAATCAAGTCTTCCTACTGGAATAAAGTGTCTGAACTTATGATCGAGTGAGTCATAAATAGTCTTTCTTCCTCGAGGGTCACTTTTAGTGACCAGCTCACCTTTTTTCTTATTATAAGCAATAACGGTGATAATATCTTTTGGAGATACTTTTTTACTGTGAACATATACTTCTGCATAACGTTCATCTACCTGTGTGGCAGGGTTATTCTCAATCTTTCCACCTATCTTTACAGCGCCTGCTAAGACTGCTGCGTCTGCTTCACGTCTCGAATATGTCGAGTAGTGGGCAATAAATTTATTTAAGCGCATCATGGCTACTTAATCCCTTCTTCTATCAGCTTATGGATATGCAAGACACCCTTAACGCTGTTGTTTTCATCTGTAACAACCATCAGTTGAATTTTTTTCTGTTCTATAAGTACGAGTGCATCCGAGGCAAGCATGTTTTCATCTTTAATCGTCATCGGATCTATAGTCGCATATTTTGAAATCTTCTCTTCTAGGGAAAACCCTTCTTGAAGTAAAGCACGTCGTATATCTCCATCAGAGACCAGGCCTAAAAGTTTTTGATTTTCATCCACTAAAAGCGCTGTACCTAAATGGCCTTCGCTAATCGTCAATATGGCTTCTTTAACAAGAGTGTCTTCAGCAACAAAAGGAAGCTTATCTTTACGCATAAGATCTGAGACCTTAACAAAGAGTTGTCGTCCTAATGAGCCGCCCGGATGAAAAGAGGCAAAATCTTCTTTTTTAAAATCTCTTGCATGCATTAAACAAATTGCCAAGGCATCGCCTAGAGCAAGCGTCAATGTTGTCGAAGACGTTGGTGCAATCCCTAAGGGACAGGCTTCTTTCGCAACTTCTATGCATAAAACGATATCAGAAAACCTTCCAAGCGTTGACTCTGTACTTCGTGTCATCCCAATAAGAGGAATATCAAAACGTTTGATATGCGGTAAGATAGCACTAAGCTCACCGCTTTCTCCGCTGTAAGAGATAGCAAGTACAACATCATCCGCGCCAATCATACCAAGATCTCCGTGAAGGGCCTCGGTAGGATGTAAAAAGAAAGAAGGCGTACCCGTGGATGCAAATGTGGCTGCCATCTTTGCACCGATAAGTCCTGACTTTCCTACACCGGTAATAATCAGCTTTCCGCGACAAGTCCGTATACACTCAACTGCTTCATTAATCTCTTCAGATACATGCGTCATTGCATTCAACAATGCATCTGCTTCTATCTGAAGCGTCTCTTTAGCAATTTCAATATAGTCATTACGTCTATTTTTCATAATGCAATTTTATCATAAAGGTACTGATTTACGGCTTTGTCTTCAGCGAAGAAAAATATCACTTTTCTCATCTTGCGCCCAACTCAAGTTTGGTCGGAATATATTCGTTTTCGCTTTGTGTAGTTTCAACTGCAACTGGATCTAAAAGTTCTAATCTGTCCGCATTGATACCTTTTGATATTACATGTGAAATAATCGTTTTGGCTCTCTCTTTAGCCAAGTTCAATAGATCTTCTTGTGAAACTTTTTGATCATGCACAAGTCCATCCTTCATTATTTTCCTCAGCTCTGCCCTTGTCATGTCTGAATCTAGATCTTTGGCTTCTGTCTGCTCTTCTATCAATCGAAGGCCTTCTTTACCAAAATGGTCTGTATACATCTCTTTTAGAAGATCATCCAAATCATCTTTGTCCATTTGAGAGATAACTGTTGTGTTATCTTCAAGTTTCAACAATGCCTCTTCAAACACCTTAGCTGTTTTCATGGCTAGCTTATCGAAATTTATATCATACGAACCCGCGACCTTAAGCAGCAACATCTCTTTGGAAGAGAAGACCCCCGCGAGTTTGTCTAGTTTTTCGCGTTCAGGCGGCAACAGATCTGTTTTTCCTGCTTCAAACTGTATATTTCCGAGTTCTTCCGCACTCATACCCAACATATCTCCTAAAAACCTAAAAGGTGCAGTAGCGACTCCTGTAATCAGGTTTTTAAATGCTGTCCACACTACATGCCCAATGGCAAAA
>CBFDAB010000137.1:0-4837 GCA_965602745.1 uncultured Campylobacterales bacterium
GTCTCATCACGAGAAAGTCTAATATCTCTTCTGCCTTTACGATTATTAAAGGTGCAGGAAAAACGGGTAAGACCTCTATCATCAAACAATATCTCTCAACTCTGCCGAGTTCAGCTTATCTATATGTAGACTTGAATGACCTGCGTATTGATAAGGAGATATTAAAAGATGAGCTTATAGACTTTTGTCAGAAAAATAAGATTCATACCCTTGTTATAGAAGCCTATGATCTGACTATACCTCTTCCTAATGTCTCACAGATCATCTTATCCACAGAAGTGAGCCTTGAGATTGAGGGATTTGAAAATATCAATGTATATAATCTTGACTTTGAAGAGTATTTAGCCTTTGACTCTCGTTATGACACCCTAGAAAATGCCTTTACTCACTTTTTACAGACAAGTTCTTATCCTGAACTCTATTATGCTCATCAGGACAATAGACAAAAGCAGCTACAGAACATACTCAAACTCTCACTCAATCCCTTAGAACTACAGATAATGATTCACTCCGCCAAGCTTATCGGGCAGAAGGTCTCCGCCTTCCATATGTTTGAGCGTCTGAAATTACAGCAAAAGCTCTCTAAGGATATGTTTTATAAGACCTTTTACGGCTTAATAGATAAGGGCTATCTATATTGGGTTGAAAAATATGGACATTCACGCGCTACAAAGAAGCTTTATACTCTAGACTTCAACATAAAAAATGCACTCACTCTGCAAAAGGATTTTTCACGTCTTTTTGAGACACTTGTTTATCTTGAAATGCTAAAAAAAGGTTCTAAGATCTATTATGCAGATGGAATTGATTTTTATATACCTGAGGAAAATCGTATTGTATTGACTATGCCCTTCTCAAATGAAGATGTACTCTTTAAAAAGATAGAGAGTATTGAGGCCTTCATTATTGAAAACGGTGTCTTGCATGTTGAAGTCGTTACTATGAGTGCCCAGACGAAATTGGGACTCCCTTATGCTGTGATAGAGATGATGCCCTTCGTTCAGTGGGCCATTATTGGGGGTGAATAGCGTTAAGAAAAGGTAAACTGCTTTACCTATATAGATATAAACCAGAGCTGCTCTAAAGAAACTTTTTGCTTTGCAAGACAGCCTCAGCTAATTTTTTAAACTCCGCTGCACTTCCCTAAAGCAATTCCTAAACTCATTGTGATACCATTTCAAAAAACAAATGAGAAATTATGACATTAAGTGTTTTTACCAATACCCAGATCATTTCCTTAAAAGATGGTTCTGCGGATATGTTTATGAACTATATTTTGACTCCTGATGAGACCCGTCAGATTCAAGCTGTGCAGACTTATGAAGAAGATATGATGACGCGCGCCATTAACCTTCCTCTTACAAACGGTATAGATGAAGTCAAAAAGAAGATGATCCTTTCCGCTATGGCTGATCTTAAAGCTGGAGACAGGTTTTTATGTAATGGCGCCAATATCACAGATCTTGAGTCTGCAGAAGCCAAGTACTACTTGCGTCTAGTGGGAAATATGAATAATGGGCAAGACCTTAGCCCTGAACAAGCACAGGTAAGAGCCAGATTAGAAGATAAAGAGTTTACTATTATGTCAAAGGTAGAAGAAGACTAAATACTTTATGTCTCATCCTATAATACGCAGAACTAATATATAGCTAGCACTCTTCTGATACATTGATTCACTATTCTTCTGTAGTCACCGTAATATTCTGTGACTCATTTCTTTTAAGTCTACATCAACGAGATTTATCTGTAACAAATAATATTGTTTAAAGAAGATAGCAAGCCCTAAGGCTCACTTTTTAGAAGCGGTAGCGAAGGTTAGCGTAGATATAACGGCCTGGTTCGTTCATCAGGATGACTTCATTTCCTGCACTTGCCAATAGAGTAAGGTCTTTGTATGTATTGCTGACAGCATATGTATGATCAAATACATTATCCATACCCAGAGTGATGTCAAAACCGTTTGTCAGATCTCTATTCCATTTGATATTGGCGATAGCATAACCTGAAAGCTCCTGTTCACCATTATCACTGTCAAAGTTATTCCAATTTTTTGCAGCAATCACTTCAACTTTAGAGCTTGTCATATCTGTATCATAGTTAAGAGCAACATTTACCTTTAAAGGTGGGATCTCCGCCAAATCTCTATCCGTCTGACCGCTAAGAGCAGCATCTTTTTTACCACGCTGATATGCTAGACCTGCATCAAAAGAGAGAGCATCTGTAGCCGCATAAAAAGTGCTGAACTCTAGACCATATATTTTTGCATCTACGTTTTCAAAATTGTTAGTTGTTACTGCTGCAGAGCCATTATAAACAATAAAATCTTTTAACCATGAGTGAAATACTTTTACTTTTACATTTGCATTCTCATACTGTTTTTTCACACCAAGGTCGATCTCGTAGTTCTTTGTCTGATTTAGAGTAGGAGTACCCTTTGTCGGTTGAGGCATTCCCATAGCGTTTTGAAAATAGAGTTCTCTTGCATCAGGAACACGTGTAGATTTTCCTGCACCAGCAAAGAACTGTATCCCTTTATCCGCATTATAAGTTGTAAACAGATATCCACTCACAGACTTATACTCCTTGTCTTGCATAGCTCCAGCATGATCAATAGATGTATCATCATAACGAAGACCTACATCAAGGTCTAGCTTTCCAAAACTCTGCTCAAGCTTTGTAAATATGGCAATATTGTCCGTATCTACATCATCTATACTTTTTCTTCCCGTTACCATCGCACTCATCATTCCATGCTTGATATAAGTTCCGTCCCAATTTCTACGGCTTGCATCCAAACCAATTGTCAGGTCTGCTTCACCAATCTCCATCAAGTTCTTAAGCTTAAGACCGTCAACAGATGTTGTTAATGCGCTAATCATCTCATTATTTGAGTCAGTTATCGTACGATCCGTATCAATTGAACTTGAGGCAACTCTATACTTAGTCGACATAGGATGATCAACTTCTGAGTGATAGGCTTGAAAATCAAGCTTTTTGGAGAATGAGCCAAGATCCGTAATAGAATATTCTAGGTTATAGATATCAGAATTATCATAAAGCGCGTCCATCTTGCTTGAAGGATAAAGGATGTCATCACTTCTATTAGCCGTATAACTTAATCTCAACTCTTGATTATCCGTAGGATTAATGAAAACCTTAGCCATAAAGGTCTTCTTATCATAAGCATCCATATTTCTATAATTGTCTTTTAAAGCCGTCTTTACACTTCCGCCGTTTGCGATATAGTTATCAATCTGATCGGCGAATGTATCTCCGTTTCCGTCTTTATACTGAGCACTCGTCTCTTTTGAGGCAGAAAGCAAGACTCTGAACATATCAGACCCGCCACTTACTGTTGCAGAGGCTTTTTTCTGGTTAAAACTACCTGCATTAAGATTTACCTCACCAGAGAAATCTTTTGACGGTTTTTTTGTCTTAATATCTACCAGACCGCTCAGTGTCCCGAAGTTCTCAACATCATAAGGACCTTCTTTAACCTCAATACTCTCTATGTTGTTAGTCAGGATATGTGATGTTGCCGGGTCCATACGGTTTGGACAGGCACCATAAGTCTTTGTCCCGTCGGCTAAGATATTGATATTATCTTTTTTCTGTCCGCGTAAGATAATATCATTTGCGATACCGCTACGTCTTACCAGAGAGATACTTGGTACTGTTTGGCTTAATGATTCTGCAAGATCGGCTGACTTTAGCTCTTCCCCGCTAATGTCATTGATCTTAACGCTGTTTACCTCAGCTTTGACCTCGGCTTCTTTAAGTTCTATGGTCTGCGCAAAAAGCATAGGGCTTAAGATTAGAGATAAGGCTATTGTCTTATTAAGTAGTTTATTCATTGTTTATCCTTATTTGAGGATAAATTATAAAAAAATAAGTGTTACAGAAGTGTTAACACAAATTATTAAGCTTCCATTTAAGTTCAATCTCTGTGCCTCTGTTTAGTTCTGACTCAATTTTAATATCTATATCATACTCTTTTGAGATCATCTCGACTATATGCAGACCTATACCAAAACCGCCCACACTATCATTCGCCCTTTGATAACGCTCAAAGATACTCGATATCTTCTCTTTTGATATGCCTATACCTGTATCTATGATCTTAAGACTCTCTTCTCTTAGTTCAACTCTAATGCTGCCATTGACCTTGTTGTACTTTATCGCATTAGAAAGAAGGTTGTCCACGAGTCGGCCTAATCTGTTTTTATCTATAACAAGGGTAACATCAGGCCTGATCAGCGTACTAAGAGTAAGCTTCTTCTGCTCCATCGCCATTTTAAAATATTCTATCCTCTCTTCAATAAAACAGCCTAGGTCTATAGTCTCATTATTAAGGGCTATATCATGGTGTAAGACGAGGTAGGTCAGATCATTATAAATATTTGAGATAGTACGGGCGGCAATATCTATACGTCCTAACTTTTTTGCTTCCTTAGGCTCCAGTTTGGATATATCAATGTTTTCAATATTTGCAAGAATGGCGGCTACGGGAGTATTTAACTCATGGGTGGTATCTTTGATAAAGTTATCTAAAAGTAATATAGACTCTTTCATCGGACGTAAAAAAAGCTTCATCAGATACAGACCTATCACTATCAAGGTGATAAGAAGAAGTGTCCCATACATAAGTATCTCTTTTAAGGCACTTTTCCACCATAAGGCATTATCTTTTGTCTCGTACACAAGATATTTTACGCCCCTTGGATTCTTTTCAATCTGTATAACAAAGTGGATAAAGCCTTTTGAGAGAGAGATCACCTTCTTAAAGTCTATATCCTCATCTTCTATATATGAGTCAATCTTCTTTTGATTTGCGTCA
>CBFDAB010000138.1:0-4779 GCA_965602745.1 uncultured Campylobacterales bacterium
AAGTTAGTTGTACCTTTATCAGAATCAACCATAGCTAGTTTAGGAGAGTCAGACTCTAATACAGCTAAGAAATCAGCTTTGATTTCAGCTTCTTTAGCGTGACCAGAAATTTTCTTCTCTAAGTCAGACATACCCTGGTTTGCGTTAACTTTTAATTCTGCGAATGTAGCTGCATGTTTAGCAAATACATCAGAAAAGAATGCTTTGAAACCATAACCGAACATAATTGGATCAGAGATTTTCATCATTGTTGCTTTAAGGTGTAAAGACCATAAAACATCATTTTTCTTAGCATCTTCGATAGTCTTCTTGTAAAAAGTGTTAAGTGCAGCAATTGACATGAAAGTACCATCAAGGATCTCACCATCAAGTGTGTCTACTGAAGTTAACTCTGAACCGTTAAGTGCGATAGTAACTTTTTGAGCTTTTGCAACTGTAACTGATTTTTCGTTACCGTAGAAATCGCCTTTGCCTTCCATATGTGCAACATATGATTTAGCATTTTCTGGGAAAGCACGTAATTTATGTGGATTCTTTTGAGCAAACTTCTTAACAGCTACTGCTGCACGTCTGTCAGAGTTACCTTCACGTAATACAGGGTTAACTGCAGAACCAAGACAAGTAGAGTATTTAGCTTGGATAGCTTCTTCATCAGCGTTTGCTGGATTTTCAGGGTAGTTAGGGATTTTATGACCTTGACCTTGAAGTTCAGCGATACAGTCTTTAAGTTGACCTACTGATGCAGAGATGTTTGGAAGCTTGATGATATTACCATCATCTTGCATTACAACTTCACCTAATTTAGATAGTTCGTCTTCAGCAAGACCCATTGCTGCAAGTACACGACCTGAAAGTGAAATATCACTTGTTACTACTTCAACGCCTGCGGCTTGAGTAAACGCGTTAACGATTGGTAAAAGCGAGTAAGTCGCTAGGGCTGGAGCTTCGTCAATAACTGACCAAATAATCTTTGACATGTGGTGTCCTTACGTGTTGTATTTTTATATGAACGAATAATAGCACTTTCGATAAGTGTTTGGCTATGATACAACTTATAATTCAGAGCTTTTCACATCTATGTTTCATTTTGTAGCACCCTTTATGTTGCGTAAATGTGTAGAATAGTAACGCGAGAAGTCATGTGTTCCGTTTTTACCCTTCATGAAGTAAAGGTAGTCTGTTTTAGCAGGAAAGATTGCCGCTTTTATCGCTGAGAGTTCTACATTACATACACTATATGGGGGCAAGCCCTTATACAGATAGGTGTTGTATCTGCTTTTATCTCTTCTAATACGAGATGCAGTTATCTTTTGGTGAGAAAACTTGCCATAATTAAGGCTTCCGTCCATCTGAAGCTTCATCCCCTTGTGTAAGCGATTATAAATAACAGAAGAGACTATTGGCATCTCTTTTTTATTAGCCGCTTCTTTTTGAATCACAGAAGCAATAATTAGATATTGTTCCCACTTCTTCTTATTATAGGTTCCAAAGATCTTCTCCGACCAGGCCTTATGCCTTTTGTAAGAAGATCGTAAAAGGTAGATGACAGCTTCTCTCTCACTTATACCCAGAGGAAGGTTATAGGTATCCGGGACAAGAGACCCCTCTTTATAATGTCCAAGAGACATAAAGGCCTTATACAGTTCTTTTGCATCAAGACCTAGTTCTTTGGAAAGTTGTATAGAAAAGGAATAGGTCGTCTCTCCTGGAATCAAGGTCACCTCTGTCATGGCCGCCTTTGACCTCGTCAGCTTATAAAGAAAGTCCCCGTGTGTCATCGTTTTTTTGCCCATATATATCCACCCCTTCTGAGGGTTTCCGATAAATCTTAACAAAGTTTTATCCACTGTAGTCAAGCTAATATTTTTATCTTTTAGATGTGATATAATTGCGCTAATTGAACCTGAAGGTATATACAGAACCTTCGAAGTCTGAAGCGGTTGAGCAAGGTAGTAAATGAGCAGTAATGCACTAACCAAGATAATTTCAAAGATCCATTTTACAATTGTAAGTTTCTTTGTTCTTATTTTATCTATCATCATTATCTCTTATGCTCTTTTATCTTATGGGATTACTCTCCCACATCTTGTATTACCTAATTTCAAGGCAGAGCAATTATACATAAAACTCGATAAAAAACTTATCTTTCAGGCAAAGCGCATAGATGTTACATTAAGTAACAATGGTTTAGATGGGAATTCTCTCTTAGAAGTCCCAGAAACATTATCTATTCTTGACCTTTGCAGAAGAAGCTTTGAATCATTTAAAATTGATGAACTTTATATAGGCAGGCAAAAAGTTACTTTTAGTTACACCGATCATCCTCTTTCCCCTTTAGATAATAGCCTCGGTATAAGTAGTGAGGAGATCAGTGTTTCAATTTTATACAGGGTCTATGAAGATCATATTGTTTTTGATGTACCCTCCTCCATGTATAAGACCGGTAAAGTTTTTATCACAGGAAAAGCCCTTTATGATTTTAAAGAAAAAAAGGCATACTCCAAGTTCACACTTTCTCTACCCGACTGTGCCGATCTCAAACTTTATGCCAAGGGAAACAGCCAAGGGTTAGTTTTTACAGCCACTTCAACTAGCACAAAAGATCTAGCACCCATTGTTAAACTCTTTAAACTGAAAAAAAGCATCTCGAAATGGATAGTGGATTATAATAAGGCAGACTCGTATAAGCTTCTTCAGGCCAAGGGAATATACAGCTATACGGATCCGGATCTTATATTTCAGACTCTTTTCTTACATGCCAAAGAGAAAGAACTTGCTTATACCTTTAATGAGGCTCTTCATCCGATTTCTTCAAATGAGGCAGATATTTATTTTACTAAGGGGATTTTGGATATTCAACCCCATAATGCATCTTATAATAAACATATTATAGACAAGGGCGGAGTCAAGATTGATTTTAGAGGTAAGCAAGTCGGCTTGGAAGTAGATTTAAATATTAACACCACCTTAGATCAAGACATTGTAGATATTGTTCAAGCCTATCATATTCCCCTTCCCCTGCTGCAAGAAAAAGGAAAAAGTGAGGCTAAGTTAAAGATCTTTATTAACCTCGCGACACAAAAAGCCTACGCTAAGGGGCGGTTTTTTATTAAGAAGTCTGAACTGATCCTTGATGGAGTTAGATACAAGGTCAATAATGCTTCTATAAGACTCAATAAGAATATACTTTCTATAGATACAATCAAACTGGCATATGAGGATATACTTTTGTCTAAGGCTCATGGTCAAATAGATCTTAAGAAACTCATGGGAGACTTCTATTTTGACATAGAAAGTGTATTGGTTCCTTTTTCCTCAGAAAAAAATATTAAATTATTAAGTAAAAACAAGCAGTTACAGCTAAACTTTTCCGAAAAAGAACAATCTTTTATCCTTCCACAGACACTTTGGTCCTTTGATGAGCAAAACATCACAGTTGAGCCAACTTCTATCCTCAGACCGACTAAGCTTTCTTCTAAGTCTTATATTAAAGATCTAAATATCCATATTCAAGATTTGGTAGATCTAAATGTGAACGGGAACTTTGACATAAGACGTAAAAATGCTAATTTTGATATAAGCAGCAGCAATTTTAGATATTTAAATAAGGAGCTGAACATATCCGCTAAGGACTCAGATACGCCATTTATACTTGTTCATGAGAATAATATAACACAAATACACACTCTCTCAACAAGCCATATCTATATTAATGAGAACCAAGTGGATGTAATGCCAACATCCTTGAGTTTTAAGGATGGATATTTTGATATAAAAGATACAAAAATATCTTTCAATGATAAGTTCTCCAGTAAGGTTTCAAGTCATTATAAGCTCGGTTCTAAAAGGGCAAAGATAAGAGCCAGAGAGACTATGCTCTATGCAGACAAGCTTCTGTTTATAGAGCCCGCTTTTAATCTCTTTTATAAAAACAAAAATGGAAAACATTATCTTGACATCAATAAATATGGCATACATGCTCTTGTAAATGAGAACAAAGAGCTTGATATCCGTCTTAATGATTTCTCCAAGATTTATCCTTATTCAAAGACAATGCAGTTATATGATATAAAAAATGGACATGCAAACTTAACCATTATAGAAGATCATATCGGTATGGATCTGATGATTTCAGACTTTCATCCTCTTTTATCAAAAGATGGCAAAGATATAAAGAGTTACAGTATTAAAGGCGACTATAGAGATGGGACTGCAAATCTGCAGATCAATAAAAGCATAGACTTTCTTTATCATAAAAAAGCAAAACTCACAGCTAAAAGTACTGATTTTAACCTTTTCCCTATCTTGGAGTATCTCAAAATCATAAATACAAATGATGAAAAAAGTGATCTTGATATTCTTATAAAAACAAAAAAATGCAATGTCTCTTTAGGTTCGCAAAGAGTGATACTAGCCGACAGGCTCAAGATAAATATTAAAGACGATACTATCAACGCCCAACTTATTCACGACAAGGGAGGTGTTTTGTTTGAAAGCCATGATAAAAACATCTCTGTTTTCGGACATGATCTGAATGATAAGTTTATGAATGAACTCTTTAAGTTCTCAACCTTTAAAGGAGGAGAACTCTCTTTTGTGATGCAAGGGCCAATAGATGACTTGGATGGAATCATTAATATCAATAAGACTGTTATTAAGGACTATACTGTACTAAACAACACCCTTGCCTTTTTTAACACCATACCTTCCTTAGTCACCTTTTCTGTTCCGGATTACTCAAAATCGGGGCTTTATGTAGAAGAGATGTACTCTGCATTT
>CBFDAB010000139.1:0-4750 GCA_965602745.1 uncultured Campylobacterales bacterium
AAATCTCTTCAGATTTAGAGTTTTCAAATACACGAAACTTTGCTTCAAAGGTATATGAGAATATCTTGATCTCATATCATAAGGCCATAGAAGGGAATATACATGCCCTGAATAAAAAGTTCTCATATTTAAACGGGGTTCTTGGCTTTTCATATAGACAGTTGATACATGCCACTATACTTCATTTTGAGGATAGATTTTCTAAACAGGTGGCATCTTATGAAAAAGATCCAAGAAACATATCCCTCTCTATGCCTCACGAAGAAGAGATATATGCAAGGCTGGAATTGGACTTCTCTTTTGTAACGGTGGATAGATACTTAAACTCAAGAAGAAATTATTTGCATAAGATAGTTACTTATGCAAAAGAGGAATTTCAAGAGATAAACGAAGAGAAGATCAGCTATGTAAAGAGAAAGAAGAATTTATATCAAGAAAAGATAGATGAAATAATTAATATACAGAACTCTCTTATAAAATAAAGCTTATTATATAAGTCTAAACAAGTATCTAAGGTTCGAGAGTAATCTTCTTGTGATACAGTATTAGTTTTAGTTAAAAGGATAAAGATGCAAAGCGATGTAGAACTGGCAAAACGGGTGGAACTTGAGTCTATGATGAAAAAGAGCAGGATACCTGCACAACTTGATTATATACAAAGTGCAACGGGCCTGATATTGGGGCTTTTTATGTGGGGACATATGCTTTTTGTATCAAGTATCTTGATCTCGAAAGATGCCATGTATATGGTAACAAAGATGATGGAAGGGGAATATATATTTGGTGAATCCCACCCTGAGATCGTTTCTGTGACAGCCGGTTTTATCTTTATTGTATTTATTACACATGCACTTATTGCGATTCGTAAGTTTCCCGGTTCATATAAACAGTTTAGAGTCTTTAGAGAACATGCCGTACGTTTTCAACATTTAGACACTAATCTTTGGTTTATACAGGTAATCACCGGTTTTACAATGTTTTTTCTCGGATCAATTCACATTTTTGTGATGATGGTCAACTCTGATAATATCGGGCCATATGCTTCATCAGACAGAATGGTGTCGGGATGGATGTGGCCACTATATCTTTTACTACTTGTAGCGGTTGAGCTTCACGGTTCTATCGGTTTGTATAGACTTTGTGTCAAGTGGGGCTGGTTTGAGGGAAAGGATGCGAAGAGAAGCAGAAAAAGATTGAAAAAAGTCAAATGGGTTATTACCGTATTTTTTATGGGTCTTGGTCTTTTGACCTTAGCCGCATATATGAAAATTGGATTTGAACATATGGACAAGGCAGGCGAGAGATATATCCCTTCTTATAAGATGCAAAAGGCAATAAAATGAAAATTACATATACAGATGCCTTAGTTATTGGGGGTGGATTAGCAGGTCTGCGAGCGGCTACCGGTATCAAACAAAGAGGTCATGATGTTATTTTACTGAGTATCGTTCCCCCTAAACGTTCTCACTCTGCAGCTGCACAGGGCGGTATGCAAGCAAGTTTGGCTAACACGGTAAAGGGTCAAGGTGATAATGAAGATGTACACTTTGAAGATACGGTAAAAGGTTCAGACTGGGGTGCAGATCAAGATGTGGTAAGGATGTTTGTCAACACTGCTCCAAAGGCAATTCGTGAACTTGCGGCTTGGGGTGTACCATGGACTCGTGTTACGAAAGGTGATAGACAGGTCGTTATAAATGCAGAAAAGGTCACTATTACAGAGAGTGATGAGGCCCACGGTCTTATCAATGCACGTGATTTTGGCGGAACAAAAAAATGGCGAACCTGCTATACCTCAGACGGAACAGGTCATTCCATGCTCTTTGCTATGGATAATAAGGCACATGAAGAGAAGATAGAAGTACGTGAACGAATGGAAGCGATGTCCCTTATTCATGAGAATGGACGCTGTTACGGAGCCGTTGCAAGAAACCTGATGACAGGTGAGCTGGTAGCGTATATTGCCAAGACGACTACCATTGCAACGGGCGGATACGGACGTATCTATGCGATCTCTACGAACGCGGTTATATGTCAGGGAATGGGGCAGGCAATCGCCTTAGAGACGGGTGTCGCGACACTAGGAAATATGGAAGCCATACAGTTTCATCCGACCGCTATCGTACCTGTTGGTATCTTGACAACAGAAGGTTGTAGAGGTGATGGTGGAATTTTAAGAGATGTGGACGGATACCGTTTTATGCCTGATTATGAGCCTGATAAAAAAGAGTTAGCATCAAGAGATGTTGTTTCAAGACGTATGACAGAACATATTAGAAAAGGAAAGGGTGTTAAGTCAAGATATGGAGATCATCTTTGGTTGGATATCACTATTCTTGGACGTGCGCATATAGAAAAGAACCTGCGTGAGGTAAAAGAGATATGCGAAAGCTTCTTGGGTATTGATCCGGCTATTGACTGGATACCGGTAAGGCCGACTCAGCACTACTCTATGGGCGGTATTCGAACAGACCATAGAGGAGAGTCTCGCACGCTTAAGGGGCTTTATTCTTGTGGAGAGGCAGCTTGTTGGGATATGCACGGATTTAATCGTTTGGGTGGAAATTCAGTAGCCGAAACAGTTGTATCAGGTATGTTGTGTGCTGAATTCATTTCAGATTTTTGCGACGGTCCTGCAAGCGATATCGATATTTCAACACAGACCATCTCTAAGTTTATCAATGCAGAACAGGAAAAATTAGAGAATTTTCTAAAGCCAAAAGAAAATGGCGAACAAGCTTATATGTTACGTCATGCGATGGAAAATATCATGATGGAGAAGGTGGGTATCTTTAGAAATGGAGATGACCTTCAAAAAGCAGTTGATGAGTTAAGAGCACTTTTAATACGCTCAAAAAACATAGAAGTAAAGACCCAATCATTAGCCGCAAATCCCGAGCTCTTTAATGCCTATAGAGTCCAAAGAATGTTAAAACTGGCCTTATGTACCGCGAAAGGTGCCTTAGCAAGAACTGAAAGTAGGGGAGCTCACTCACGAGAAGATTTTCCAGAGCGAGATGACCAAAACTGGTTGAAACGAACACTCTCTACGTGGACGAATGAAGATGATGTAGAACCAACACTTTCTTATGAGAACTTAAATATCAAATCTATGGAACTTCCTCCTGGGTTTAGAGGTTATGGAAAAGATATGACTATTCATCATGGAGATACACAAGCGCGCTCAGATGAGGTTGAAGATATAAGAGAAAAGATGATGAAAGAGGGTAAGAGCCGTTTTGAGATTCAAGATGCATTGATGTCATACTGTGACAAGTTACCGTCTCTTTATCAGGGAAAAAATGAACGTCTAACGGAGAGATTTGATGAGCAATAGTAATAATGAAAGAGTATTAAAAATATCTGTTTTACGAAGTGATCCCAATATTAAAGATTATAAGCCTCATGTTGAGACTTTTGAAGTGGTAGAAGCCCCGGGTATGACCTTGTTTATCGCGCTTAATGATATACGAGAATTTTCAGATAACTCTTTGAAGTTTGATTTTGTCTGCAGAGCAGGAATTTGCGGTTCATGTTCTATGTTGATCAATGGAAAACCTGGACTAGCTTGTAGAACTCTGACTAAAAACATGGATGAACATATTATGCTTGCACCCCTGCCTCTGTTTGAGCTTATTGGTGACCTGTCTATTTATACAGGTAAATGGATGGATGGGATGAGTGAGCGTTTAGAGACGTGGATTCATACCAAAGAAGAAGAACAGATTGATATAAAACGCATAGAAGAAAAAATGGAACCTTCCCTTGCAGATGAGATATATGAGACAGATCGCTGTATAGAATGCGGATGTTGTGTTGCCGGATGCGGGACAATCTTGATGCGAGAAAACTTTGTCGGTGCAGTTGGGATGAATAAGGTAGCTCGTTATCTTATCGACCCTAGAGATAAACGTACGGATGAAGAGTTCTATTCACTTGTAGGAGATGAAGACGGTGTCTTTGGCTGTATGAGTCTTCTTGGATGTGAAGATGTCTGCCCCAAAGAACTTCCGCTGCAGTCTAAGATAGCCTATCTAAGACGTAAGATGGTTGAAATGAGAAATAAGTAGCCATTATCCCCCCAGTAGTAAGTGGTTTCTTTCTACTGACTCTCCTTTAATATAAAAGTAAATGCAAAAATCGGCTTAATTAAAAAAATTGGTGCATGGTTTTCTGCCCCATAGAAACAGGGGTGCTATAAAAGGTAAAATTGGAAATCGCATGAAATTGTGTCAATGAATCAAGCTGATTGACCGGCCCATCTTTTAAAGTATAGGTGTCATTGTCGATCCAAATCCCCTTTAACTGTAATGAGACAGAACCAATGGTATAAGAAATTATGGCCTTGAGGTCTTCTTGATCTTCCCGATAACGCGGATTGTGATAACGGGCATAAGCAATATGGGTCTTAAACCCTTTTTTAAACACATGATCATACTTTTGTGTGTAGCCGATCTTAATGCCTTGTGTTCCGCCGACGTAAGCTCCTCCCGCACTCAATCCTTTACCGTACAGGGACTGTCCAAGATTGTTTGTCGTTGAACTGTAGGCATATAAAAGTGTTCCATCCCATGGGGTGATGATGGAATCATAAGCACTGCTGTCGCGAAATATAGTGCGGTATACAAGATCAAAACTACTCTCTTTATAGCTCAGCTCAGCTCTGACCCCAAGGCCAGCGGTATTTATTTTTTTGCCATTAGTCACAGAAGATGGCTTTGCAAGGTTTACATCTGCATTGCCGATGCTT
>CBFDAB010000140.1:0-4739 GCA_965602745.1 uncultured Campylobacterales bacterium
ACACCTCGTAAACGTACGCACGGTTTCCGTTCACGTATGGCTACAAAAAATGGTCGTAGAATCATTAATAGACGCCGCGCTAAAGGGCGTAAGAGTTTAACTGTATAAACAGTTTTGAAAGATTGAAACTTCCTCGGGAGTTTCAACTGGTTTATAAAAGAGGCAAGGCAGCACATGCTAAATCCTCAGTACTTTTTTACCTTCATGGTAAAGAATATAAAAATGGCTTTACTGCCAGCAAAAAAGTCGGCAACGCGGTTTTTAGAAATCGTGCTAAGCGTCGTCTTCGTGCACTTTTTCTAGAATTCTCCCCACAAATGAATACCGGTACTTATATCTTTGTTGCAAAAGAAGCTATTAAAGATACTTCACATGATGAACTTAAAGCAGATATGTACAAGGCACTTAAACGTGTAGGCGCACTTTCGTGATCCGTAAACTTCTTCTTTCTATTTTAACACTTTACCAAAGATTTTTTACTCTCATTGGTTATGGTTCATGTCGATATTATCCCTCTTGTTCAGAATATGCACGGTGGCAGTTTGAAAACAACTCACTTTTTAAGGCATTTCTCTTCTCATTTGTCCGTATTTTACGCTGTAATCAACTTTTTAAGGGCGGAATTGACTATCCTGTTGTAAACAAACTAAGTTGTAAGATTAAAAAAGATAAAATTATAACGATTAAATATTGGTACGTTCCCAAGGGGAATGGCAAATACTATCTTATAAAAAATTTCTCCAAAGGGTTACCGTGTTAGAAAAAATGACTTCAAATCAGAGATTGATGCTTGCACTTACAGTATCTTTCGCCTTTTTCATGGCTTATACTGCCATCTTTCCACCAAAACCGCTGAATGATGAGAACAATGCTACAGTAGAAGCAAAGTCTCAAAGTGTTATATCTAAAACAGGTATTGATTCATCATCTCTTGATCTTGGACATGATACTAGTTCAACAAGCTCCATAGCTTCATCTTCTGATAATGCTATCTTGGCAAAACTAAGCGGTTCAAATTATGTCTTGACTATTGATACACTTGGTCGTATTTCTCAAAAAGAGATGCTAGAGAAAAAATTTGCTGACGAAGAGACGGGAAATGCTAAACTTGTTTCTGAAACAGGTGCTAAACCCTTATATATTCGTTTTGCAGACAAGGCACTAAATGATGAAGCTGTAAAAACAGCTTATACATCTAATGTAAAAGAAGCAAACTTGGTTGATGGACATGTTTCTGTTACCTTAACACAAAAACTTTCTTCTGTAACTGTTGTAAAAGATCTTACATTTTATGCAGATGGGCATTATGATGTAAATATCAAGCTAAGTGAAGACAAGCGTTATTATGTATATCTAGGTATGCATCCGACATTTGATGACAAACAGATGATGTCTGTTGAAGGTGTGATGGTTGATACGGGTGATCACTTAATCAATATTATTGAAGACGGAGATGCTGAGGGTATCAAATCATATAATGACGTGAACCTTGCTTCTTCTTTTTCTCAGTACTTTGCTTCAATCTTCTATGGTCTGAATAAAGATACAACGATTAAGGTAGATAGAGACAGAGATAATAATCCTGTTGTATTTATGGAAGGCCTACAGAATTTTACTTTTAATGGATATATAGGGCCAAAAGATTATAAGATACTTGATTCTATTAATAGCGACCTTGTGCATGCGATTGAATATGGCTGGTTTACCTTTGCAGCTGCACCTCTGTTCCAACTTCTAATGTTCTTACACGGTTTAGTCGGTAACTGGGGTTGGGCTATTGTTATGCTGACTATAATTATCCGTTTATTCCTTTTCCCTCTTACCTTCAAGGGTATGATATCTATGCAAAAGCTAAAAGAGGTGTCACCAAAGGTAAAAGAGCTTCAGGCAAAGTATAAGGGTGATCCACAGCGTATGAATGCAGCGGTTATGGCACTTTACAAGAAAGAAGGCGCTAATCCATTAGGTGGGTGTCTTCCACTTTTAATGCAAATTCCTGTATTTTTTGCGATTTATAGGGTATTATTAAATGCTGTAGAATTAAAAGGTGCAGAGTGGACTCTGTGGATTACTGACTTGGCACATATGGACCCGACATTTGTCTTACCGATTTTAATGGGTGCATCAATGTATTATCAACAAAGAATTACGCCAAGTAACTTCACTGACCCTATGCAAGAAAAGATATTTAGATTTTTACCATTGATATTCACATTTTTCTTTGTAACATTCCCGGCTGGACTTGTTCTGTACTGGTTAGTAAATAATCTTTTTTCTATCGCTCAACAATTCGTAGTAAATAAAAAATTTCAGAGCCTTAAGAAGGCTAAAGAGGTATAAAATATGGTAAAAATAGAAGCAGAGTCTTTAGAAAGTGCCTATTCTCTGGCGGCTGACAAGCTGTCCTGTTCTATTACACAATTAAATATAGAAGTTATTCAAGCACCGTCAAATGGAATCTTAGGACTTTTTAAAAAGAAAGCAATTATTGTCGCAACGTGTAAGGTTCAAGTTCAAGAAGAAGTTAAACAAGAAGCGGTAAGTAGACCTGCACCTGTCAAAGAAGCAGAGCTTAAAAAAGAGCCGGAACTTAAAAAAGAGACAGAACCTTCAAAAGAATCAAGTAAAAGTGAAGAGCCAAAACCCAAACCTGTTACTAAAAAACAGGCCCCTAAAAAGAAGCCAAAGCCACAGGTGCAGGAAAAGCCTTCACGAAGTGATATTATCTTGCCGGCCTCATTTGTGACTGATCAAGAAGATGATTATGATGGCTCAGGTATATATGATGATGAAGATGAAGAGATTTATGTAGGTGAAGAAACTGAGATCTGCGACAAGTCTCATGATGAGATACATGAACTACTAGCCGGTAATTCTCCATCTTTACGTAATTCTAAAATCGTTGACAAGTTTTTTGAAGAGACTTGTCATCCAAGTGATGTAGCAAGAGAGATAAAAGAAAAAATTGATGGACTATTTAAGCATGCTTGTTTTGATATTGATGAAATCAAGGTTTGTGAACATGATGACAAAACTATCTTAGTTGAGTTTTCAGGTAAAGATGCTGCCCTTCTTATCGGTAAAGAGGGGTATCGCTATAAGGCTCTATCTTATATGCTTTATAACTGGATAAATTCAACTTATGATTTGCAACTTCGTCTTGAGATTGCAGAGTTTTTAAAAAATCAAGAAGAGATGATCTGTAAATATCTTGAAGGTGTATATGAAAATATCAACCGTGACGGAAGAGCACAAACGAAGATTCTTGACGGTGTCCTTGTACAGATCGCCTTAAGAGAACTTCGCGGAGCATATCCTGATAAATATGTAGCGATCCGTTCAACAAGAGATGGTGCAAAATTTATCATTATTAACTCTTTTAACAACAGCGAAAACCGTTAGAAGATTGAATATATGACTGACACAATCGCAGCCGTTGCCACAGCACATGGCATCGGTTCTATATCGATTATTCGCTTAAGTGGGACATCTTCTTTAGATATTGCAAAAAAACTTTCAAAAAGAGAAGCAGACTTTAAAATACGTCATGCGACTTTAAGCCCCCTTTATAACACTTCAAATGAACTTATTGATGAAGCCATTGTCATCTATTTTAAAGGGCCTAACTCTTTTACCGCTGAAGATATTGTTGAGTTCCAATGTCACGGGGGTAAGATCGTTGCTTCTCAGGTTTTACAAGCTGTCTTAGATGCGGGTGCAAGATTGGCTGAACCGGGTGAGTTTTCTAAACGTGCTTTTTTAAACGGACGCATAGATCTGACAGAAGCAGAGGCTATTGCCCAACTGATTGAAGCAAAGAGCGAAGATGCGGCTAAGATTTTAGCAAAGCAGATGAAGGGTGAGTTAAAGGGATATGTTGAAGGGGTAAGAGATGATCTCTTAAACATCTTGGCCTATTCAGAAGTTAGCATAGATTATGCAGAAGAAGACCTTCCTCAAGACCTTATAGATCAGATATTGGAGCGTCTTGATAATCTTCGTCTTCAACTATCCGACACCCTTCAAGCCAGTCAAAGCCGCGCTGGCCTTATGCAAGGCTTTAAGGTCGCAATCATCGGCAAGCCTAATGTAGGAAAAAGCTCTTTACTTAACGTACTTCTAAACTATCAACGTGCCATTGTCTCAGATATAGCAGGAACAACACGTGATACGATAGAAGAAGAGGTAAAGATAGGAACCCATCTGATTCGCATGGTCGATACGGCCGGGATTAGAAATGCAAATGATGAGATAGAACGTATAGGTATTGAGAGAAGTATAGAAGCTATTGAGCAGAGTGATATTGTGATTTCCTTGTTTGATAACTCTCGTATCTTTGATGAAGAAGATGCAAAGATTATCTCATTGATAGAAGAGCATAAAAATGAGAAGTCTTTTATTACCTTGGTAAATAAGACTGACCTCGAAGCAAAATTTGATAAAACAAATATCCAAGAATACTTGCCCATAGAGCTGAGCTGTAAAGAGAATGCACGAGAATTAATATCTGCTCTAGCAGAGATAATGGATAGTCAAAATGTATCTGATGAGATGATGCTTATCTCTACTCGCCAGATCAATGCGGTTAAAAAAGCCTTGATAGAGATAGAAGATGCAAAGCTTCCTCTTGAAGAACAAGAACTTGAGATATTCTCTTTTCATATGAACATGGCAATTACTGAAGTCTCGTCTATCACACGACCTTATGAACATTCTGAGATGCTTGACAAGATGTTCGG
>CBFDAB010000141.1:0-4724 GCA_965602745.1 uncultured Campylobacterales bacterium
TATTTTAGCAGCAGTTGCTATTCCAAAGCTTGCAGCTACTCGTGATGATGCTAAGATTTCGACAATCGCGGCAAATGCAGCAACTGTTTTGGCAGATGCAGGTGCTTATTACACTTCACAAGGTTCAGCAAATTGGACTGGTGGTGCTGCTGTTCCAAATTGGGAAGATGTGACAAATGTTACCTTATTCACTGCTGCAGGAACATCTGCTTTGGGTACTGCAATTTCAACTCCGGCTGGTTTATACACGGATGGTTCAGCTGCTGCTCAGCAAGTGATTACTTTCACCACAGCAGCTGACGGAAACTTCACAGTTGCTCAAGGTACTGGAACAAATACTATTAGTACAGGTGTTCAAGGCATGCTTGAAAACATGACTGATGGTGCAACTGGATATACTCATGAATTTGGTGGAACTGGCGTAGTTCGCTAATCAACTTAAATGTAATATTCTTAGGCTTTAATTGGCTTAAGGATATTTTTTCATAAGCTCTAGGAAAACAGGAAAAGTTATGAGACAGGCATTTACTATGATTGAACTTATTTTTGTAATTGTAATTTTAGGTGTACTAGCTGCCGTAGCAATTCCAAAACTAAGTGCAACGAGAGATGATGCAAAAGTGTCAAAAACGGCTCACGTGATAGCGACAGCTTCAACAGAGATACAGTCGTTTGCAATGGCTAAAGGTGTGGTGACTAATGACCTGTCTCTAATGTCTAGTCAAATTAAATCAAGTGTTATGGAAGGTGAAGCTACCTTAAATATTCCAAACTCATTGGTTGACTTTAAAATGGCAAATACTAATAATTGTATTACACTCAGAGTTATTTCAGGAACAAACGATGTAAACCTAAGCCTTGTTTTCGGTCCATCAGGTGATTCTATATGTGATTCATTACAAAGTATGTTTGATACTTCAATTAATTTAATACCATTAAAGGGCAACTATGTTAAACGATAAAAGAAAAGCATTTACAATGATAGAACTGGTCTTTGTTATTGTAGTCTTAGGGATTTTAGCCTCAGTTGCTATTCCAAAGTTTGCAGCAACGCGTAACGATGCCCATATATCAAAAGCACGTTCTGATATAGCGTCAATAAGATCTGCCATAATCACAGAGAGACAGGGACGACTTTTTAGAGGTCAGAATGCATTTATAGATAAACTGGATGCCGGTGTCGGTGCCAACACGGCAGGGGTGACTATCTTTGATAATAATGGAACAGCCGCTAATACTATTTTGCAGTACGGTATTACAACAAAGGCAGGTACCTCAGGTGCTTGGATGAAGACAGGGGCTGATACTTATACTTATAAGGTGGCCGGAAATACAGCTACCTTTACATATACTGATACTACGGGACGATTTGATTGTGCCGGTGGTCCCGGAACCTTTTGTGCGACATTAACTGACTAATTGTTTTACTACCGTATCTCTCTTATAGGCTCTCCTTTGGAGCCTTTGACCTACTCATCTTCAGATAAATATCTAAATCTTGATCTTGTTACAGTCCCTCTGCATAAAAAAGAGAAGATCGGACTTATACTTGAAGAGGTTTCAAAACCTGATTTTGAAGCCTTGGAAATCATCAAAGCTGATGGTCTGTGTTTAAGTCAAGAGCATTATCGTTTTGCAAAGTTTATCAGTGACTACTACTTCTGCTCTTTAGGAGATGCTTTTTCACTTTTTATTCCCTCTCTTAAGTCTGTATCATTACCTTTAAGTCTTGAGCCTGTCCAATCATCTATTGAACTCTCTTCTAAGCAGAAAGAAGCTCTAAATGAACTTCAAAAGCATCCTGTTTCCCTTCTTTTTGGAGATACGGGCTCGGGTAAGACAGAGATATATATGAAGTGGTTTGAAGAGGTCTTGGCTAAGGGACAGAGGGTATTGATGTTAATGCCCGAGATCTCTTTGACACCTCAGATGCAGATCCGTTTGGAAGAACATTTTGGCGACTCTGTGGTGATGTGGCACTCTAAGCTGACGCCGAAGCAGAAACGGATAAGTCTCGAAAAGATCTATGACGGATCTGCGCGTGTCATTGCGGGGGCGCGTTCAGCCCTTTTCCTACCCGTGCAAGAGTTGGGTCTGATTGTAGTCGATGAAGAGCATGATGACTCTTACAAAGCCTCTTCAAGACCGCGCTATAATGCACGGGATATGGCCATCTATTATGCGAAGCTTATAGATATACCTGTTTTATTAGGCTCAGCTACACCCTCTCTTACGTCTTATATCAAGTTTCCCCATGTCCGTCTAAAGGGCGGATATTTTAATCAGAACAGACGTTATCTATATGAACCACATATAGAAGAGATAACACCTATCATTGAAGAAGCGGTCACAAAAACTGCCGCTAAAAAAGAGCAGTCCATGCTATTCCTGCCGACAAGAGCAAATTTCAAGTATATGATATGCGATCACTGCGGATACACTTATAAATGTCCCTATTGTGATGTGGGTATGAGTCTGCATAAATTTGCGCGCCGTGTAAAGTGTCATTATTGTAATTTTCAAGAGCCAATTCCCGAGACCTGTCCTGAATGTAAAACAGGAAATCTTCTTTCAAGCCGTTTAGGTACAGCTGAGGCGGTGGAGCATTTTCAAGTAAAATACCCTTCCTTGCGTGTGGCTCAGTTTGACAGGGACAAGATAACAACACAAAAGAAGTTAAAAGAACTCTTAAACTCATTTAATGAGGGTGAGATAGACCTTCTTATCGGAACACAGATGCTTTCAAAGGGGCATGATTATCATGATGTTACCTTGGCGGTCATTCAAGGAATAGACAATATCTTACAGATGAGTGATTACAGAGCAAGGGAAAAAGCCCTCTCTTTGCTTATTCAGATAGCAGGGCGAAGCGGAAGAAAAAAAGATGCGATAGTCCTTGTACAGAGCTTTTATCAAGAGTTCTTTGCGCCTTATATAGGAAAGTATGAAGAGTTCTTGGAAGAAGAGAAAGAGTTCAGAAAAGAGCTTTATCCCCCTTACAAAAAGCTCTCAAGGCTAAATTTTTCCCATATGAAAAAAGAGACGGCAAATGGCAAGATGAACGAAGTCCTTCAAAAACTGTATCAATTTACAAATATAGAGATCGTCGGACACGGACCCTCGCCAATAGAAAAAATAGCCAATAAGTTCCGTTTTCAGATCCTTCTACGTGCAGATAAGAGTACAGACCTTATCAAGGCGATAAAAGGCAGTAAAAATGTCCTGTGTGAAGTGGATATGGACCCCATAGACTTTGTATAATTGAGATGTTATGACTTCAGTGAATTATCTGCTCTTGTCTTAATCAGCTAAATCTGCTGACAAAAAGCTCTTGAGTAGATTTTATTAATAAATGAAATCTTCTTTGCACCTGACTGGCTATAGCTTAGTTGGGTGTTCTATCAGCTTGCGCTTAATTGAACACTTCAAGCTCATTTTTACCTATAAAAAGATAAAATTCTCTTATGATAAAACGCTATGAAACTAAGAAAATATATGTAGGTGATGTTGCTGTCGGCGGAGATGCCCCTATCTCTGTGCAGTCTATGACATATTCTGAAACGGCTAATGTTGCCGCGACCGTTGAGCAGATCAACAGACTGCATTTTGCAGGCTGTGATATTGTCCGTGTTGCTGTACCCCATGAGGCTGACGCACTTGCTCTTAAGGCCATAAAAGAGCAGATCTCACTTCCCTTGGTTGCAGATATACATTTTAACTATAAACTTGCACTTATAGCCGCTGAGAGTGTCGACTGTATCCGTATTAATCCCGGAAATATCGGTGAGAAGTCTCGTGTAAAAGATATAGTTAAAGCCTGTCAGGCACGAAATATTCCTATGCGTATCGGTGTTAATGCCGGTTCTTTGGAAAAAGAGTTTGAAGACCGCTATGGTCAAACGGCTGAGGGCATGGTCGCATCTGCAGATTATAATATCAAGTTCTTAGAAGACCTGGGCTTTGATGATATCAAGGTCTCTCTGAAGGCTTCTGACGTTGGCCGTACCGTAGATGCCTACCGTATGCTGCGTACTAAAAATAACTATCCTTTCCATCTTGGTGTTACGGAAGCCGGAACTATCTTTCATGCGACCATTAAAAGTGCTATCGGACTGGGTGCACTCTTGCTTGACGGCATTGGCGATACTATGCGTATCTCTATAACCGGCGAGTTAGAAGAAGAGATAAAAGTCGGCAAGGCTATCTTAAAAGATTCGGGTGCGGCAAAAGACGGGTTGAATATCATCTCTTGCCCGACTTGTGGACGTATAGAAGCTGACCTAGTTACGGCCGTTGCAGAGATTGAAGAGAAGACCAAACATATTAAAGCGCCGCTTGATGTATCTGTGATGGGATGTGTGGTAAATGCTATTGGCGAGGCAAAGCATGCAGATGTTGCTATCGCCTATGGTAAAGGCTCAGGACTAGTGATGGTGAAGGGTGACGTCGTCGCCCGTTTGAATGAGAAAGACTTGGTGGATCGCTTTATACTTGAAGTCGAAAAAGCCGCTAAAGAAAGTGAGAAAAACTAGTCAATGGAAGAAACCTTATACAATATAAACATTGAACGCTCTGTTCTAAACTCTATCATCTTTGAGCCTTCTCAGTTTGAAGATGTAGAAGCTAAGTTAAAAGTTGATGACTTTTATCTTCCGGCGCATCAAGAGATCTACACAGGGATGATAGAACTTCACAGAGAGTCTCAGCCTATAGATGAAGAATTT
>CBFDAB010000142.1:0-4695 GCA_965602745.1 uncultured Campylobacterales bacterium
ACGATCTGCCGCCTTGCACGTAGTAAGGTCTCTCATAACAAACTTCAAAAACCGTCCTAAGTCTTGGTCTATAGAGAAGTCTTTACGTACCTTTATTGAGAACATCAATAGAGTCTTATATAATCAATCCATGCAAAATTATGATGCTATTGAGTATCTCTGTACCCTCTGTGTCGTTGTTATTGAAGGCGAGCGCCTGTATGGTGCCAACGTCGGGGATTCACGCATATACCTTCATCGAAATGAAAAACTTACTCAACTCAGTATTGATCATAATGAAGAAGATCAAGACCATGTTCTCACAAAGGCTATTGGATTGCAAGAGAGTGTTGAACCCTATTATTTTGAGAATAACCTCAAAAAAGGCGACAAATTACTTCTATGCAGTGACGGTCTGTACACGAGCTTGGATGAAGAAGAACTCAAGTCTCAGATAAAAATCAATGCCACAACTATGGTAAAAAAAGCAAATAAAAAGTTTGACGGCAATTTGAATGATGACACTTCAGCCATCATCATCCATATCAACACTACAGACGAGATAAGCAGCTTAAAGCAGCTGAAACTACTTATCCCCGAAAAACTCTCTGTCGGTGATGATATTGACGGCTTTATACTGCAAAAGTCTCTCATCCAAAACAAGAGAACATGGTTATGTTCCAAAGAAGATAAAGAGTATGTGCTCAAATTCCCTCCGCTTGAGGCTATAAATGATGAAGACTCACTTGATCTGTTTGTAAAAGAGGCATGGAATGCTTCGCGCCTTAAGGCCGGTTTTTTTGCCAAGGCGTGGATCCCTGAACATAGGTCAATGCGATATTATGTTCTAGACTATACCAAAGGCGTCAGCTTAAAAGAGTATCTGCTTAAAAAAAATCTGCATGTTGATGATGCCATAAATCTTGCAAAGTTTCTACTTCATATGAGTCAGTTTCTGCTGAAACTAGATCTAGTACATGGGGATATTAAACCTGAAAACATCATTGTCAATAAAGGTGCCAATAAACTGATATTCAAGATGATTGATTATGGATCCATTGTTGATATATTTTCCATCAACTCCAAGGCCGGAACACCTTCTTATCTGGCACCTGAAAGGTTTGAAGGTGCTTCTATCAATGAGCAAAGTGAGATCTTTGCCATAGGTGTAACCCTATATGAGGCGCTAACACAAAAATACCCATATGGAGAGATAGAACCTTTTCAAAATCCAAATTTTTCAAATGCCAAAAGTCCAAAAAAGTATAATGACTATATCCCTTCTTGGTTTGAAAGCATAGTACTAAGGTCTATCGCCGTTGATACAGACGATAGATATCAGCTCTATTCACACATGAACTTTGAGCTGGAAAACAGTGAAAAAGTGAAACCCTATTTTGATAAAAGCAGCTCTTTGATAGAGAGAGATCCTCTAAGTTTTTACAAATACATGTTCTATTTTATGCTTATACTATATATTTTCACTCTGTATAAACTTAGCTAAAGTATCAAAAAAGATATTCATGCTAAAATATCCCCAAAGTAAGTAAACAGGGGTTTTTAATGGCATATTTTTTAACAATTGATGCAGGTACGGGAAGCGGACGAGCAATCATCTTTGACACAAAAGGTCATCAGCTCGGCATCTCTCAACAAGAGTGGTCACACCTCCCCGAAGCAGGCGTTGCAAACTCTCTGGGATTTGACACCAAAACAAATTGGAAGATCATCTCTAAGTGTATTCAAGCTGCCATCAAAGACGCTGATATAGATCCAAAAGATATCAAGGCCGTTACTGCCACGAGTATGCGAGAGGGTATAGTCCTTTACGATAAAGACAACCTTGAATTGTTTGGTGTTGCAAACGTAGATGCAAGAGCAGATAAAGAGGTCGCCTATCTCAACAAGACCTATCCAGGTTTGGAAAAAGAGTTTTATGAGATCAGCGGGCAGACCTTTGCACTTGGCGCCCTTCCCCGTCTTCTTTGGGTAAAAAACAACAAGCCTCACGTTTATGAAAAAACTACAAATATATCCATGATAAGCGACTGGGTACTGGCCAAGCTCTCTAATGTAATCGCGACTGACCCTTCAAATGCAGGGACAACAGGGGTCTTTTCACTTCAAACCCGACAATGGGACAAAGCAATGGCAACAAAGGTCGGTCTTAAAGATGACATCTTTCCCCCTGTTCATGAGACAGGGACACAGATAGGAGAAGTGACTTCATTCGCGTCCAAGGAAACAGGACTGGTAGAAGGAACTCCCATTGTTATGGGCGGAGGTGATGTTCAACTGGGTTCTGCCGGACTGGGTGTTGTAGAAAAAAATCAGGTCGCAATTCTAGGCGGGACATTCTGGCAGCAGCTTGTAAATATGGACAAACCTCTCACTCATCCTAATATGGATATACGCATCAATCCCCATGTCATAGAAGGTATCTCGCAAGCCGAAGGAATATCTTTCTTCTCAGGTATGGTCATGCGCTGGTTTAGAGATGTATTTTGTGAGTCTGAAGTCCTAGAAGCACAAAGAAGAGGGATAGACCCCTATTCTCTTCTTGAAGAGCTTGCTTCAAAGGTTCCCGCCGGTTCCAACGGTATCTTGCCGATATTTTCAGATGCCATGCATTACGGAAAATGGTATCACGCGGCCCCATCATTTTTAAACCTTTCACTTGATACACAAAAGTCTTCCAAGGCAGCAATGTTTCGTTCTTTAGAGGAGAATGCAGCCATAGTCTCTATGTTGAATCTAGAGTCAATCTTTGAGTTCACCGGTGTTCAAACAGAGAGTATCACCTTTGCCGGTGGAGCTTCAAAAGGTCCTCTCTGGTCACAAATATTGGCAGATGTCACGCAAAAAGAGATTCGTATCCCGCGTGTCAATGAGGCAACCGCGCTAGGAGGAGCCTTCGCCTGTGGAGTTGCAACAGGTGAATATGACTCTATATCCCAAGCATCGAAGGCCTTTATCCAGTGGGAAAAGAGCTACATACCAAATAGAGATAATGCAGAACTTTATCAAGACGTCGCATCCAAGTGGAAAGAGGCTTATGCCTCCTCTTTAAGCCTTGTAGACAAGGGTGTCACTACTTCAATGTGGAAAGCACCGGGACTTTAGTTATAATCGTAAAAAAATAAGTAGGAAGTAGATATGACAATAACTAAACGAGTAACATTTATAGCAAAACCTGACGGCATTGAAAAGATGAAAGAACTTCTGTCGGCTATGGTAATACCTTCAAAGGCAGAAGACGGCTGTCTGTTTTATGAGATCGTCCAGTATGAGAACAAACCTGAGAAGTTCATGGCTATTGAGACATGGAGAGATGAGGCCGCTCTAGATGGACACAAGGCATCTGCACATTACAAGATATACAAATCGAGTTTTGAGCCTTACTGTTTAGACAAATATTCAGATGAGCTAGAGGTCCTAGGTTAAGCCCTAGCCTTTTCCCTCATTACCCTTTTTATTGAAAACCACATAAAACATATCAAATCAACCTATTTCATCTAATTAAATGTATATTTTTTTATGATGTCATATCGTGATATTAAGTCAGTATTACATACAATGTTTAGATATTAAATTGTTATGAGTACAAATTAGATATTTATCTAGTTTAAGTAATAAATTAAGTTAATATCTTTTACAGAATATTTAGTTTATTATAAAGACAATAGATAGATGGTGTTAAGCAATAAGGAAGTGAAATTATTATAAACTTCCAAACTTCTTAAGGAATATAACATGCAAAATTACGATATTAAAAAATTGGCAAACTTTATTAGTTATTTTATTGAAAATGATGTAAAGTATTTAGGTATAACTAAATTAATGAAATTATGCTTCTTTGCTGATAAGTATCATCTAGAAACTTACGGTAAGCCAATATTAAATCATAGTTACACAAAGATGGAAAAAGGCCCAGTTCCTATGTATGTATATACTTTAATTAAAAATAGTAAAAATATAGATAAAGACGATGATTTAGAAAGTGAAGTCAAAGAATTTAATGCACATATAAATGTGAAAGAAAGACAAACTGATGACTCCCCTAGATTTGAGAACTATAAATCTTTTGATGAAAAATTTTTCTCAAAATCTCAAATTATTATACTTGATAGACTTGTTTTAGAATTTAAAGATATTGACAAAAAAGAGATTTCGGACCTATCTCATGATACTTCAGCTTGGAAGTCTGTAAATCTTCATGAGAACATATCTTTCTCTTCTATGATTGATAACAATCCAGAACTAAGTAAGCATGTTAGAGAAAATGAGATAAAAAAAATTCAGTTCAATAGTAATATTCAAAGAGTACTTGAACAAGCAAAAATAAAATAGTTATTCGCATTGTCTATAGACCACTTAATAGAAAACACATTGTTTATAGAAAGATTTTCTGTATTTTATTGGGAAAACTATGAATTTCATAATGGAAGTCCAGAACGAAATAAATTTATAATTACCCTGAATTGCTCAGTTAATGAATTTCCACTTGCAATCATTCTTCCAACATCAAAAGAAGATGGAGCCTTTTACTCAAACCCCGTAAACTTAATAGACTGTGTGATAATTAATATTGGCGAATCAACTTTTTTTACATATAGAGATAAGAATACAATAGTAGATTTAAGAAATATATGTACAGAAGATAAAGATATCATTCAGACAGTACATGAAGAAGGGGAACTTCAATTTCAAGGTATC
>CBFDAB010000143.1:0-4680 GCA_965602745.1 uncultured Campylobacterales bacterium
ATAGAAGTTTTCTCTCCAGGTAATATTTGTTGAGTAATTATAGATGCCATTATAATCCTCATAAATGATGGGGATTGCATTTTCATCTTCTGTATGCTGATACTTAGTACTACCGTTAAATCCCTGACTTATACTAAAACCTGTATTCTTTTTTGGGGTCCAATATAGACTCATTGAACCATCATAAGACATGCCATCTATTCTAGATTGAGTTCCTCTTGCTGCGTAAAATCGTAAGAGCATTAAGTCTGTTATCTTAGTTGAGCAGTAAAGCTGAGTATCCTCTTTGAAATCATCTTTTACAGAATATCTAAAGGTCTGAATAGGTTCAATCATCCAATCTCCTGGATTAAACTCAGATGAATAACGTGCTCTTGCAAAAGGGTATATTCCTCTGATTCCAACTGAATACTTGGACTGTATATTGTAGGTTTCAGGTGCAAAATAGTTTAGACCGATTTCAGGAGCAGATCTTTCATTGTCCTCAGTTGCTACATTGTTAGCATTATCAGGATCAAGGTCATTAATGAAAAGCTTAAATCGTTTTTTAGATTTACTTAGGGCAAGATGGGCTTTAATCTTAAGGTTGAAATCTTCATCTTCTTTGGAACTAAACCTTGCTTCAGGTCGTATACTAACAAAAGACTTATCTGTCTCATCAAGGTACTTGTCATTTAGGAAAAAACTGTCAACGGCCTGAGAGTTCTCAACTGTTGTATTTTGAAGTTCTTGGCTCAGATTATTCTCGTTTGGTTTAAGGTAATCAGCCATATCCACAAGTCTGTCATCAGCATAGATAGACCAGTTTTTGACTTGCTGTGAAGCTCGTTCATGAAAGGCATCTAAATAGTTTTGCTCACTTTGACTCTGGTTATAATCTTGTGCAATTAGACTAGAAGTATGTATGAGTATAAAAATTAAGGCATATGATTTTTTCATCTAAAAATAATAGCGTAAATCTATGTCTGATTATATATATTGTTATAGTTGAGTCATAAGAAGAACTTGAGTTCTTCTTATGATTAAAATACTTAGTGTGAAAACTCTTTTTCAAGATCCGTGTTATCCATAAGTATAGGGACAACTATCAACGAAGCGATAACGGCGGCAATTGTTCCAAAGATAAGGGCAACACCAAGCCCTCCAAAGACCGAATCTGATGCAAGTAGGGTAGAGGCTAGGATAATTGCTACGGCTGTTAAGAAGATTGGTTTTGCACGTGTTGCTGTTGCATAGGCAATCGCTTCTTGTTGTTCCATCCCTTTGTCAAAGATCAATGACTTTGTAAAGTCCAAAAGTAAGAGAGAATTACGTGAAGAGATACCGATAAGCGCAATAAATCCAACCAGAGAAGTGGCTGTTAAAAAGAAGGTTTCTGTTGTAAATATATCCATGATGAAATGACCGACGATGACACCGATGATGGAAAGAAAACTGCCAAGAAGTACTATACCACTGAGTTTGAAGCTTTTATAATAGATGACCATCAACAAAAAGATCAAAACCAATGCAGCGATAAAAGCACCTCCAAGGTCTACGAAGGTATCAAGGGTAACTTCCATCTCACCATCCCAAAGAAGTCTGTATATCTTGAGTGTTTTTTTGTCGATTAGTTGAAGGTTAAAAAGTCCTATTTTTTTGATCTCATATTCATCGGTGAACTCTTCTAGGATTGTATTACGTGCATCCATAAGAGGATAGACTTGAGAAACCATATCAGTTTCAGCCACAACGTTTGTCATTTGATGTAGATTTTTTGTCATGATCATCGGATTGGATTTTACTGCTACGACTTTTACGACTTCAGTGACGGGGACCAGCATCCCCTTTGTGTTCATCAGTCTTAGACTGGCGAGTTTTGCCTCTATTGCTGTTTTACTCTTTGAAGAGAATTTTTTTGTTTCAGTGGAGAGTGTTAAAAATATGGGAATCTGTTCATCATAGACAGAAGAATTCTTAACAGCAATCTGCATCCCTTCAAAGGCAAGATACAAGATGTCATTAATCTGCTTTACATTCAGACCTGAACGTGCAATCTTAATACTGTTAACACGTATCTCAAACTTGTCGTAGATATCATCTTGCATAATATCAATGTCAACAAGACCGGAGGTTTCTTTAAAAACTTTTTCTACCCGATGGGCAAGATGACGTATACCTTCTGCTTCTTGGCCATATATCTCAGCAACAACGGCAGCCATTACCGGAGGTCCGGCAGGTGGTTCAACGAACTTTATACTTGTGTCTTTATATAAGTTTGCACACGCATCTGTAATGACTGGACGTAAACGTTGAACCATCATATACGAAGGCTCATCTCTATGGTGCTTTTTACTTAAGTTAAGTACGATTTCAGCAAGGTTTTCACTGTTCTTAAAATGAGAACCTTTGATTAGTCCTGCAAAGTCAAGAGGGCTTCCCATTCCTAAAAAGACTTCCGTATCAAGGACCTCTTTTTCTTTATGAATAAAGCCGACGACACATTGGGCTACCTCTTGTGTCTGAGAGATAGATGAACCTGAAGGCAGATCTATATAGATGTTAAAGGTATTGTTGTTCTTACCCGGAAGCATCTTGGCCAGGACAAGCTCTGTTGGTATCATTAGCACTGAAAGTACAAAGGCAATAAAGGTCCCAAGCAGAACCAGGCGTTTTTTCTTCTTATCTGCTAAGGTAGTTAAAAGAGTCTGTTCCAGTTTGTTAAGCATCTCTTTTCTCCTCTTTATGGGTAGGTTTTTTTAGTAATCGTGTTGCCAGATAAGGTGTGAAAATATAGGCTACAAAGAGCGAGGCAATAAGTGCAACAGGAACATTTGCAGGGATAGGCTTCATAAATTGTCCCATCATCTGTCCGACAAATGCCATCGGTACCATTGTCAAGATAATAGCTAAGGTTGCGATATTAGTGGGTGGTCCTATTTCATCAGTTGCCATAGTCATTAAATCATCTGTATCCATATGCTCAGCCTCTTTTGAATGGAAATGACGGTGAATGTTTTCAATAACGATAATGGCCGCGTCGACCAAGAGACCAAGGCTTAATAAAAAAGCAAAAAGTGTCAGTCGATTGATTGTTTGTCCACTTATATAGGCGACAAAGAGTGTAATGGCCAAAATTGCCGGTACAGAAAAGGTTACAATCAAGGACTCTCTCCAACCCAGTACAAAGATAAGTAAGACTGCGATAATGATAATAGATAGGATGAGGTGAAAGACAAGTTCATTTACGGCTTCATTCGCTCGTTCACCATCATTTCTTGTGATGGTGTAAGAGATACCAGCTTCTTTGATCTGTTCTTTGTACTTTTTCAGTTCTTCTTTAACCGCATCTGCAATTAATACGGCATTGGTACCTTGCAGCTTCGATACAGTAAGTGTGACTTGTTCTTGAAGAGGTGAAAACTTTTTATTCTCATCTTTTATTGAGATTTTGGCTGATTTAAACTCTTGAATATTGTAGCTTTTATTTACAGTCGCGACCTGTTTAAGATAGATGGGTGAACCTACATAAGAGGCAACGATGATATTGCCGATATCGTCGGCTTCATCGATCGCATTTTTCACTCCAAACAATACTATCTCATTTGATTTAGTCTGGTTTTTAATAGTAGGAACATTGTATGAGAGGGCCTGGACTGATTGAACAATTTGACCCATAGAGAGGTTGTAACCGGAGAGTTTATGCAGGTCAACTAGGATATTGTACTGGTGTTTATGTCCACCTTTTATATTGGTAACAGCAACATTTTCCAAGCCATTGATATGATGTTGAAAGAACTTTACCTTGTCATAGAGCTCGGAAGCTTCCACTTCTTTGTTATGAGAATAAAAGGCAACGGATACGATGGGAATATCAATGTCAATATCCAAAGGTTTGATAATAGGCTGCATGGCACCTTTTGGAAGAATATCCATATTTTGCATGACCTTGTCATAAACTTTTAGGTTGGAGTCTTCTTTCTCTTCACCGATATAAAATGCGGCATTGATCACGGCAAAATTGTCCATTGCCATACTTTGAATGTTTTCGATGCCTTTTATCTCTTTTAGTTTTCGCTCGGCAGGTCTAACGATTACTTTTTCTACCTCTTTGGCTGTAGCACCGGGTAAAGCAATGATAACAGTTGAACCGCTCACAACCATTTGAGGATTTTCTTCACGTGGCATAAGAACCAAAGATAGATAACCTAATATAAGTAAAAAGGCCCCAAGAAGAGGTGTTAATGGGCTGCGTATAAAGAGCTTGGAAAGTTTTCCAGCGATATCTTTAGGAGCATATACTTTCATAATCTAGTCCACTTCCACTGTCGCATACATACCGGGATAGAGATGATGCTTTTGTGTATCGATAGAAATTTTTACTTTAAAGGAGTGGGTCATGGCGTTAGATGATGGAATGATAGCATTGATCTTTCCTTCAAGTTCAAGCTCCATAGAGGGGATTTTAACCTTTACTTTTTTACCGTATGAGATACGTTTTAGCTCACTCTCTGCTACTTCTATAGCTACTTTAAGTTGGTTTAGATCTGATAAGACAATAGCAGGCATACCCGGCATTGCCATTTCCCCAACTTTAATATTTTTGACTACGATGACACCATCATTGGGTGCTGTGATATGCAGGTATTTATATTGGTTTTTTACCTCATGTAAACGGGCCTGCGCTATTGAAATCATATC
>CBFDAB010000144.1:0-4555 GCA_965602745.1 uncultured Campylobacterales bacterium
AGGATACCAATGACTAAATCTGAACAACTATCTAGTAACCGAATTAAGCCAAAACTAGAATCAACTTTTGGAAGAACATCAAATGGAAGTTTCGGGAAGAAATCGAATGGTGATTTTGGCAAGGTGTCAAGAGGGGACTTTGGCAAGAAACCAAGTAATGGAAGCTTTGGAAAAAAGCAATCCATTATTAAGGCCAAGCCAAAAGCTAAAGCAAGTGAACTTTCATATCTTGCTTGGTTACATGAAGATGCTCAGATGAGTACATACACTTGTATGGTTTGTAGTTTGCATGTTCAAGATTGGCATCATGTAAAACTATCCAGCTCAGATAAGAAGAACCACAAACGATTGATACCCTTATGTAAGGCTCACCATATAGGGAACAAGCTTAGTCCTCATGGTACACCAGTTTTGTGGAGAGAGACTTACTCAATGCTTCACCAAAATAAAATAGCTGACGATATTCACAATAAGTATATATCACACTTAATAATCCAATAGTGTACTAGATTACTAAAGTGCCAAAGGTTTATCTTTACTCGTTGTCATCTTTAAAGTGTGATATGAACTCACCTGTTAAAAAATCAACACTTTCAAAAAGATCTTTTTTTGGCTCTTCACTTTCGATGAAGTCTGCGGAGTCGTAGGTCAGCGCAAAGACTCTTGTGTTTCCTTTTCTCTTGGTGATGATGTCCTCGCCAAGAGCAAGTTTTACATGGAGGTAGTGTTTTGTCTCATTGCTGATGGACTCGATCTTGAGCATCAAGGTGGGCGCGTCTCTTTGTTCGGCTTTGAGTCCTAGAGTCTGCACGACTTTTAAGAGTCTTTCCCTTAAGGCTTCAAGGTCTTTGTCATCAAAGAGTTCAGAGTCGTTTTTTACGAAGATGTGGATGTTCTCTATAGCACTAAGGGTAAAAGGACCGCTAGCCTGAAGTGAAGAGACGAAAACGAGGATTAAAAGCACAAGTGTCAGCGCTTTCATTTTTTAAACTCTTTTTGCACTTCATCTAAGGTGTCTGCAAACTCGCTTTTTTTAACATAGCCGATGCTTTCGTAAAAATGTTCGCCCGTTTTAGCGTTGATGAAAAACACGGTGGGGTTACGAGGGGTCAAGAACATCTTTGGAAATCTGCCTGCATCATACTTTTGATCCATGATAAGGGGTATGACTTCATGCAGACGTACTTTTATTTCGCTCGATGCAAGGGTTTTGCGCTCTAGTTTTCTGCACCAGGGACAGTAGTCTGCAACAATGATGAGCATGAGGGGTTTGTCGGTTTCTTTTGCTTTTTGCAAGGCAAGGTCGTAGTCTCTAAAAAAGTTCATTTCTTGGGCGTACTCGTCGATCTCTGCTGCAAACATGGAGCAGGAGCAAAGCAAAATCAGTAAAATCTTTTTCATAATCTTTGCCTTTAGTAGAGGAT
Organism: uncultured Campylobacterales bacterium; assembly: GCA_965602745.1. GTDB lineage: Bacteria > Campylobacterota > Campylobacteria > Campylobacterales > Sulfurimonadaceae. The sequence goes on from CBFDAB010000144.1 coordinate 1,425, forward strand.
GTGTTCAGACACTTTAGTATTTTTTGTTTTGCTTGTCAATGAGGTCTCTTGGAAGTTTGGGTCAGAAGTATATGGGGTTTTCACATATCTAGTCTGTAATAGTTGTGCATTGTACTTATTTAGAGACAAGTTTATTTTTGAAGAATATAAGAACGACGAAGCTTAGTTGTCAGTTCAGTCTTATAACAAATACGAGGAGAGCAACAGTCCCCCATACGGTGAAACTATTGCTCATGACAAACCTTAGCCAAGGCACTTACTCTTTTGGCAAGAATATCAAATCCACCTCTTTTGTAAAGGCTTCATAGTCTAGTGCCATACCGTTGATGAAGGTACTCCACTGTCTTGTTTCTGCTGCTACTGCGATGATCTCTTTTATCTCATCGGCAGAGGCTCCATTAACTTCTGCCATAGCGGTATGAAAATAGACGCAGTACTTACATGGTATCTGCGCTGCCACACCTATGGCAAGGAGTTGCTTATACTTTCCTGGTATAGCTGTTGTACCAAGCTGCAAAGCTTTTAAGTCATCCCATGCACCTTTTAGCGCGTAGCTCGGATAGGCTTCTAGAAACATCGGTACTCGTCCGAAGGTATTGAGTATCTCATTATAGACTGATGCGTATTCTCCTGTCCTTTGTTTTAGCACTGGTTTTTTCTCAGCCTTGAGATATTTGATAATGAGTGAGACATCTTTTTTAAAGAGTCCGTAATCTATATCTGCACCATTGATAATTGTACTCCATCTACGTGTTTGCGCAGCTATAGCAACACTCTCAGCCAGCTCTGCATCACTTGCCTGATGTACTTTTGCTGCTTTGCTATGAAAGTAGATACAGTAGGTACAGGGAACCTGAGACGAGACTGCCAAGCCCATCATCTCTTTGTATTTCGCGGGAATGAGACCTTTTGTTCCAAGGTTCTTATGTGCTTCCCAAGCACCGCCAATCGCTTCTTTTGGATAGAGTTTAAAAAAAGTCGGAGTTAATCCCAGACTTTTTTCCATATCCGCATAAGCCGCTTTGTGAGAAGGTGTTTCTTCTGCTAAACCTGAAAATATCAGGCTCAGCAAAAGAGCAACCTGTATGAATAGAAACTTCATAATATCCTCCTTTATAAGGTTATATTCAACTAGTATAAATCGTATTGCATTAAATGTGTAGAGGATTTTGTAATAAGCATAAAAGCTTAGATGCTCTTAAGGAAGATTCTTTGGGATGGGAGCAAGCCACTGGAAGGCTGGTTTTTCGAAATTCTTGCCTTATGTTCAGCTTCTTGTTCTTTATAAAACTCTGCACAAGCTATTGACAGCTAAGCTCTTTTTCTATCGGCAGGTTTTGCTGATTAAAGGGATGAGAGCAGGAGCAGACAATTCATTGGTATGATGACATCTCACTTTTATACTGATGTCAGTGCATTCACTTCTGCGAATGGGTTTTCACACTTATTTCACATATCTAGTCTATAATAGTCAGAATGAAAAAGGAGAAGAGATGAAGATCATTGAAAAGATATTGAAGGTATTTATCTTCTGCGCACTTGTGCTGACACTGGGACAGGCAAAGGAGGCAGAGATGAAGAAAGCCTACTTTGCAGGAGGATGTTTTTGGGGAGTGGAATATTATCTTGAAGCGCATAAGGGCGTTAAAGAGGTCAGCTCAGGGTTTATGGGAGGATTTAAAAAAGATCCCAGCTATGAGGAAGTAGTTTATAGTAAAACAGGACATATAGAAACGGTAGAAGTCGTTTATGATCCCTCTGTACTGAGCTATGAAGAGTTGGCAAAACTGTTTTTTGAGATACACGACTTTACGCAAGTCGGCGGACAGGGTCCTGATATTGGACAGCGTTATGAGAGTTATCTGTTCTACGGCAGTGAACAAGAGAGAGAAACAGCGCAGAAACTTATAAGCATATTGAGCAAGAAAGGATATACGGTAGCAACGAAACTGCAAAAGTCCAGCCAGTTTTATCCAGCAGACAGCTATCATCAGGATTATTACAAGAGACATAATAAGATGCCCTATTGTCATGCCTATAAAAAGATATTTTAGGGTGATGAGATAAGAATAGTCTTGTGGTTGTCAAAAAAGAGATATGAGACGCAGTAAAGTACATCATCCGTTCGGATGTTCTCTTTGAGCTTTAGAGAATCTCTCTAATACGCCTAAAAAATATCATAAATATTTCTCTTTTTGCTCTTTGCTATACTATTACTATAGTTTGTTTGTATCATACTGCAAATAGATGGTGCTTTCTTCTCCTTCCATCTATTTACCTCTTTAAGCTCCCGTCTTTCATAATAGAATATCAGCTCACTCCCCATTTAAGTATAATGCGGCAAATAAAGACTTAGGAAATAATGTGAAAAAAATATATATACTTTTGATGATAGCTCTTTTTGCTCAGAACCTTATGGCAGCAAAGACAGTTTTAGTTACTCTTGATTATGCTGAGAAAAAATCTCTTGAAACTGTTGAAGTTGAGTTTACCGAGGGTATGACTGCCTTAGAACTTTTGCAAAAAGCTGCAAAGATAAGTATAAAGAAGGCGGGCAAGTTTAACTTTGTCCGCTCTATTAACGGGGTGCAAAGTCATTCTAAGTCAAGGGGCTGGTTTTATCAGATAGATGGAAAAGATGCAAATAAAATGGCTTCTACTAATGTCTTAGGTGATATTAAAACAATGAAATGGGAGTTTAAGATCGCAAACTGCGGGACTTAATTTATACTCTTTTTTAAATTGTACTCCTGTATAAACTCTTTTGCACTGTCTGCGCGCCAGTAGTCTGCCAGTCCTATTAAACCGTCTGAGAGATAGCGGGTCTTATAACCCTTTAATTTTAAATAAGTACGCGCCATAATAGCCCTGTCTTTATGAGGGCAGGAGGTGACAATGAGCTTATTCCTGTTTAGCTCACTCAGGCGTTTGGGGAGTTCGTTTAGGGGGATGTTAATGGAAGCCTTCATATGCCAGGCTTCATACTCTTCTTTAAAACGGATGTCTATAAGCTGGGCTGTTCCTTCTTCGAGCATAAGGGAAAGTTCAAAACTATTGATCTTCATCTCTACGCGCTCTTGGTAGTCAAAAGAGCTCAAATAGGCCTCAAAGCTGATCTTTTTAAGGTCACC
>CBFDAB010000145.1:0-4515 GCA_965602745.1 uncultured Campylobacterales bacterium
ACTTAATATCATCTATCTCATCTTCTCTTTGGTCGGTAAAAGAAGAGATGTTTTCTATATTATGATACTCTTGAGCCCCGTTCTTATAAGTGACTCTTAGCTTATATTCCTCACCATAGTTAATAAAGTTCACCTTTGATGTCACCGGAGTAATACCTGTCGGAAGAATATCTTTAGAAAGAAGTGCATTTAAAAAAGTAGATTTTCCTGAAGAAAACTGTCCGGTTATAGCAACTTCCATTGGATATTGAGAACGTCTTAAAAGCTTATCAAAAAGATTTTTCAAAGAGACAGAAGGAAGGAACTTCTCATCCAACAGCAAGGCTCTGACACTCTTTATCTTTCCGCTGATATTGTTTTCAAAAGAGTCTTCTCTTTTTTCATATTGTTCTTTATATTCTTGAACAAAGGCAGCTAAATATCTCATATACTATACCTAACAGATGAGGATTGTAAGGATTTTAATTGATGGTGAATTTTGATAGAAAGCTCTGCTCTTTTTTTATCATCCGTCTCATACTCTTTCAAACTCTTTTGAACAAGGGCTTCTTCATTAGCTAAACTCTGCTCTAGAGTTCTTAGAGGCTGATGTATATTTTCAAAGAACTCTTTTATCAATCCTTCACTGATCTTTGAAGCCTTTTGCTTAAGACTCTCTTGTAAAAGAGAAAAAGCCTCTGTTAGTTCCTTATCAAGTTCTACCTCTAGTGAAGATATGTTTTTAAGAGTGGCCTTATCTAAAATCTTTTTTACCCTAGAAGAGACAAGATCCGAATTTGAGTGTAAAATCCCCCCTTTAAAATGTTCATTGACAAGGTCTAGGGCACTAAAGGTCTGTGATCTTTGTTCAATATCCAGAGTATATTCTTCATATTTTTTCTCGATCTTATGTCCGACTTCCTCAGACTTTTGTATAAACTTATACCTATAGTCGCGGATAATATCAATCAGACCATCTTTAATAGAGCCATCTAAGACTCTGCTAATTGTGCTTATAAACTCTTGTTTATTCTTTTTTTCAAGGGCATATATAAGATCATCAATAAGTCTGCTTTGAAGCTTCTGCTTTGTTCTTAGCATCTGCGTGTCTAAGAATGTCTCTAAACCAGAGCTATAATCATGAATCTCATCCTTATACTCTAAAAGCTCTTCTTTTAAAGAAGATATGAGCTTCTCGTTCTTCTGTTTTTTTACAAGCATCTTTTTACTCTGTGTCTCAAGTTCATCTTTTGACTGAGAGAGTAGATGAAGCTCAAAACGTAAAGACTTGATCTCTCTTTCTATACTCTGAAGAAGACGTGACTTTACAGAGGAAATTATAAGATCGCTCTTTTCGCTTTCATCCCCGTAGAGAGTCTTAAAAAGATACTCTTCTAGTTCAAGTATTCCTGTTCTATCAAGTGTGTAACCCTCATCCAAGGCAAGCTGTGCCTGACCTGTCTTATGATAAAGAGCCATTTTTGAACTTACTGCAATAAAATGTAAAGACGATAAGATAGACTCAATCTTATCCTCGGAATTCATGCTTTTAAGTTGAGACCTGATACTTTTTTTAGTGTAGTCAATGACCTCTTGCAGTTGGGACTCTTTAACACTGTCCGCGCGCGTCAGTACAATCAGAAGTTTTGAAATATTTTGATATCTTAGTGCATCTATAATAAACTCTATATCTTTTTGCGTAGCACTTTGAGAAACGTTCATCAGATGTATCATCAGGTCACACCTACTCAGATACTCTTTTGTAATCTCCTCTCTTTGGATCACTATATCATCTAAGCCGGGGGTATCCACAATCTCTATCCCATCAGCTAAGAACTCCAGATCAACACCTAACTCAACCTGCTTTATAAGATTGCATTTTTTTTCGCTCTTTGTAGCAGAGGTATATAAGCACAGATCCTTCACCATAATCTCATCAATGCGCCCCTCATCTTTTATATAGTCAAGTAGTTCATCTTTAAAAGCCTCTTTCGTCTGTTTTACAAAAAGTTCCATAGCCTCAATCTCATCTGCACTGCGAAGAATTTTCTCCCATTCAGGCTTAGACCAGTACATAACCCGTGCATAAGATTCCTTTGAATATTTCAGCAGGCTAAGATTGGCTGTTTCGGGTACGACTGAAGATCCAAGTATCTCTTTTCCCATCAAGGCATTAAGAAGGGTCGATTTTCCTGCATTTATCACCCCCGTTATGCCAATAGAAAACTTTTGAGAATCCAGATAAGACTGTACTGATTTCAGATCCTCTCTAAAAGAGATATTATCACTAAGCTCAAATATCTCTTTTATGAAAAGTTCCAGCTCCTTCTTATTTTGGGTAAAGTCTTTCTTATCGCTCTCAATCGGGCCAACTTTTTCTTCATACAGATGAAAGTCACGAGGGTCAAAAAGGCTAAGAAGTTTTTTATGGTTTTCTTGATTCAAAAGCTTTTCATCATATAAATAATTAAAACACAGATGCAGCATCTTTATATGTTCTGAAGAGTTATGCTCTTGTATATGTAATATAATTGAGTATTGTAAAAGATAGAGCTCACTCAGTGATGAGGGAATGAAGTCTGAGATTTTATGGATCAACTCTTTAAAAGAGTCTAGGGAAGAAAAGTTTAAAAAATTTATGCGCGTTGTAGATAAGACGAGAGAAGAGATCTCAAAAAAAAGATCATCATCTACATCTTTCAAGCTATGGGCTGCTTTCGTCTCATTTTTCAGTCCGTGATAAAGTAAAAAATAGTCATTATTTAAACTCATTTATATCCATAATCAACAAAGTTGAATGATTATAACAGCGCTAAGCTTATTTTATTTCAAAGTTTTAAATATATTTTTAAAGGAAATAAGAAAAAGAAGTTTTAAATATATTTCTCTGGCCTGGGCCAGAGAAGGAGGGACTAGTGACAGCCACATCCTGTACCACATGAACCACCAGCTGCTGCCGGCTCTGGAGCTTTTGGAGTTGCTGCAGCTGTTGAACAAGCAGAAACACCCGGAGGTGTATTAGGTTGAACAGAAGCGTTATCAACGCCACCAGCTTCATTGATCTTTTCGATCTCAGCCCATAGTGCTTCAGCAGCACCCATGAAACGTTTTGCAGATTCACTATCTGGTTGAGCAAAAACGATTGGTTTACCTTCATCTCCACCAGTACGGATTGATGGCTCGATTGGAATCTCTGCAATGATCTTAGTATCAAACTCATCTGCCATTGGCTGAGTCGTCCCTTTTCCAAAGATGTCATACTCAACACCAGTATCCGGAGCGATAAAGCCTGACATATTTTCAACGATACCCGCAACTGGGATGTTCAGTTTTTTGAACATATCTAAAGAACGACGTGAATCATCAAGAGATACCATCTGTGGTGTTGTTACTGTTATACCTGCAGTTACTGGAACTGCCTGAGCAAGAGACAGCTGAGCATCACCTGTTCCTGGTGGCATATCGATAACTAAACAGTCTAACTCAGACCATAAAATGTCTCTTAAGAACTGCTCGATTGCTTTCATGATCATAGCGCCACGCCAGATTAAAGCCGAACCTTCGTCCATTAAAGAACCCATAGACATAACTTCTATTCCGTATGCTTGAAGGGGAATAACTTTTTGGCCTTCAATTTGTGGTTTAACGCCAGCAAGACCCATCATACGAGGGATGTTTGGACCATAAATATCTGCATCCAAAAGACCGACTTTTTTACCTTGTAGAGCCAATGCGATAGCAAGGTTAACTGAAGTCGTTGATTTACCAACACCACCCTTACCTGAAGATACCATTACAAAGTTTTTAATATGCGGTGCAATGTTTTTACCCTGAGAAGAACTCTCTCTTGGCATTTTAGGAGCGTTGATGCTAATAGAAACATCAGATGCACCTGCCGTCTTAAGTTCTGTTGTCGCTTCTTCAACAATTTGCTGTGCTACTTCTGGAGCTGATGATGTAACTTCTACATCTACTGTCACCTTAGTACCGTCTATATTAATATTTTTAACAAATCCAAAAGAAACGATATCCTTAGAAAAACCGGGATAAGTTACTTTTGAAAGTGCGTCTTTTACTATTTGTTCTGTCATATTTATTCCTTTATAAATTTTCTTTTTTTATCTTAAGTATAGCTAGCTGTATTTACACAGCTAAAGTAAACTCTTTTTTCGCATTTTCTGCAGCTTCGTCCGCGATTTTCTGAATAGCTTCAGGATTACTCATGATCTCTTGAGTGATCTTGTATGAACAGAACTTTGGTCCACACATAGAACAAAATTCTGCTTCTTTAAATACATCTTGAGGAAGAGTCTCATCATGATACTCTCTAGCACGATCTCCATCTATAGAAAGCTCAAACTGTTTTTCCCAGTCAAAAGCGTAACGGGCATCACTCATCTCATCATCAATATCTCTAGCACCTGTACGGCCTCTAGCGATATCTGCTGCGTGTGCAGCTATCTTATAAGCGACAATTCCCTCACGTACATCTTCTGCATTTGGAAGACCTAAGTGCTCTTTTGGTGTAACATAACA
>CBFDAB010000146.1:0-4473 GCA_965602745.1 uncultured Campylobacterales bacterium
TCGGTGAAGTCCTTGATGTTACGGGAGAGCTAGGCGGATATAATTTTCAGTGGGCCTTTAGTTCTGCCATCGTTTGTGCCGAAGATCTGGCAAAAAAACTGACGAACAAGAGTTTGTAAAAGTGATTTTTTTTAGATAAGATATAATCTTTAAAAGTAAGGGATATTCATGCAGCTAAGCTTTAAACCTGAACATGTAGTGAAAGAAGGGGTCTCAGATGAGACTCTTCTATCTGCTTTAACAGAAGCTTTTGATCTTCGTCTACGAAGGCATGACTCACCAAAGACGGCTGAGTTGCAGAAGTTGATGCTCGAAGTTGTGCCAATGGAAGAGATTACTTCTTTGGGTATGGAACACCTTCCTTTTTTGTTAGATTGTTATTCTGCATGGATTATCCTGGAATATCTTCACAGACAGGGAAAGATCACGCTCACTCCCTTAAATCTTCAGAACATGTTTGACTTTGAATATCTTGACGCGATTGTACGAAAGCATGAAAAAGAGTACGTTGAGCTTATTCAAGGGATGCGAAGTCGTGGAAATTAAGACCCCTTTTTTAGCCGTTGACGGGATTATCGAGCTGTATAAAGATGATATTTTTCAGGGTATAGTCTTGATTGAACGCTTAAATGAACCTCTTGGTATGGCAATTCCGGGTGGCTTTGTCGATATAGGAGAGTCTGTTGAAAAAGCTCTTGTGAGAGAGATGAAAGAAGAGACAGACTTAGATGTGGAGATTATCTCCTTGCTTAATGTTTTCTCAGATCCGTCTAGGGATCCTCGTTTCCATACAGCTTCTGTTGTTTATATCTGCAAGGCGGAAGGAATACCCAAAGGCTTAGATGATGCTAAAGAAGCCATTATCTATAAAAAAGAGGAGATACCCTTTGAAAAACTCGTCTTTGATCATGCTCAAATCCTCAAAGAATATCTAAGCCGCTAAATTATTTATAAATCTCTTCGTGTGCTGATTTCCATCTTTTATGACACCAAAACCAAGGTTCAGGATATTCCAGTATCACTTTTGAAAAAACATCTGCCTGAGCCTGTGTAGATTCGAAAATATCTTTTTCCTCATCTTCTGTTTTAGAAGTAATAATAGGTTTAAAAAAGGTGATTACATTCTCTTTTTGCGGGCTTGTATTGATAAGAATAGGGATAATAAGTGCATCAAACTTTCTGGCTAAAAACGCAGGGGCAGCAGTTTGTGTCGCCTTTGCACCTAAAAAGTCTATATATATGCCATCATTTGGGTTGACATTTTGATCAATCATCATCGTAATGATCTGAGAGTTTTTCAGGGCTTTGACAAGATGTCTTATCGCTCCCTTTTTTTCTACCATGGTCATATTGAACTTAGTGCGTGATTTGAGTAAGTAATCATCAAAATAAGGGTTATTCATTTTTTTATGAATAGAAGTAATAGGATGAATCAGAGCACCGACAGAAGTGGCTCCCAGCTCCCAATTACCATAATGCGCAGATATGATGATGATTTTCCTACCCTCTTTAAGGGCATCATCAATATACTGCCTGTTCTCAAAACTCACACTCTTTTTCAGATCTTGGATACTTAATCGGCTGCTGCGAAGGACTTGAAGAAGTACAAGGGAAAGATTTTTGTGACAATATTTTAGGATAGAGTCATACTTCTCTTCAGAAATCTTATCTTTGATAGTCAGATCGAGGTTTGCTTTGATAATATTTTTATGTTTAGTGTCGATGAAAAAAGCAAGTCTTGCCAAGCCCAAGATAAAGGCCTTTTGAAAGCTATAAGGAAGGGCTAAACAGATCGTCTCAAAAAAACGAAAAAGATAATAAACAATCATGATAATAAGGCCTTGGCTTTTTCAAAGATATCCTGAGGCGAGATCTCTTTGATAGACATGTCACTTCGGTTCAGTTTTAAAGGATTCACCTTTGAACCTGATTCAAGAGCAATATGCTCTTTATCCTGCCACATCATCTTTGAGGCCGGGGTTGGACCAAAAAGAGTGATAGAAGGTATGTTCATGGCCCAGGCTATATGTGTCGGACCGGTGTCATTTCCGATGACTAAGTCAAGACTGTCAATGAGTGCAGTGAGTTGCACAAGAGTGAGTTTTGGAGCAAGACGTGTTTGAAAACTTTCAATGGCAATATGCGTAGCTTCGATCTTCTCTGCTTCACTTCCCCAGATAAGAATAATATTGGCATCAAACTTATTGGCCAGTTTGATGAAGTTTTCTCTAGGATAGGTCTTTGAAGGCCAGCTTGCTCCAATGACAAAGGCAATATTTTTTTTATCTTTTAAAAGAAGATCTTTGGTGATATTGTCTTTTTGCGTGTAAAAGAGGGAAGGCTCTTTATTTTCGACCATCTCTTTAGTAATCTTGATATCTAAGGCCGTGCTGACTAAAACAAGTGTTCTATAGATGGAATTCTCATCATAAGCTATATGTGCATAGGATTGATAAAACCTAGAAGCTATGCTCTCACGGATAGAATCCTTGTCAAAGCCACAAATATTTTTTCCGATGCAGCGTGAGACTAAGGCTGATTTGAGAAGTCCCTGCAAGTCGATGATCTTATCAAAGTCTCCTAAAGAACGAAGTTTTGAGATTGTTTGAAAGAGTAGAGATAAAGACTTTGTCTTTTTAGCACGTTTAATGGCTACGGTATGAACCGCATCAAGAAGGGGATGATTTTGAAGGATAGGGGCAAAGGCTTCCTCACATACCCACTCAATACGGGCATGGGGATATGCCTGTTTGATAAATTGTAAGATAAGGGCTGAATTAATAATATCGCCCAAGGCTGAAAGTCTAACAATAGCTATTCTCATAATGCTCGTTTAATTTTTTGTAATTATAGCAAAACTAGCGAAAGCGGTTTCACTAAGTGAAAAGTTTCTTCAGAAAACTAGCGAGAACAAGCCTAGGCGGTCTGCAAAGCAGATGTTTCTTCAGTAAAGCGGTTTCACGATGTGAAAATGAGTGAAACGCTCAGCTTGCTGACATTTCTTTAGAAAAGTTTCTACTTAAAACAAACCGAAAGTGGTTGGCACAAAGGTCAATGTTTCTTTAGGAAAGTAATACTTATGCCCATTTTGTGCGGTCTTCATATCGGTTTTTAACCTAGGCTGATAAAAACAAGCTATAATACGCCATATATAAAGAATCAAGACGAAGGGGTAGATTGATGGTTGCAAGAGATATACAGCAGTTTTCTGAGATACGGACAAAGGCTCGTGCTTATTTTTGTTATCTATTTTCTAAAAATCTTCCTAATCGTCTTCCTGAGATCTCTGCCGAAGCCGTTACTGGCCGACTTCGCAAGATTATGGGAGATCTGCCTGATTGTGAGGGTGTCTATCTTTTAGATGATAAGGGTCTTCAAATCAGTCCTAGTTATCTTCAAGACGCTACGCAAACCGATGATGCAGGCCAGATTCGTTCAACACGCGCTTATTATTATCGTGCTATAAAAGAGAAGCGCTGTACAATTACAGACCCATATCCTTCTTTATTAACACAAGAGTTGACGGTTACTGCTTCACAGCCTATCTTTGATGAGACAGGAAAAGTGAAATATGTAGCCTGCTTGGATATGCCTCTATTGGGTGTTATCAAGCTGACCCATCCAACCTCGGGTTCATCTCTGGTCGGACGTGTGAGCAAAACGGCCTATTCACTTTTTTCACTTGCCTTGGCATTCGTGGCACTTTTACTTTTTGTCAAAGGCGTGGAAAGCTTTTTGTCGCATGGACTGGACTATAAGGCTCTGCCGATTAAAACGATCTTTGAAGCAACGATTCTTTTAACACTTTCTCTTGCTATATTTGATCTGGTTAAGACGATCTTTGAAGAAGAGGTAATGGGTATACATAGGCATTCAAACTCTAGTGCGAATAGAACCATGGTCAAGTTCTTAGGCTCTATTATCATCGCGCTTTCCATTGAAGCTTTGATGCTGGTCTTTAAATTTGCTATTATTGAGCCCGATATGCTGATACATGCTGTTTATCTTATTGTCGGAGTGGCACTTTTGACAATAACCTTAGCCGTATATATCAAGTTAACAAAACAAGTACAAGGTAATGAAGATTGATAGGAATTGTTGATTATAACATGGGCAACTTAGCCTCTGTAAAAAATGCATTTTCACTTTTAGGTGAAGAAGTTTCAGTTGAGTCTGATCCACAGAAATTAGGGCAATATGATAAGCTTATCTTACCTGGAGTAGGCGCTTATGGAGATGCGATGGAGCATCTTAAAGTCAATGGTATGGATGAGGCAGTAAAAGAATACGCAAACAGCGGAAAGTATATGCTTGGAATCTGTTTGGGAATGCAATTATTGTTTGAGTCGAGTGAAGAGTTCGGATCAAATGATGGTCTAGGACTGATCAAAGGCAGGGTAGTCGCCTTTGATCAAAAGAAATTTTCACATGAGTTAAAGATACCGCATATGGGCTGGAATAGAATGTTTACTA
>CBFDAB010000147.1:0-4090 GCA_965602745.1 uncultured Campylobacterales bacterium
AAAAAAGAATTGGGAACAGAACAAACTCTTGATACAGCAGTCAAAGATGGCTTCTATGGGAGAGATGATAGGACATATAGGACATCAATGGAGACAGCCTCTTAATGCCTTGGGCCTGCTGTTTCAAAAACTTGACAGGGCTTACCATAAGCAAGTGCTTAATGATGATCTTATGGACCAGTCGACTCAAAAGGCGATGCGTGTCATCAAACAGATGTCAAAGACCATTGATGATTTTAAAAACTTCTTTAAAAGTGACAAAGAGATCCACTTATGTCAACTTGTCGATGTCGTTCATATGGCGCAGGACATTATCGAACCGACCCTCTCCAGTAAACATATCAACCTAAAAGTAACTTCAAGCAGTGAGAGACTCGTCCCCTGTTTGAAAAACGAACTTTCTCAAGTAATACTCAACCTTGTTGTAAATGCCATGGATGCTCTTGTTGAGAATAAGATAGAGCATGGCGAAATCACTATCACCATCGAAGACAAAAACCGAGAGTCTTATATAATCGTTGATGATAATGCCGGAGGTATCCCTAACGATATTATCGATAGAATATTTGAGCCCTATTTTACTACCAAACTAAACAGTAACGGGACTGGTATAGGCCTTTACATGTCAAAAGTCATCATTGAAGAACATATGTATGGCAGACTTGAGGTAAATAATACTTTATCCGGGGCATCGTTTAAGATAACACTTCCTATTGAGGCGGACAGTTCTAATGTTACAAAGGGGATCGAATGAAAATTGATAAACTTTATTTTGACAATGACATCTGGACACTTGGCGGGGAAAGTGAATGTGATGGAAAAAGAACTTGAATCCAGACGGATATTGCTGATACAGCAAGGCAGACTTGCTTCTATGGGTGAGATGATCGCAAATATAGCACATCAGTGACGACAGACCCTTAATGGCTTAGAATTTACAGTACAGAGAATAGGTTTTAATCATAGCCGCGGAAAACTAAACACTGTAAACCTTAACGAAAGTATTAGCAAGGGTATGGAGTTGATCGAAGGCATGTCTAATACCATAGATGATTTCCGTGATTTTTTCAATCCTGATAAGATAAAAGAGTACTTCTTTTTATCATCTGCTATTTCTAAAGCATATTCGATCCTTGAGCCGGCGTTGGAAAGTCATGGCATTGAATATATACTACAGATAGATGACGACCTGGAGATTGAAGGCTATAAAAATGAGTTATCTCAGGTTGTCATAAACCTTCTGAACAATGCGAAAGATATTCCCGTTGAAAAAAGTATAGATCAAGCGACAATAACAGTCAGTGTCAAAAATAACAAAGACAATATCTATCTCAGTATTAGCGATAACGGTGGGGGAATCCCTGCATCAGTACGTCCAAAGGTCTTTGACCCCTACTTTACGACGAAAGAAGAAGGCAAGGGAACGGGTATCGGACTACAGATGTAAAAGATGATCGTAGAAGAGCATATGAACACAAAACTTATCGCATCAAACACAGACACAGGTGCCTGTTTTACAATTTAGATACCAAACCTCAAGTCACATTAAAAGTGACTAAACTCACTTAAGTTCTCCGTCTATCATAACAGAGATGATCTTTCCTTTAAGTCCTTCGCCTGAGTAAAGACTTTGTGTGTTTTCAACTCTCGTCACAGTATTCACATCAAAAAGTACAAGATCAGCTATCTGTCCTACCTCGATAAGTCCTGTATTTTTCCTGATCATCTTTGAAGGGTTATATGAGACCATCTTACTAAGCTGTGGGAGGCTGATAAGACCACTTTTAACAAGTTTGGTATAGTATAGAGGCAAGATCTCTTCTATAGCTTCTGTGCCATAAGAAGCATCATAAAAGGCAACTTCTTTATTTACCTTTGATTGAGGAGCATGCAAGGATGTCAAAATATCTATCTCACCCATTGATAAAGACTCTCCTAGACTCTTTTTTCCTTTTTCATCGGCTAATGGAGGTAATATCTTTGCATAAGTATTAAAACCGTCACAGGCTCTGTCATCCAAGGCTAGATGATGTATAGATATCTCGGAGAAGACCTTTAAACCCTCTTTTTTTGCAGCTGTAATCATCTCTATAGAACGCCTTGTGAACAGACCTTTAAAGAGAACTTGAACATCAAAGTAACGGCTCATCTCTATCATCTTCGTTACATGAATGATCTCGCCTAAAACAGAGATACCAGGAAGTCCAAGTCTAGCAGAGACTTCTCCTTCAAACATAACACCGTTTCCATTTAGAGCCTTATCTTCGGCTGAACAGAATATTGTCCCCTCATACATCTTCATATATTCAAAAACACGTCGTATAAGATTACTATCTACTGAACTGCTAAGAGAAGGAGATACCGCTCCTTTTTTCAAAAGTATGGCAATATTGCTTAAGGCCTTATCTTCTTCGCCCGCAGAATTCCCATCACTGTTTTTTGTAGCACAGATAGCTGATTTTATCTTTGCACCCTCAAGTTTGCACTCTAAAACAAACTCTAAAACTATCTCATTATTAATAGAAGGTTGACTGTTTGGATTTAAGACAAGTGTCGTCACACCACCTTTTAACGCAGTCTTTGAAAGCTCTTGCAGGCGAGAAGCATTAAGTTGCCTATCAGGCAAAGAGACGTTTAAGTCAACAAGACCGGGGAGAAGATAAGCCCCTTTCGCATCAATAATATCATCTCCACCTAGATTATCTGCTATTTTAGAGATGATTCCGTCTTTTATCTCTACATCTCCGCGACGTTCACCGTTGGCATCACATAAAACAGCATTTTTAATAATCATTTATCTTCCTCTTAATATATTGCTATAATTCTAACAAAAAAGTCTTTAAAATGACAGAGACGGAATCTAAAATAGGGAGGTGCAAATGCCGTGTTTAAAGAAAAAACTTCTACTTATTACCTTTATACTATATCTACCCTGTTTTGCAGATATAGATCCATATAAAGAGGGTCAGATCCTTTATTCGCAAAAAGGCTGTAACGGCTGTCATGGTATAGTCGGGGAAGGTATGCTTAGTTACCCTAAACTTATCAATAGACAAAAGTACCTTCTTGTAAAAAAGCTCAAATTTTATCGTGGCAAAAAAGGGGTGATGAATCAAACAGCTCAGATCATGATACCCTTTGCCCAAAACCTTAGTGATGAAGAGATCTCCTATCTTACCGTCTATCTTTCACAATACAAAGAGGATGCTAATGCACCTAAGTATGATATAGAGTTTGAATCATGGGGGGATGGAGGAAGTTAAAGGCTAGTTAGCAAGCTCTTTTAAAACATCTTCTACTTTTTTCGTGAAATCTTTAACATTACTTGCTCCATTTATTCTATGTCCAAGCTTTTCACCGTTAGCCTTAGTAAAATAGAAGGTGGGAGTTCCCATATAACTAAAACGCTCAGGAATATCATCCGCAATAACATCCAGATATACAGGAACAAAATTATTCATAATAAGAGCATGTACTTTTTCATCTTCAAAGACGATATTTTCCATATACCAGCAAGCATCGCAAGTCTCTCTAGAGATCATCACCATAATATTTTTATTCTCTTTAAGCGCTATACTTTGGGCTTCCTTGTAAGAGCGGGTCCAGTCTTGTTCTGCAAAAAGGGAGATAGTCAATAAAAATATACTAAGAAGAATTTTTGTAATCATTTTATTACTCTTTTTATAATTTTTTCAATAAGTCATCAGGAGAGATATATCCTATTGTTCTTTTCTTCTTTTCTTCATTTCCGTTTTCATCATAAAATATCAGTGCCGGAGGACCAAAAAGACCGAACTTCTTGCTAAGCGCTTTTTCATCATCTGTATTTTCAGTTATATCGGCTTGAACTAAAACATAATCTTTCCACGCTTCTTTAACCCTTGCATCTGCAAAGGTGATATGTTCTAACTCTGTACATGAAGTACACCAATCAGCAGAAAAATCGACTATGATCTTTTTACCTTTTGAAGCAGAAATGATCTTATCTAGCTCGGAAATAGAGTGTACATTTGTAAAGGTATTTTCTTTAAGTACCTTAACTGTGGCACTGTTTTGAGAGATACCTTGTGAGGATGTAAAGTTTTCAAGG
>CBFDAB010000148.1:0-4076 GCA_965602745.1 uncultured Campylobacterales bacterium
GGGGCTTATGTACTCTAAGACAGGGCTTCTAAACTGGTGTCCTCATGATCAGACTGTACTTGCAAACGAGCAGGTCGTTGACGGATGTTGTTGGAGATGTGACACGCCTATTGTTAAAAAAGAGATGAACCAGTACTACTTTAAGATCACAGATTATTCTGATGAGCTTTTGGGTGACTTGAAAAAGCTTGAAGGCGGTTGGCCTAAGCAGGTTCTTACTATGCAAGAGAACTGGATAGGAAAATCAACAGGTCTGGAGTTTGATCTACATTCTAATAAGTTTGAGAAGTTTGATGTCTTTACTACCCGTCCTGATACTATTTACGGAGTCTCTTACTGTGCCTTAGCTCCAGAACATGAGATCGTGAGCTATATGCTTGACAATGGGCTTTTATCAGACGCGTCTAGCAAAGCCATTAAAGATATGAAAAATGCCTCTTCTATTGATAGACAAAAAGAGAAGGCTGGTGTCAGTCTTGATATCTCTGTCCTTCATCCCCTAACAGGTAAATCTATTCCTGTATGGATCGCAAACTTTGTTCTAATGGATTATGGTTCAGGTGCTGTCATGGCTGTTCCTGCTCATGATGACAGAGATTATGACTTCGCCAAAAAATATGACTTAGATATTAAGGCTGTCATCAAACCTAAAGAGGGCGAACGTCCTGAAGGTAAGGCCTATACTGAGACAGGTCTTCTTTTTGATTCAGAGCAGTTTGACGGAATGGATTCAAAGAAGGTTCAAGCAGATATTATGAACCATTTTGAAAAAGAGGGATTTGGCAAAAAAGTCATTAACTTTAAACTAAAAGACTGGGGTGTAAGCCGTCAGCGTTATTGGGGCGCACCTCTTCCTTTTATCCATTGTGAAGATTGCGGTCTTGTAATGGAGAAAAAAGAGAACCTGCCTGTTGCTCTTCCTGAAGATGCAGAGATAACAGGAGAGGGAAATCCTCTTGATCATCACCCTACATGGAAACATTGCAAGTGTTCAAATTGTGGAAAAGATGCAATTCGCGAGACAGATACTATGGATACCTTTGTGCAGTCATCTTGGTACTTTCTGAGATATACCGCAAGTCCTGCTATCTGGGAAGATAAGGCCTTTGATAAAAAAGAGCTAGATTACTGGATGGGAGTTGATCATTATATCGGCGGTATAGAACACGCTATCTTACACCTCTTATATGCGCGTTTCTTTACTAAGGTTATGCGTGATCTTGGATATGTGAACTGCGATGAGCCTTTTAATCACTTGCTTACTCAGGGGATGGTTCTTAAAGACGGGGCAAAGATGTCCAAGTCTAAGGGAAATACGGTTGATCCTGATGCATTGGTGGAGAAATACGGTGCTGATACAGCCCGTCTGTTTATTCTTTTTGCCGCACCTCCGACTCAAGAGTTAGAGTGGAATGACTCTGCTGTTGAAGGTGCCTTTAGATTTTTAAAGCGTTTTGCAGATAGATCAAGTCGTGCTTATGAGACAGAGACTATCCCGACAATTTCTCATGACTCACTCTCAAAAGAAGAAAAAGCAGCACGTAAAAAAGTGTATGAAGCCCTTGAACGTGCGAATGAGGTGTTTGATGAAAGACATACCTTTAACACACTTATTGCAGGTGTGATGGAAGCGATGAATGCCTTAAATGAGCAAGATAATGCGGATGTATGGACAGAAGGGTATTGGATACTCTCTTCTATCATCGAGCCGATTGTTCCTCACTTAGCTTGGGAAGTTGCAGACAGACTCTTTAAGCGCAAGAACTTTACTCCGGCTAAGGTTTTAGAAGAGGTCTTTACAGTTGATTCTATCAGTATGGGTGTTTCTATCAATGGAAAAAAACGTACAGAGATAGAAGTCTCACCATCAGCTTCAAAAGATGAGATACTTGATATGGCAAAAGAAGCGGCTGAGAAATGGTTAGAAGGCGTGAGCATTGTGAAAGAGATAGTCGTACCTAATAAACTTGTAAACCTGGTTGTAAAATAATGAGAGCTAAAGCTCAATGCAAGAGAGTCCCAGAAATGAAAATGGACTTTAGAAAATGACGAATCGTATAAACAGATTTCTTAGTGGTTTTCTACTCCTTATATTTCTTGCAGGATGCGGTTATATGCCCGCCTCAAAGCAAGCGCGTAAGGTCGTGGGAGAAAAACTCTTTGTAGAAGTCGATGTTTCACTAGAAGACCCTGAAAATGCAGTACTGATAAAAGATGCGGCGAGAAAAGCTGTAGTCACACGTTTTCACTCTTCTTTAGTCCCCCAAGCTCTTGCTAGAACGACCTTATGGCTGAATCTTTCAGGTATTAGTTTTTCTCCCTTGCAGTATGATGAAAATGGATATATAATTGTTTATAGAGCTAATGTCATTATACAAGTAACGCGTAGAGGTTCTGGTGAAAAAAAGAGCTACACCTCCAGAGGAAGCTTTGACTTTACGATTGAACCAAATGCGGTTATAACGGATACTCAGCGTTTTGATGCTATTTCCAAGGCATCTTTAAAAGCACTTGATTCTTTTGTTGCTCAGGTTGGAGCAGAAGGAACTAAGCTATAATACTTTGCTATATTCATTGAGAATATATCTTCAGGAGACCTTATGACTATTAATCAGATTATCAAACGCGCGTTTGAGCGTCTTAAAAGAGAAGATAAACTCTTAACCCCTGATTATTACAGGGAGGCCTTTTGCCAAGAGGCCAAGCTGGCGGGTATTCTTGTTGAAGATTGTAATCAGGTAGATAAGTTTACTAAGAAACTTGATCAGTCCTTGCAAAATGAACTTAAGCAGTACAGGGTAAAAACACTGAATGAGTTAGTTACCTTTTTTATTGCCAAACTAAATCGTGCCAAGCCTGTTGAAGCCAGTGCACAAAATGCAGCTCTTAACTCCCTTCTAACACGTATATTACAGACCATATCCTCCTTACATAATGCAGAGCTTTCCGTCTTGGCAAGAAAGTCTGTTAAAGATCTTGACTTAGTCACGGATGCTTCTGCGATTGATAATATCAAGGGTGAATGGATAGATTTTTTAACGACTTATGATGATAGCTTCTTAGATAGATTAAGGCCTCATGGTAAGGTGAATAAAAGTGATATTAAAACAACTATAGAAAATTTAAAATTTAAGCACGAGTCGCAAGAGGGGGCTTCAGAGATATCAGAGGGTGAATATCAAAACCTTGCCCTTCTTTTTATTGCTTCTTTTACGCCTTCTATCGCATCTAGTATAAACGAAGAGTTAGCAAAGGTCTCTGATGAGATTCGTGCAAATCCCCAAAGTTTAAGTTCAAAGACAATGATGTACTCTATCAAAGGTGCCATTAAATCACGTATAGCCTTAGATAAAGATCATATCAAAAAAATGCTTTTTGACTTAGATAGTGTACTAGCAAGACTCTCGGTGCAAGTTCTTACTTTAATAGAAAAAACTGACCATTCCGGAAATGAGATCACTAAGATAAAGAATAATCTTGAGATCTTAGAAGTGGGTGGGAATGATGACTTAAAGTCAGCTCATAATAAACTTTATACCATTGCCACTTCTTTGGAAGAAGAGACTAAGGTTCTAGGGACAGAGTTAAAAGATCATAGTAATACTATATCAGAGATGGATAAGAAGATAAAAAACTTGGAAAAAGAGTTGAAGGTTGCCCAAAAAGCCTCTAGAGAGGATGCCTTGACAAAGCTTTATAATAAACGCGCCTTAGACGAGTTTATGGAGATCAGAGAGGGCGAGTTTAAGCGTTATAAAAAACCTTATAGTGTCGTCTTCTTCGATATTGATCTCTTTAAAAAAGTTAATGATACTTATGGGCATGATGCCGGAGATGTCGTATTACAGGGATTTGCTCAGATCTTTAAGAAATTAGCCCGAAGTGTTGATATAGTAGGAAGATACGGCGGAGAAGAGTTCTTAGCCATCTTAAGTGAAACAGATCATGTGGGCGCGGAGATATTTGCGCAGAAGGTAAGACAAAAGCTTGAGATAAGCCGTTTTGTTCACGGAAACAATAAACTTCAAGTAACAATCAGCGGGTGCCTTGCATTTAGAGAAGAATATCCGTCTGTA
>CBFDAB010000149.1:0-3946 GCA_965602745.1 uncultured Campylobacterales bacterium
ATTTGTGTCCAAGGCACTTAGATACTGTAGAAATAGGAATACCTTTAAAAGATGGTTTGAAACAGCTCTCAGATTGGAGATGTTATACCGGCTTTTTATTAATAAAATAGACGGCTATGAGAGAGATGAGGCCGCCTATGACGACATTTGTCTGTACGGTTTCATTTAGGACAAAATGACTTACGATAAGAGCGAAAAGGGGTACTAAAAACATAAAAGAACTTGCCTTGCTGGAGCCAAGCTTTCCTGAGGCTATAAAAAAGATTGTTGTGGCTACACTCTGTCCCAATATGCCAAGGTATAAAAGCGCTGACCAGAAACGGCTGTTTTGCTCAAAGACAATACTTATATTATAAGGAAGTGCTATGACAAATAAAATTAGCATGGAGAGAGCGGAGATAAAAAAGCTATAGTGAATAGGATTGATATGAAGATGAGATTTTTGGGCATTTAGCGTAATTATGGCCCATGTCATCGCTGAAAGAATAAAGTAGATCTCACCCCCATGTAAAAAACTTTGTAGTTCATAAAGATTAAGCATGACAACTCCACCGATGATCCCAATTGCTAATCCTATATATTGAAATTTACTATGGACCTGCTTGAAAATTAAAATGCTAAGAATAAAGGTGAAAAGCGGACTGAGTATAGTGATTATTACACCACCGCTTCCTGCGGTAGAAGCTTGAACACCAAAATATGCAAAGACCATAAAGAGTATATTGAGCACTGAACTGGAAAGAATATACTTTATGCCTTTTTTTGGCAGACGAAGTGGTTCCTTGACGAAAAAAAGTATAGGTATAAAAGAGACAAACATAATAATAAAACGCCAAAGGCTGACTACCTCTACACCCACGGATTCTGTTAAAATCTTTAAGGTAGTCCAACCCCCGCCCCATAAGAACATAGCTAAAATGATAAGAAGAGTGAATTTCATTTAAATCTTACAAGCAAGGAGACAGAGGCAGGCTTATTTTAAAGAGGGCTCCCTGGTCACGATTAAAGGCTTTTATGGAACCCTTTTGATGGTCTTCGATTATAGTCTTACTCATATATAGACCAAGACCTGTGCCATTTTTTGATTTAGTTGAAAAATAAGGGTCAAATATATATGCAAGTGCATCTTCTTCTATTCCACCTGCATTATCACCAATCTCGATAATCACATTCTCATCTTCTATATATTCATTAATAGTGATTTGTGGATCTACGACACTCTTCTCTTCTAAGGCATCACATGCATTAGTTATGATGTTGATAATGACTTGTAAGAGCTCATTATGATAAAGAGCAAGACAGGTATCAACCTTTTGTATATAAACTAATTGAATATTTTTGTTTAAACGTTGGTGCAGGAGTGTTACAGCCTCTTGGATAAGAGTATCTATATAAGTGTTTTCTGCACCTCTTGAAGGCTTAAAGAAGTCCTGGAAATCCTCAATAGTATCTGAAAGATGCTGCACCTGTGCAGATATTTTTTCTAACTCCTCTTCAGCCTTTTTGGCAGTAAAATCATTTAAACTGATATCTAGACTAATACCCGAAGAGATCGTTGCTATTGTGGAGAGAGGTTGACGCCATTGATGGGCTATCATAGCTATTATCTCTCCCATAGCCGCATGTCGAGATTGAGAGATAAGTTGTTCCTGCTGCTCTTGAACCCGTTTCTTGTCGGTAATATCATGAGAAATCCCAAGATACCCAATATGCTGATTATCATATGTATATTCAGGAGATATCTTCATATTCAACCAGTAGCTCTTTTGCTCTTTATTTATATTTTGAACTTCTCCAATATACTCTTTTTCATTTTTAAGGTCTTTCCAAATCTCTTTGAGTTCTAGAACATCTGTATCGGGGTCAAAGAGATGTGTAAAGGGCTTAGAAATAAAGTGTTGAGAAGGATATCCGCTTAGCTCGCAGTAGGCGGCTGAAACATTTGTGATAAGCCCGTTTAAGTCTATATGGGAGGTGATAATATTATTATTGATGATATCTAGATTGTGCTGGATCAATTTTGTTTTACGTTGACTCTCTGTTAAGGCCGATGCGATTCGCCTTTCAAGATCTTGATTAAAGCCCTTGAGCTGGTCTGACTTTTTTGCCAAAGAGACCTTTGCTTCCAATAGGTTTTCATTGTCAAAATCATTTTTTTGTTTAAAGGCATTAAAGATTACAGATACAACAATAAAGGAAATACTGATAAGAACAAGCTCTTGATCCGAATAATAAAGTCCTTCTTCTCCAAATACAAGGTAGCCCAAGAGATATGAAGCCAAGACGGCACCTAACCAAAAAAGTCCGGCCAAAGTCCCTCGTAGCAAAAAAGCAGAGGCAAAAAGTATCGGTGCCCATATTACCTTAGTCGGGTCGTCTCCTGCAAGATAAAATACTAAAGTGATTACCGCATACAAAGAAGGGATAAATAAGATACCTCCAAGCTCAAAGTACTCTTTTTTCTGACGCAAGATAAGCATGATAATAAAGCTTATGATAGAAAATGCCATATCGCTGTAAAAAAGAGTAAGACTGATGTTGTGATGTAAAAAGGCGATGAAAGGGGAAATGAGTATGGCAAGAGCCAGCATAGTGTTGAAAAATTGAAATTGAAAGGCAAGAAGTTTTTCATTTTCTTGAAACTCGTGCCCACTAAGAAGATAATCTTGAATAAGTTTATACATTATACGCTTTTTGGCGTTTTACGACTATTTTGAGTTTAAAACCGATGATAGCAAGCCATAGAAGAGCTACTGGATACGAATAGATATTCCAGTTTTGGAGATATAGGTCCCAATTAAAAAGACTCAGGGTTAACCATATCATGATAAGCTCTAAAAGAAAAAAAACTATAGGAACGATAGCGGATTTTCGTTGTTTTCTTTTCTCCATAAAATTTCTTTTCACTTGTATAGAAGCCTTTTAATATAAACTAAGCAGTAAATAATTTATTTTAATACATTTTAACATCACAATTTGATAAAAAACTTAAACATAATAGTTAAACATTATATATAAGTAAAACTACATTCTATCTGTCAGTCGGAGTCCAATTTGGTTCATGCGCATCCCATGGCCTGCCTTGTAAAATATGATAAGGCTTATATCTGCTTTTATACTCTAAACTTTGACAACCTTGAACATAATACCCCATATAAATCCAAGCAAGATCATTCTCTTTTGCCATCTGTATCTGCTGAAGCATGGAAAAAGTCCCTAAAGAGTGTTTTGACAGGTCAGGATCATAATAAAAATAGATAGACGATATCCCATTAGGCAAGATATCGATGAGGTCAACACCGACAAGAGTGTCATCTATATAATATAAGACCTCATAGCCAAAGTCTCCGTGTCCATGAACAAAAGACATATAATAATGCTGAGCTGTGATTTGCTCATGTTTCCAGCTTCTCTTGTCTTTCATATGCGAATGGTACTTTTCAAACAGAGCCAGATGAGATGATGTGACTTGGGGGCGCTGAATGACAATCTTTGTATTTTCATTTTTACGAAGTATTCGCTTCTGTGATTTTGAGAAGGTATAGTTTTTAACATCAACCTTAAAGCTTTCGCAGGCATGACATTCTGCGCAGATAGGACGAAAAAACATATTTCCAAAACGTCTCCAGCCTCTTTCTATAAGAGCCTCGCAATAAGAGCTGGAGCACTTATTCACGATCTTATAATGCGTTGTCTGTTTGGCATTATCTAAATAAGAGCACTCGTCTTCGCTTGTGCATTCACGCAAGAGTATATTCATAAGTGAAATTCTACCCTAAACTAAGCGAAGTTATAGGGGGTTCTATCTCTTTATAGCTTTGGATATTGATCTTTTTGCATAAGGGAGGTAATATCTCTTCTATGAGTCTTACATGAAACTGTAACATAAGATGCATATCTAAGGACATTCTATTTTTCCATTTTCCCATAATCACAATAGAGTCTT
>CBFDAB010000150.1:0-3933 GCA_965602745.1 uncultured Campylobacterales bacterium
TAGTGGCAACACTTCCATGGGTTATTGTAAAGGGAATGGGTGTTCCTTTCTTCTTCGGAGGAACGGCAGTTCTTATCGTTGTTCAAGTTGCACTTGACACAATGCGTAAGATTGAAGCTCAGGTATATATGCAAAAGTATGAGACGCTTTCGGCGGTTGGTCTTTAACCATGTCGATTGCGCTTCGTAAGCCACATGAAATAGATAAACTTCGCGCCGCCAACAAGATTGTTGCCGGTGCCTTGAACCTTATGCGTGAAAATGCCAAGGTCGGTGCGCGTCTAGATGAACTAGATGCAATGGGTGAGGATTATATTCGTTCTGCGGGTGCTAAACCTTCATTCAAAGGCCTTTACGGCTTTCCTTCTTCTGTATGTTGCTCACTTAACGAGGTCATCATTCACGGAATCCCAACGGATTATAAGCTTCAAGAAGGTGATGTTATCGGTTTTGATATCGGTACTGAACTTGAGGGATATTTTGGTGATGCAGCGATCAGTGTCGGCGTCGGCAAGATAAGTAAAGAAGATGAAGATTTGATTGCTTGTGCAAAAGATAGCCTTTATCATGCTATAGATGTTATTAGAGACGGGATGCGTTTCAAAGAGCTCTCTCTTGAAATAGAGAAGTTTATTAAGGGACGCGGATATATCCCTTTACGTAATTTTTGTGGTCATGGGATCGGTAAAAAACCCCATGAAGAGCCTGAAATCCCTAATTATTTGGATTCACCGAATCCTAAGGCGGGACCGAAGATCAAAAATGGAATGGTTTTTTGTTTAGAACCTATGATATGCCAGAAAAATGGCCAACCAAAAATACTAGAAAACGGCTGGGATGTTGTTAGCGAAGACGGTTTAAGAGGTTCACATTATGAACACACTGTTGCAGTTATCAATGGAAAAGCTGAGATTCTATCAACTTTATAAGGAAAGAATATGTCTAAAGCTGACGTTATTGAAGTTGACGGTAAGATTATCGAAGCACTTCCAAATGCAACATTCCGTGTTGAACTTGAAAATGGTCACGTAATCTTATGTCACATCGCAGGAAAAATGCGTATGCACTATATCAAGATCCTTCCGGGCGATAAGGTTAAGCTTGAGCTTACTCCTTATAGTCTTGATAAGGGCCGTATTACATACCGTTACAAATAGAGATCCTTTTAGGATCTTTATTCCCCTTTTTTAGTACAAATTCCTCCCAAGTCTTTATAAAATTAAAACCTCTGTTTTTATTTTATAAGGGTTTATCATGGAAGTAAAGAATTATACAAACGAAGAGTTCAATTTTTTGTTTGCTGAGCTAAAAGCAGAGGTTAAGGCTGAAGGACTGTATGCAAAATGTCCGCGTCGTGCAACATTTGAATTTATTATTGTTCTCTCTCTTTTAGCTATTTCATTATATTCAGTTACAAACTTTCATCCTCTTATTACGGCTGTACTGTTTTCTACGACGATCATGAGATCTACCTTTGTAGCACATGACCTTATACATGGCCAGTACTTCTCCGCGCGCCAGACTAATAAAAACATCTCTTATCTTTTTGCAAACGGGATTATGGGTATATCTCGTTCATGGTGGGAAAACAAACACAATTTTTTACACCACACCTATACAAATATTATCGGTAAAGATATGGATATAGATGCTGCCGGGGGTGCATTTACGGGGCAATATGTATATCCTGCCTGGTTTCACAAGTTTCAGCATATACTATTTTGGCCGCTTCTAACACTTTTATATTTTGTGTTTTGGGTTCAATCTCTCATCTATGTTGTTGAAAAAAAGTATTGGGGTGAGCTCTCTTTATTGGCTTTAAATACACTTGTTCCTGTGTATATAATCTACTCTTTGGGTTGGAGCACAGGGCTTGCCACGATTATTGGCATGTATATGATATGGGCAGCATGGTTTGGAGCAGTGATTATCACCAACCATTTAGGCTTAGAGATGTTTCCTGAATCAAAATACAGAGAGTTCACCTGGCTTGAACTTCAAAACAGAACGAGCAGAAATATTCGCGGCGGAAAGTTTATCCACTGGTTCTATGGAGGTCTGAACACACAGGTAGAACACCATCTGTATTCAAAGGCATCTCGATTTAACCTTCTTAAAGCTGCAAGGATAACGGAAGCCTTTTGTCTGAAGCATAAGATCACCTATATAACGGCGACTCCCTGGGAGAGCTATAAGGAGATCTACTACTATTTAAAGAACAATAGACCTTAGTCTTTTTTCTATCTTTAGAGCAGAGTTGACAGCCCCTTCTAAATAACCTCCGTTATCAAAGCTTGTCTCTGTCCCTATGAAAAAAAGTCTGTCATCAAAATGAGTTAGGTCTAGGCCGTATATGGGGTGTGAAGAAGATCCTTTCTGATCGTGCGGTGTTGAAGAATATTTCTCTTTTCTCCAGTCTGTAAAATGGATCTTTGTTATTAGTTCACTTTTATCTCCGAAGAGACGTTTTATCTGCTCTCTCACACCTTCGTTTATGTTTTCAGTGGATGCATTAGAATGTAGAAACCCAAAGAGAGCTGGTTTATGCGCGGTTGAAGCATCGTGGATCTCACCCAAGGGACCAAGATGGCTAAAAATAAAACCGCTTAGGCCCTTATCTCTCCAAAAAGATTCTGTAAACTCTATAACACATTTGGCTGTATGCCCCATCCAAGTCGGTGTCTGATGTAACATCTGTTTTGTTTGATAATGAAGGGGAGGATGATAGAGGACATTATCGCTCGCTAAACGAGGCGGCATTGTTGAGATGATATAATCAGCTTCATATTTCCCTGCGGATGTCTCAACACTCAACCTTGAGTTTTGTATAGATATCTTTTTAACTTCTTGGTCTAGATGGATATTTTGAGAAGACAGCTGAGCAAGAAGTCTTTGGATCAAAAGCTCCAATCCTCCCTGTATTCTGGCAGATGGTACAGAAGGAGCAGGGGTGAACCGTTGGACGCCGTCGGGCGTATCATACAAAGCCTCTCCTTTTGTGTATTGTGGAAATGTCTCTAGACTGAGTTGATGGATAAGCTTTAAAATGTTTTTTTGATGAGGCCATATCCATGAAGGGCCTAGGTCATGTCCTTCGTAAGTCAAAATGCGGCCCCCGCATCTGTCTCTGGCTTCAAGTATGATGACGTTAAATTCGTCCTTCAAGAGTGTAGCTGCATATAGCCCGCTAAGGCCGGCGCCAATGATTATCAGATCTTTTTTAACCGGCATATTATTGTTAGACATTATCTGCAATATGAAGATGTATGGATTCTATAAGTTCAGGAAAAGAATTTACCTTGTAGATATAAAAGAGCTGCTGGATTAGTTGGTAGTATCGATTTAGATTAAAGTTCTTATATCGGGCATGGTCAAAGTCTTCTTGCTGTATTAATGCTTCAAAGAGTGCTTTGTCGCTGATACCTGGTACCGCATCTTTCTCTATAAAAGCAATAATAATATTTCTTAGTTCTTCATGTTCTATCTCTGTACTTGCACCGCTTGGAGGTTTGTTAAAGATAATGTATATCTTATATAGGCTCACAGCTAAGACTATGACGAAGGCGGTTAGCATCCATATCTGTATTTGATCTTGTTTCATACTCTTATTATACTGCAAGCCCATTTAAGCTTGCTTGCGTGAATTTAATATTTCTGGACAAGAAGGTCACTTGATCTGAGTAGAACCAGTAACTGTGTTGCCTTTACGGTCTACCCATGTCATTTCAACTTTGTCGCCTTTTGCAGCGCCTTTGAACTTGAATTTAAGAATTGGGTTCTTAGAAAGGAACTGGCTTGTAGATACTTCATATACAATCTTTGCGTTTGAGCTTGCTGTAATACGAGTAATAAAGTTTGCATCCTCTTTGTTACCAGTCTTTTTATCTGCTTGGTCGTAAGTAGTCATATCATGCTTCATCTGCACTTTAACTTT
>CBFDAB010000151.1:0-3901 GCA_965602745.1 uncultured Campylobacterales bacterium
CGGGCTTATCAACATCTCCAGTTACAGGCACATCAAGATCGATCACACCATCACCGTCTTTAAGCAGGGCAATCGCAAGACTTACAGGTGCAGAAATGGCATCTTCACTTTCAACTTCTTCGCCTAAGGTCAGTCTTTTCAAGATGACTCTATTTCCGCCTTGCATCTGTGAAGCATCTATTTTGTATCCAAGCTCAACATTCATTTTTCCTTCTTTAAGTTTGTATCCAACAAACTTTCCGCTATAAGGGGAAAGTTTTATCATGTCAATATTTTCAAACTTGACTTCCATGTTAGTATAGGTCTTAGGCGCAGCCGAAAGAAGTTCACCGGAAATCTTTGCAAGGCCATATTCATCAACTACCCCATCAATATCTACCCTCGTTTTTATATCTGCAAGGTTTCCAAGTGCTATCATCTCTCCATTAAGGTCATGTATGTCTGTTTTAAACGGTAAAGGCAAAGAAAGATCTGAAAACTCACCCTTCCCTTCTTTAAAGTTGACTTTGCCAATGAAAACTGAAAAAGTTTTTTTCTTTGTCTCTTCACCCTTATCTGCCTTCTCATCTAACACCATAAGCCCATCAAGGTTAGTTGTACTGTTAGCATCTATATTCATCCGTGCATAAGGTTTATAGATATCCACGTTAGCTATCTTCATCTGATCAGGATTGCGACGCAGGTCAATATCTTTGACCGATAGCTTTGAAAAAGCAAAAAATGTCTCTCCTTCACGTCGCTCAGACAGGTTTAAATCTTTGATCAGTGCATTAGCAATCAGTTTCGTTCTTTTTTCATCATGCTCAGCCTTAAAGTCAAGGTTAAGAAAGCCCTTGTTGATGTCTATGTCTGCTCTCTTATTCATGTACCCCTGAAAAGAGGCCAGATTGAGTCCAATCAGTTTAAGCTCGCTTTTTACCTTTAGCGGTGATTGACGAAGTTTTGAATTTACCTTTAGCTTACCTGTCCTGTTTATACGTGCGGACAGCTCTGTATTTGCCCATGATCCTTTTACGGAAGAGAGATCATTCACTTCAAGGCTTATATCATTGAACTTGATCAGACCATCCTCAGCGTTATATTCATCTTTATACTCAATATTGGCCTTTGAAAGCTGGAAGTTTTTCACTTCCCAATTTAAGGCAGATCTCTCTTTTTCACTTTCCGAAATTTTTTCTTTTTTCACAGAAAAAGGAGAGAGTTCAGAAAAGTTGAGTGTGCCGGTCTTGTCCATGGAAGCAGAGACATCCAGTTCATCTAAGTCGATGCGGCTGATATTTATATCCGTACTAGCTGTTTTGCTTAGTTTTCCATTTAGACTTAAACTTTTAAAGCCTAAGTACTCTTCTTGTTGTGATAATGGCCGCAGCGAAAACTCAGACAGTACTGTCTCGAACTCGCCCACATAGAGTTCATCCCGAACTAGTTTGATATCTTCCGTGCTGAAAGAGATATTTTTAACTCCTGCCAAGTACGGTTCAGGGGAAAAATGTTCTTCATATGAAAGTTCATCTGTTTTAATATCAACCTTGGCAATGTCAACTGTCCACGGATTCGTTTCATTGTTTTCTTGACTAGGTTCTGAAGCAGGAAAATATGAAAGCCAGTTGATTATCCCATCTTTATCTCTAAGAGCTTTGACACTAAAACCGACAACAAGAAAATCATCTATATTAATTTTCTTAGACGTAAGATCTGCATTTCCGCTTAGAGCCAAGGATGGCAATTCAAGGACATTCTCTTTAGTTTTTTTGTCTTGCAGACGTAAAGCATTGATATTCAATTGATATTTATTAATATTTATTTGCATAGGCTCTGCTGACAAGTTTGCTGAATAGCTCATAGAAGCGTTAAGTACTCCATCTGCCACTACAAATCCCAAAGAGTCTCTAAAATACTCCCATTGCGTATATAATCGACCTGAATATAACTCAAAAGACCCCTCCAAAAGCAGCGGCTTAAGTGAGTTTATTTTTCCTCCGTAGTTTATATTTGTCCCGTCTTCAAGCTCGATATATAGAGAGAGTTGATTATCATGATCTTTCACCGTTGAAAAATCTCGCAAGGTGAAGCTGATAGCTTTTAAGCTTTTTTCAAAGGGCTTAGAACCGGTATCATCAAGAAAGTTTATTTTTCCAAACTTTATCGCAAACTTTTCAAGTACAAATGGAGGAAGAGTTACCTCTGTTTTTTCTTTTTCACTACTACTGTTTTCCTTTGCTACCAACAGATCAGAAAAATTAAATACTCCCTCTTTGTTTTTATGTATCCTGATAAAAGGCGCTGTTAGCTCAAAAAACTTGACTTTTACTTCACCAATAATAAGATGTAAGGGGTCTATATTTATCTCAATTTTTCTAACTCCTGCAAAGGCGCGTTCGCCTGGTTTTCCAAGAACAATCAGTTTGTGTACATTCAACTCAAAGGTATATGGATTACAAGATACAGATTCTACATGGACCTTGCGTGTTACTAGGTTTTCAATATTTACTTTGATCTGTTCTTTTATTATATTGGGAAGAATTAAAAAGCCGAAGAGGCCATAAATGAGAAAAAGTACTGTGAATATCTTGAGTAGGAGCTTAATTGTTTTCATGATAAAGCCTATATATTGATATAGGCCATTGTAGCATTTTTACTTAGGTATATCAAAATTACTTATAGAGTCTAGTCTTTTTTTGCCTTCTGTTTTGCATAACTTGTAGCGCTTACAACATCTCCGATAATCGCGCGGTGATACGCATATGGTTGTTTTATATGGCTTATTACATAGCGTCCGCCAGACGTTGTTATAACCTCTAAGGTACCAACATCTATAAGGCTTTTAAATCTCTCGCTAATGGGCTTGATATAGATTGTTCTGATCTCTTCAAGCTTAATGGGAAAGATCTCTCTTTTCTGATGTCCCTTATGGATGATGATGCGTTCTTGAGTCAAAACACAATGATAAGATGCCTTCTCTTTAACCTCTTTAGTATGGACATATGCCGTTCGTATCACAAGAACAATACCTATCACCCCTATCTCGTACTCATAACCGATAAACAGAAGTAAAAAGCCTAAGCCGTAGAGAGAGAGGATATCAAGATAAAAAGTCTTGGATATATCGGCTGAGACGAGGATGGATTCGTCTTTATGAAGTATTTTTTCTATGTCTTTCATGTGGTCCTAGTTTTTTTTGATTTTGTTAACGTTTAAAATGAGCAATCAAAAAGCCTCCCGCAGGTTTTTGATTGGTCTCATTTGGTTGGTTGGGCAGCTTGATAATATGTTTTCAAATTAATATATTCCAGGAATCAATCTATATTGTACCCGTTGTACATATTCTTTGTATCCGTCCAATTCTTCTTGAAGTGTTCTATCTTCTAATTCCGTTCTTATCACGGCAATTATTATGGCTATGACCACTGGAATCAATGTCCACACTGAACCTAAAGCAAGAACAATACCTGGAAGTGCCAAAATATTCCCGGCGTAGCCCGGATGCCGTACAATTCGATAAGGACCGCTATTGCACACTTCATGTTCCCGGTCTTTCTGGATACGTACCAAACTGGAAAAGAAGCGATTCTCAATCAAGGCCCATGTGGCGAAGGCGTATCCAAATGTGATCAGAACAAGGCCAAGTAAATTCATCCAGATCGGCAAGTGTGGAGACCATGCAAAATAATGATCGAGGCCTGCTACTATGACAAGCGGAAACGACAGGCTCAACGCCATCAATGGGCCAATTACTTTATCCCAAGACTTTACATCTTGAGCCTTAAAATTAAACCGTTCAGCCAGAATTCCCGGATGTCTATGTTCTGCCCATATGCGTCCACCTATGCCAGCCGTAACGATCAGCACAAAAAAGACCCACGCTTGCCACCAACTGAAATCCCATCCGCAAACCAATAGA
>CBFDAB010000152.1:0-3872 GCA_965602745.1 uncultured Campylobacterales bacterium
TACTTCGTCTCAGGAAGACTTGATACAGAAGTGCCGGCGAAAGAAGGGTTTTCCAGCTTATCCCAGTTGTATCCAGCGGTAAGACTGACAGAAGGAAGGTACTTAGATATTGTTATATTTTTATTATAACGGTTCTTTTCGCCCTCACTTTGCATCTGTTTCATATCAATATTGTGTTCTAAAAAGCGATCTTCATTTATAAGAGTCAGAGTGGGGGTTTTCGCTTCATTATATGCCAAGTCGCTAATAGCACCAAATTTGGATATAAGACGTTCTTTATTGGTCTGTAGGTCATATAAGGTCTGTGTAACTCTATTCTTTTCTATAATAGCATTGTTTAAAAAACCCGAATCAAGCTGTCCATTTAAATACTGCTCTTTTTTCTGTTCAAGATTTATGCGTGAATTATCGATTTGAAGTTCTTGCTTTTCAATACTCAGGGCAGTCTGCTGTATCTGCATCAAAAGTGAAACCGCCTCTTTAATCATCTTTCTTTTTGCAACGTCAATACTGTATCTATTATATTGATAAGATGCCTGTGCAAACTTTATCCCGAAATAGATACCACCGCTTCTAAAGATGGGCTGGTCCATCACGATCGCTGCATTTTGTGTTTTCTGAGTCTGAGAACCTTGTTCATTATAAGGGTTGCTTTTAGAGATACTGTAGCGAAGTTGCAGAGGTTGTACCCATGAGTCCCTCAGTTTTTTCTTTTCCAATAAAGACTTTTCATAATCATATGAAAACTCTTTTTGTTTAAGTCCTGAGATATAAGGATCCAAATTCAGCTCTTCCGCCTTTACAAGAGAAAAAACGATCAGACTACAAAGAAGAAAGTGCTTCATCTAAACGTTTAAATCCTTCTACTGTTTCGGCATCACTAATTGTTAACGGAGGTAAAAAACGCAAGGTGTTGCGCCCTGCTTTGAGGACTAAAACACCTTTTTCATGTGAAATTGTAATAATCTTAGCCAGAGTATCAGCATCTACTACACGCAGTCCGCGCATCAGACCAAAACCGACACTTTTAGTAAAGAGCTTAGGATATTTCAAAAACAACTCTTCTAAATGTGTCTCAAACTTAATAAAAGCCCTATCAAGTTCTCCGCTGTTTTTTCCTTCTTCTAAGATATCCAAAACAGCATTCGCTGCCGCCGTTGAAAGATAATTTCCACCAAAGGTAGAACCATGGTCACCTGCATGTAAGACATCTTTTTTTGAGGTCATAACAACACCTATAGGCACCCCGCCGCCAAGACCTTTTGCCAAGGTGATAATATCAGGCTCTATCTCATACAAATTTGAAGCCAAAAACTCTCCCGTACGATATACACCCGTTTGTACTTCATCAACGATAAGCAAGATGTCTTTTTGTTTCAACATCTTTGCCAGGGCTTGAACCTTTGTCTTATCAAGAGGTTGAACACCGCCTTCTCCTTGAACAAGCTCTATCATAACAGCTACCGTGTGGTCATCAATCATGCCTTCTATAGCATCAATATCTTGTGCATAGGTGAAACCATCTGGAAAAGGACCAAAATAGTTATGCATAGATTCTTGGCCTGTGGCCTTAAGCGCTGTAATGGTACGTCCATGAAAAGATTGGTCAAGAGTAATGATCTTATATCGTTTGATCTCGTCTCCGACTTCTCCATACTTACGTGCGATCTTTATTGCACCCTCATTTGCTTCTGCTCCGGAATTTGCGAAAAAACACTGCATATCATAGCCGCTTTGCTTAACAATACGCTCAGCACATTTTACCTGAGGCTCGATAACATACAAGTTTGATATATGCGTGATATTGTTAACCTGCTCGCATATTGCCTTTGAGACTCTTTCATTTGCATGTCCCACACTGACAACACCAATACCAGAAGTAAAGTCTATATACATTTTTCCCGTTTCATCTTTGATCGTCGCATTTTTTGCACTTACGAAATTTGTGTAATTTCGCTTATAGGTTGGAATAATATATTTATTTTCTAAATCTTTTAACATTCTAAACTCCTTATTTAAATTCTATTTTATACAGGTTTGAAAACTGTTGCGGTGACGGAATCAAGATCTCTGTCTTGTACGAAGAGATATGTTCGGAGTCACTTAGAGGCCAGACCTTATCGACTCTGTAATCTGTCTCTTTACCATTAAGATAAATCTTCTTTTCTTTTAAACCTTTCAACTCATCTGAATTTAAAAAAATGGTCAGTTTTGCCCGCGATGTATCTGAAATCTCTGCTAGGTTCATGCCCCGAACCACTACCTGTCCTTTTTTAACATACAACTTATACAGCACCATATTCTCAGCTTGTATATATTTGTCTTTTATAGAACGTTTCAACTGTTGCAGACGAAGTTCTGTATCACTTAGTGCAGAGCTGATCGTCTCCAGCTTTTCCAAGCTTGATAGCTTCTGATTTTGGGTATTGGAAAGATCAAAGAACTCTCTATCTTTTTCAATACTGGACTTTATAGGAAGGTCTTTGATACGCTCATAATTTTCTTTTTTCTTTTTTATCACAAGAGAGAGGTTCTTTTCCATCTTCTCGTTCAGTTCTAAACTGTTTTGCAAATTGATTTTTTTCTGTCTTAAAAGCTTGAGCTCTTTTTGATCCAGATCATCATCAATAATAATAAATGCTTCTTTTGAGAGCTTTTTTCCTTCAAGGTTTTCATCTGATTTAATTACTAAACCCGCAACATTTGACTGAAGGGTATATACACGAAAAGGCTCTGCCTTGGAATAATATTCACCGGCCATTAAGCCAAGCGACAAAGTCATCAATAAGAGTATATTTTTCATAAGCAGATTATACCAAAACCCATCCCTAAATCTATACACTTCTCACAGGTATTGCTAAGAGTGTTTTTTCAGAACGATTCATAATTTTATGTGCTATAATAATTTTAAAATGCAGATCATGCAAGAAGAGGGTATTTATGTCACTAATGGATCATGTTGATGCTTCCACTCAACTCGCTAAAAATAATGAGGTGCAGCTTCTTGTTTTCAAGGCTTCCTCAGGTGAAGGGACACCTTATTATGCTATTAATGTGTTTAAAACACGTGAGGTTGTCGAAGCAAAAAACCATTTTCTGACACAAATTCCTTCTGCTCACCCTTTGTTAGAAGGCACAATTGTACTTCGCGGTGTACAGATCCCAATCTTAAACCTTCCTGTTTGGTTAGATCAGTCTATCTCACGAGAAGAGAAAAAAAGTTCTCGTCTTCTTATTTGTGATTTTAACGGTATTATCATCGGTCTTCGTATTATGGAAGCACATAGAGTTATCAAAAAGAACTGGTCGGATATGCATGCCCCTGACTCTTATAATATGAATGATCATTCTAAGATTGTTAATGACACAAGACTTGAAGACGGAAGTATCTGTATGGTCTTAGACTTTGAGCAGCTTCTTGCAGATGTCATCCCATCGGCTATGGTAAATGTAGACGAGTCACCAGAAAACATCAAAGATCTGCTTATTCCGCAAAAACTCCTTGATGGGGAGATATTGATCGCTGAAGATTCAAAAGTTGCACAAAAACATCTGCATCACATCCTCACAAAGGCAAATATCAACCATCGTATCTTTAATAATGGAAAACTCCTGATAGAGCATATTGCTTCTCTCCCGGACAAGAGTATTATACCTGCCGTTATCACCGATATAGAGATGCCTGAGATGTCCGGATTTACCGTAACTAAGATATTAAGAGAAAACCCGGAAACAAGGAACATTCCTATTATTATCAACTCATCAATGACGGGTGATAACAACAAACGTGAGGCAGAAGCCTTGGGTGCAGATGATTTTATTAATAAGACAAAGAGTCATAATGTTTTACCTCTGGTTATTAAGGTAATGCA
>CBFDAB010000153.1:0-3868 GCA_965602745.1 uncultured Campylobacterales bacterium
CTTGACCCATTTGCATAGCTTCCATATAGATAGTCTGCATTACTTCATTTTCTTCAACCTTGATATTTTCAGCCTTAGCTAAAGCATCAATAATAAAAGTTGCTTTTACTGAACGTGATGCATCCGCACGGAACTCTTCTCTAAGTTCTGCAACCTTATCTTGGTTTTCTTTAAGTTCGTTGATCTCTTCGTCATTCATAGTTTGCGCTTTTTTGTTAAGTGCCATATCCATCTCTTGCTCTACTACGAAAGAAGGAAGATCAAAGTTGAATGCTTTTACAAATGCTTCAAGAAGATTTGGTTTTAACTCATCATTATATAGTTTAGAAAGTTCTTCAGTTTCAAGTTGAGTCTGAACCTGCTCTTTTACCATATCCATAGTTGCATCTTCTTCACCAGGAAGCATCTTCTTTGCAAGAGCCGCATCCATACGAACTTTCTCTTTTTCTTGGATAGCATTAACTTTTACTTTGAATTCAGCATCTTTACCAGCAAGTTTCTCACCACCGTAGTTTTCAGGGAAAGTTACCTTAATAACTTTTTCGTCGCCTTTTTTCATACCGATAACTTGATCTTCAAAACCAGGGATGAACTGATTAGAACCTAAAGTCAGTGCAAAGTCTTCAGCTGCACCACCGTCAAAAAGTTCACCGTCAATAGAACCTTCAAAATTGATAAGAGCTGTATCTCCATCAACTAGAGCACGATCTTCTTCAACATCTATCAATGGTGCCTGAGCTTGTGCAAGCTCTTGAATACGATCAGTTACCGCTTTAGCAGTGATCTTTGGTTTTTTTGTATCTGGAGCAAGGTCAGCATAACCATCAATATTGATCTCTGGGCGTAGAGCGATTGTAACCGCTACTTCGATCTTGTCATCAATTTTCTCAAACTTAGAAATTTGAGGTTCACCGATAAGAGCGTCATTCTCAACACCAAGATCTTTTAAACCATTTGCAAGAACCTTACGAAGTTCTTCAGCTTCAGCATCTTGAACAAGTTTTTCACCATATTGCTTTTTAACAGCAGAAACAGGAACCTTACCCTTACGGAAACCATCAATTTTAGCATCTTTTGAAAGTTGTTTAGCGATACGCTCTAGGTTAGCGTCAATCTCAGATTGTGCTAGAGTAGCAGTGATTTCAGCGTTAGCGCCGTCGATTTTATTAGTTTTGAATTACATTGAATCCCTTTTTTTGTGTCTTGAGTAGTATTTTCGAATGATACTACACAGATTGAATTTTTAAAAGAAAGATCGGTTGACCGAGTGATTCTCTTATTTTGCGAAATATTATCGAAATTTTCCTTTTTTTTCTATAATAATATATCTTTAACATCACTCAAGCGAAGAAGTGCTATTCTATCGTTAATAAAAATTAAGGTGAATACGTGCACGATACAAGTAATGAAGCTTTTGAAAACGCAGTAAAGATAATGATGAAATCTGTGGGTGAAGACCCTGAACGTGAAGGTCTTCTTAAGACACCCGAGCGCGTAAGAAAAGCTTATGATTTTATGTATGGAGGATATAAAGAAGATCCTTTTGAGATTCTCTCTTCCGCCCTCTTTACCTCTTCAAATGATGAGATGGTCTTAATAAAAGATATTGAACTGTATTCAACCTGTGAACATCACCTTTTGCCTATTATCGGACGTGCTCATGTGGCTTATATCCCTAATGGAAAGGTTGTAGGTCTCTCAAAAATACCGCGCGTTGTAGATGTTTTTTCACGCCGTATGCAGATTCAAGAACAGCTTACCGAACAGATAGCAGACGCGATTATGCAGACTATCCAGCCTAAAGGTGTGGCTGTTGTTATTCAAGCACGTCATATGTGTATGGAGATGCGCGGTGTGGAGAAGATAAACTCTACAACAACATCATCAGCTCTTCGCGGTCTGTTTAAAAAAGATGAAAAAACAAGAGCAGAATTTTTTAGTCTTATCAATGCCCCTGTGGGTAATAGGTACTAGGATTAAATGCCCTTAAACAATCTTCGCGATCGAATTAAAGGTAAAAACCTTTCACCTGCTTTTGGAACGATCAGTGAGATAAATGCGACTATGGTATTAGCCAAGGGTCTAAAGGTTAGCATAGGTGATACAGTCACTATCATCTCCAAAGATACTGATAAGAGTACTATGGGTATGGTCACGGAGATAAGAGAGGGTGTTTTTGCGATTAGTCCTTTCTCTTTTATTGAGGGATATTGTGTTGGAGACGAGGTCTTTTTAAAACAAAATGGGATGAAGATCGACGTCGGTCCTGAACTTTTGGGCAGGGTGGTTGATTCTTTTATGAATCCCATTGACGGAAAAGGAAGTCTCCGTTGCTCTTCTCAGTCTCCTATTATTAAAAAACCTATAGCAGCGATGTCCAGAGGAATGATAGATGAAAAGTTTTCTGTAGGTGTTAAGACAATAGACACCCTTCTATCTTGTGGGAAAGGCCAGAAGTTAGGAATATTCGCAGGTTCAGGAGTTGGTAAGTCAACCTTGATGGGAATGATTGTGCGGGGTGCGGAAGCACCAATTAAGGTTGTTGCTCTTATTGGTGAACGTGGACGTGAGGTTCCTGAGTTTATTGAAAAAAGCCTTGGAGGAGACCTAACAAATACGGTTATTGTTGTAGCGACATCTGATGATTCTGCTTTGATGCGAAAATATGGAGCCTTTTCTGCGATGTCTGTTGCAGAATATTTTAAGGATCAAGGTCAAGATGTCCTGTTTATGATGGATTCTGTTACACGTTTTGCCATGGCTCAGCGTGAAATTGGTCTTGCCTTGGGTGAACCTCCTACCTCAAAAGGTTATCCTCCTTCTTCTCTTACACTTCTTCCTCAACTAATGGAGAGAGCAGGCAAAGAGGAGGGGAAAGGTTCTATTACCGCTTTTTTTACTATCTTGGTTGAAGGTGATGATATGAATGATCCTATTGCCGATCAGTCTCGTTCTATCTTGGATGGACACATTGTCCTCTCCAGAGAATTAACAGACTTTGGTATCTATCCTCCTATACATATACTAAATTCTGCCTCACGTATTATGAATGATATTATCTCTCCTGAGCACTTTGAAGCTGCACGAAAATTTAGACGTTTATATACATTATTAAAAGAGAATGAAGTTCTTATTAGAATTGGGGCCTATACAGCCGGAAATGATGTAGAACTGGATGAGGCCATCTCGAAAAAAGAAAATATGGAACAATTTATCTCTCAGGGCTCAAGTTTTATCTCTGATTATGATGAAAGTATTCAAACTCTTATCGAAATGATGAATTCATAACTGAAAGCTTTCTTAAGTTAAGCTTTCTAAAAAATAATCTTAAGCATAAACTTAACAAATATTCTATATCATCACACTATTGAAAGAGGACAAAAAGTGTCCTAATTAAAAATTTTGAGTATTATTATCGAAAACTAGGAAATGCGATTTCGCATCGTGAGAAGTTTTTTTAGTAATAGATATTCAGGAAAAGAGATTATATGCAAGTATATTTAGACAATAACGCAACAACTCAAATGGATCCAAAGGTAGTAGAAGCAATGCTACCGTTTATGCATGAGATGTTTGGAAACCCAAACTCACTTCACAAGTTCGGGACAACTACTCACCCGGCACTTAGAAAAGCTATTG
The DNA here is from genome assembly GCA_965602745.1 of uncultured Campylobacterales bacterium. Taxonomy (GTDB): domain Bacteria; phylum Campylobacterota; class Campylobacteria; order Campylobacterales; family Sulfurimonadaceae. The sequence continues at coordinate 3,640 of CBFDAB010000153.1, forward strand.
ACCAGGTTTACACGGGTATCGGTGCAAATGATAATGATGATATCGTATTCACTTCATGTGCAACAGAGTCAAACAACTGGGTTTTAAAATCAATCTGGTCTGACCTTATGCAGCATGGTGATAAAAACCATATCGTTACAACAGAGATCGAGCATCCTTCTATTCTTGGAACATGTAAGTATTTAGAAGAACATTGTGGTGTTAAAGTGACTTATCTTCCGGTAAATGA
>CBFDAB010000154.1:0-3866 GCA_965602745.1 uncultured Campylobacterales bacterium
ATCTAAACAAAATATTTTACCTTTATTATCGCATATTATTATATCAAGAAAATCTGAAATTTTATAATTATTGAACTCCAAAAAAAAGGTTTGACGGGGCTCTTGTAATTTTTTTGGTACAAGAGCCCCTTCTTGACTTTTTTCTTATATCAATATCATTTTATCTAAATCTGACAATTCCCTAAGCTGAAATATATTGTATTTCTATTAATATAAATTATTATTAAATAATGGATTACAATATGATAGAACATTTTTATTTTGCAAGACAGAGTATCTTAGATAATCAAAATGAGGTCATGGGATATGAACTTCTTTACCGCGACAGCGAGTACCAGACCAATATAAACAATCCCCGTCACGCTACAGCTTCTGTTCTCGTCAATGTACTCAATCACTCCGGTCTAAAAAATATTGTAGGAGATAATCTCGCTTTTATCAACGTAGAAGACTCCTTCTTAAGACATGACTTTATTGAATCCATCCCTTGTGATACTTTTGTTTTTGAATTGACGGCAACAAGCACTCTAGACAAAAAATCCATTGAGAGGATAGAATGTCTTCATAAAAAAAAGTACAAATTTAGCTTAGACCTTGATAACTTTAAAAAGATGGAGACAATTAAGGATATTCTGCCCTATATCTCCTATATCAAGCTTGACTCGAGCACTTTTGAAGGGGGGTGTTTAAAAGATTTTATACTGAACTTCAGAGATCCAAAGATAAAGTTTATAGCCGCAAGAGTCGAAGACGAGGAGACCTATATCAAGTATAAAGAGGCAGGCTTTGATGCTTTTCAGGGCTACTTCTTTGCCAAACCGAAGATCATAAAAGATCAAAAACTTGATGGAAACCATCTGACACTTTTTCAGTTATGTAATACGATTCAAGCAGGAGCTTCAATCCCTGAGATAGTCAAGGAGTTTGAGAAAAATCCCTCTATTACCCTGCAGCTTTTGCAGTTTATGAATTCAGGAGCTTTCCATTTTACCTCCCATATCTCTTCCATCCATCAAGTTGTCACCCTTCTGGGACGAAATGTTCTGGCTCAATGGCTTATGCTTCTGTTATATTCAAAAAGTTTCGGGAATAAGACAAGCTTCCAAAATCCGCTTATCCTAATGGTCAAGCAACGCACGGATATTATGGTTAATCTGATGAAGATAATCAAGCCAAACTCTTCTCAGATCCAGCAGAGCGAAGCATATTTTGTAGGGATTTTGTCCTTGATGGACACCCTCATGCATCTGCCCTTGCCGGATATTTTGAATGAGTTTTATGTTGATAAACGCGTAGTTGATGCTCTCTTTAATCAATCCGGTTTTCTAGGGGAGCTCTATTCCGTGGCCCTGGCCGTAGAAAATTTTGAAACCGATTTGATCACCGATTTTTTAAACAAGTATAAAAGAAGCAGGGCCGAGTTTGAAAAGATGATTCTGGAGGTCTTTAAGATGACTGTCGCAATGAAAAAAGATTCAGATTAAGGATAATGGTATCAACTCTCAGGTCAATCTTGTCATCAAGGTTATCATCTCTTGTAGAGACCAAAACTCACCGCTGCGAGGAGGCTGATAAAACTAATTATGCATCTTTTGTAATACTCCATGGCCGCTGTATATCTGGTAAACAATTAAAGAAGCAAAGCCTGGTTCACCAAGAGGTATTATACTTTAGTCAAGCTCGTCTATAGCCTTCATAAGTCCATCCCTGTACAAAGATGAGGGAAGTTCATGTACCTTTGCCTTCTGTTCTCTGATAAGCCTTTTAAACTCAATGTCTATATCTTTGTCCAGCTGCTTCTTTTTGTCTATGTAGTACCAGCACAGATCATTTATCCAGTCGCTTATCTTCATGTAACCCCTGTCAAAATCAGTTGGCTTCTGAGTAAACTGATGATGTGATGATTTAAAATAAAAGTCATTGCTAAGTTTTTCAAAATTCATAAGAGAAGATTAGCAGATAAAAAGCGTGCAGGTTAAAAATAAGGCAAGAGTAAAGAAATTTCCTGTGTTTTAAACTTCTATATGAAAACAGGCACCCTCATCTGTATTGGTAGCACTCATCTTCCCCTTCATATGGTCTTCAATGATCATCTTTGACATATACAGACCGATACCTGTTCCCTTCCCTTCTTCTTTTGTTGAATAATACGGGTCAAATATCTTCGGTAACACGGAGGCAGGGATGCCCCCTGCATTATCTATGATATCTACACAAATCCGATCATTCTCTTGTTTAACTCTGACAGTGACCTTTGCCTGAACTGGTCTCATCTCCAGCAGGGCATCTTTCGCATTGTTGAGTAAGTTGATGATGACCTGCGAGAACTCATTGCTTTGGCCATATGTCCTTAAGTCAGGCTCATCCATCTCCAGCACATATTCTATCTGATGATTTTCAAAAGAAGATCCAACGATTGCATGTGCTTTTTCAATAGCATCTTTTATAGAAAACTCTTCGGCTTGCTTATTTGGGTTAAAAAAATCTCGGAAGTCATCTATAGTACTTGACATACCTTGTATCAATTTCATACTCTTATCAACGCTGTCATTTAGTTTTTCCGTATCAAGCATCCCACGATCATGATACAGCTTTAACTTCTGAATCAACAGTCCTAAAGTGTTTAAAGGCTGGCGCCATTGGTGTGCGATGTTTCCTATCATCTCTCCCATCGAAGCAAATCGCGACTGCTGAACCAGAAGTGCTTTCTTTTTTTCGAGTTCTTCTTCTGCTCTCATTCTGTCTGCTATATCTTTCCATACGACATACAAGACTTTTTTATCTTCAAGTATCATAGGCGTTAGCACTATCTCCATCCAGAACTCTTTTCCTTTCTTTGTCACAAGTTTCCAGTCAAAGGTATGCGCGCCATTAACAGTAGCAATACCGTTCATCTCATAAGACTTTTCATCACTTCTTCGTCCATCGGGCTGATATTCAGGAGATATCTGCGCAGGTGAAAGATGCAGGACATCCTTTTTTGAAGTATATCCAAGCGTTTCAACAACAAAATCATTGCAGTCTATAAATGTGTTTGTATCCAGATCAAGGATGAGCACACTGCTGGAGGTATTTTTAAAGACAAGTTCATACAGCTCTTTCTGTTTCGACAAGGAGAGAACATACTCTGTCTTCTCTTTTTCATACCTATACAGAAGCAGGGCAACTGCCATGATCATAAGAATAAATACGATGAGCACGATATAATATGTCCTCTTGAAAGTCTCAAGTTCACTTGCTACCGTATGCTGAAGTTCTGTTTCTATGATATCTGCCAGAATGATAAACTCTTCAAACTTATTATGATACTCCTTGAACGTTTGGGTGGTGTTCTCAAGCTTGTTATCATTAAAATTCACATAACGTTTTTCAGTTAATGTGATTAAGTATTCAAGCCCTTTTATGAGGACTCTTAACTTCTCTTCGGAACTGTTGTTGTCGATGGGCAAGAATGTGCCCTCGTGATTCTCCCCCCCGTCTATCATCGCTTCCGCATACCAGATGGCATTTTCCAGTTTGATGAGGATAGGTCTAATATCTGCTCCTCTGTCTCCACTCAATATCTCTTCAAGCATAAGATGAGCACCCATACTTTCAAGTTGTATCTCCATTGCAGCATCGATCAACGGTGTATATTTGGAAGTCATACGCGAACCGATATTAAAGAAATAACTGGAGACCAGGACTAGTATAGTGATAGCAGCGAACATTCCAAGAAGTAGTTTAGTATGACCGGATAAAAAACTTTTTATTTTTGAAAACATATAAATCATTCTATAGAATATTGTACACAAAATACTTAATAAAACAAGTGGGTAAATTTATACTAAATTTAAAGATTGAAGTGGTGACCCCAAGGAGATTTG
>CBFDAB010000155.1:0-3845 GCA_965602745.1 uncultured Campylobacterales bacterium
AAACCCTGATTTTTCTCGTATCCAATGGCCGAGCTTTGAGAAGGCAGATGCAACACGTAATACAAATGGAAAAGTGCTGAATGCGATCGCAAAGGCTATCCCGGGTTTCATCGGCGGTTCAGCTGATCTTAGTCCTTCTAATAAGACTAACTTGACAGATATGGGTGTCTTTCCAAAGGGCAAAAATATCTATTTCGGTATCCGTGAACATGCTATGGCCTCGATCTGTAATGCTATTGCTCTGTACGGTCCATTGATGCCATTCTCAGCGACTTTCTTCGTCTTCTCCGACTACCTTAAGCCTGCAGCTCGTATCGCAGCTCTTGCGGGTATTCAGCAATTCTTTATATGGACACATGACAGTATCGGTGTAGGCGAAGACGGTCCGACTCACCAGCCGATAGAACATCTTTCTCAGTTCCGTGCGCTTCCAAACTTTTATGTATGGCGTCCGGCGGATGGAAATGAGAATGTTGCAGCATGGAAGAGAGCCTTAGAAATGGCAAAGTCACCATCAGCATTTGTATGTTCACGTCAAAACCTCGCGCTTCTTCCATCAGCGGTATGCGGAGAGGCTTCAAAGGGTGGATACCTTTTAGAAGAGTCCGTCGGGGCAAGCATCACGCTTATGGCTTCAGGCTCTGAAGTTGAGACGGCGATGAAGACAAAAGAGGTCTTAGCAGCTAAGGGAATAAATGCAAACGTTGTCTCTGTTCCATGTTTTGATCTTCTTCTTGAACAAGACAAGGCGTATTTAGACTCTATTATCAAAACTGATAAGGTTGTTGCTATAGAAGCTGCGCGCGGTCTTGAATGGTATAGATTTGCAGATGAGATTATCAATATGGACACATTCGGTGCCTCAGCTCCTGCAGGTCAGCTTTTTGAGAAGTTTGGTTTTAATCCAGAATCAATAGCAAGTAGAATCTCTTAAGACTTATATGGGTCTGCTTTTTAGTAGACCCATATAAAAGAACAAATCATTTACTTAAACTTCGCTCAGTTTAGCCACATCTCTTTTTTTTCCACATTTAATTCTCTTATGAAAGTGCTATAATCGGAAATAAAGCTATTTTTATGGATATTTTATGAAATATGTATTAAAAGACTCTTTACTTAACTTTTTTAAAATGGAATCAGCCGTAGGTATTTTATTGATTATAGCTACCGTATTCGCTATGATCATGGCAAATTCTTATCTGGCAGATACTTATACAGCTTTTATGGCTACTCCCGTAGTCGTTATGTTCGGAGACTTCAGTATTGCAAAACCCCTTCTTCTTTGGATTAATGATGGTTTGATGGCAAGCTTCTTTTTTATGGTTGGTTTGGAGATAAAGCGCGAAGTCGTGGAAGGCTCTCTGCAAGATAAGAGTACACTTACTATCCCTGCCTTCGCTGCCTTTGGCGGTATGCTTGTCCCAGCCTTGGTATATTCCTTCTTTAACTGGGGAGATGAAGCGGCTATGCAAGGTTGGGCTATTCCTATGGCTACAGATATTGCCTTCGCCTTGGGTGTTTTGTCGCTTTTAGGAAATCGCGTTCCTATGCAGCTTAAAGTATTTTTACTGGCTTTGGCCATAATAGATGACCTTGGGGCCATAATTATAATCGCTATCTTTTATACCTCACAAATGTCTTTTTTATCTCTAGCAATAGCATGTGCTTTAATCCTTATTCTTTTGATTATGAATCAAAACAGGGTCGTTAATAATACGGCTTATATCATGGTAGGTGTTATTTTATGGATAGCTGTTTTAAAATCCGGTGTACATGCGACCTTGGCAGGCGTTATCTTGGGTCTTATGATTCCGATTAAAGGTAATCAGGAGAGTTTCCATGAACTTGAGAAGTCCTTATACAGACCTGTAAACTTTTTTATTCTTCCGCTTTTTGCCTTTGCTAATGCAGGTATTGTCTTTTCTTCCGTGAGTGCCAAGGATTTTACGGATAGTATGACACTTGGTATTGGATTGGGACTTTTTTTTGGAAAACAAGCTGGTGTCTTTCTTTTTGCCTATCTTGCTCATAAGTTGCACTTTGGAAGCTTGCCTGAGGGAACCAGCTGGGGAAGTATATATGCAGTGGCAATTTTGAGCGGTATAGGTTTTACAATGAGTCTTTTTATCGGTTCTCTTGCATTTGAATGCCATGAAGGTCTGTGTTATGATCTAGTGGATTATAGAATGGGTATCTTATTAGGCTCCTTGGCTTCAGGACTTCTTGGCTATTTTGTACTTTCTAAAACACTTCCCAAGGAGAATAAGGAAGATCTTTCGGTACAGAAGCGTAAGGTTTAACCGTCATAGTTTCTCTTTTCTGGCGCTAAATGCCGATACCCCCGTGGTTAAAGTCTAAGTGGGGTGCATCATTCACCATTTTTCATCAGCTTTAGATATAATTTCGCATGAATAATTCCCAAGCATATAATGAAAAAAAGAAAAACTTTGACCGTCTTATCACGGTCTATGGCCGTAATGTTGTCCTGGAGATCTTAGAAGAAAAAGATATTAACATTTCTAAGGTCCATCTTGCCGACTCAAACAAACAAGACGGTGCTATAGCCAAGATAGAAGCCTTATGTAAAAAGAAAAACATAGAAGTGCTTTATCACTCCAAGCAAGCCCTTTCTCGTATCTCAAAAAATGCAAAACAAGATCAGGGAGTTGCAGCAGACATAGAAGCATCTTCCTATCTTTCAACAGATGCCTTCTTAAACGAGAAGCCTGCATCATACAGATATATTGCTCTGGACAGTATCCATAACCCGCAAAATCTCGGAATGATCATCCGTTCTGTCGCGGCAGGTTTTGTTGACGGGGTTATCTTGCCGAAGAAGGGTTCGGCAAAGATCTCTCCCTTGGTGATAAAGGCCAGTGCGGGAACACTGTTTAAGACAAGTATTCTGTATTGTGATGACTTGGAAAACACCCTACCTGAGTTTAAAAAAGATGGAGCAGATATATATGCTTTATCATCCCACGCCAAAGAATCACTTTTTGATCTTCAACTGGGAGAAAAGACGATTTTTGTTTTAGGAAATGAGAGTGAGGGTGTTAGCAAAGAGATAGAGAGACTTTCAAATAAAACTCTCTCTATTCCTATGAAAAATGGGGTCGAGTCTTTGAATGTTGCCGTTACTGCCGCCCTTCTTGCTTATTATTCTTAAAAAAGATTAATTACAAGAGTTGTGTGAACCTCTATCAGATGAGTACTTAAGCATAAGGTCTTTCAAGTGCTTAGACTCTTCTTTATACCCTTCACCTTCAAAATAAGTCCATGAAGGCTCTGCCTTGTGGATCTTTAGATGTATCTGGGCCAATGTATTTGTACCGTTTTGAAATACAAAGAGTTCTTTCCACGTGACAGAAGGTTTATTACTAGCCAAAGCTTTTCCGCCTAGATGACATTGCAAACACTCTTTTTTATAAATCTCCTTGCCTTGGGAAACGGAGGCATTAAGCGTAAAGATAAAGAGGCTGGAAATAAATAAAACTTTCTTCATTACTGAAACTCCATTTTATTAATTTGTCATTAGCTCATAAGGGCGTTTGATCTCTTCAAGCAGTCCATCGACGCTCATAGAACGTCCTTTACGGATAAACTCTCTGCCTTCAAGAAAGACAATGATAGTCGGTGCTGAGAAGACCTGAAACTCTGCGGCGATTTCTGGAGTTAAGGCAATGTCTGCATGGTAACGCCCTATAGAAGGGTACTCTTTAAGAAGGGCTTCCATTAGTTTTGGTCGAAGCACATGGCAGACATTGCATGATGGAGAGCTAAAATATAGTACAAGCGCCATATCCTCTTGCAGTTTAGAGTTTAATTCATTTAAGTCGTTAAGT
>CBFDAB010000156.1:0-3832 GCA_965602745.1 uncultured Campylobacterales bacterium
CGAGATTTTTTATCATTTAAAGAAGCAGAACTGGAGTTTAAAAAAGGATTAGTCGTCTTCACTGGCCCAAGCGGAAGCGGAAAATCCATCTTAATGAGTTCTATACTCGCTTCTTTGGGCTTAGACGAGGCCAAGGCCGGACTTAGTGAGGCTACTATAAATTTTCCTGTCAAACTAGAAGCACTAGGGATTGAAGAAGATGAGCTGACTGTTTTTAAACAGATGAAAAAAGAGAAGGTGCGTCATTTTATAAATAATCAGAGCATATCTAAAAAAACACTTTTAAATCTTTCTAACACTTTTGTACGCCATCTTAGCCTGCGCGATTATGAGGACTTTAAAAATGAGAGCCTTCTTGATATGGTGGACCTCTTCTGTTTGGAAGAAAGCAAAAAGCATTTTCATAAACTTGCTCAATATAAAGAGAAGTTTTTACGACTTAGTGAGATAAAAAGAGAACTATTTAAGATAGAAGAAGAAGAGAAGAAAGTTCTTGAACTTAGAGAGTTTGCTCAGTTTGAAATATCAAAGATAGACAATATCTCCCCGGTAAAAGGCGAAGATGAAGAGTTGATGCAGGTCAAAAAAGATCTTTCCAGAAAAGAGAAGATAGAAGAGTCTATTAATGGGGCAGAAGAGATCTTTAATTTTGAGAGTTCTGTTTCACACGCCTTAGAACTCTTAGATATTGATGCCTCCTTCTTTGATGATACTATGAATGAATTAAGAGCACATTTTGAAGCCTCTCGTGATAGACTGACAGAGCTTGCAGAGTGTGATATTGAGTCTATACTAACACGAATAGAGCAGATATCCGAACTTAAGCATCGATACGGGAGCATTGATGAGGCCATCTTGTATAAAGAGACCAAGCTTAAGGAATTAGAGCATTATGAGAGTTTAGACAGCCAAAAAGAGTCTTTGCTGCATGAGATAAGCCTGCTTACAAAAGACGTCCAGTCTGAAGCAGATCTGATCACGTCTGCACGTCAAAAGGCTTTAAAGAAGATACTCTCCAGCTTTAACGATTTTTTAAAGCAACTCTACCTTAGACCCGCAAGCATCTCTTTGAAAAAAGGAAAACTCTCTATATATGGACAAGATATAGTAGAGATTGAGCTTAATTCAACCGCCTTAGATAAGGTCTCAGCCGGTGAGTTTAATCGTTTAAGACTAGCTCTTTTAGCAGTCAAAAGCCTGCATGTTAATGAAGGCGGTATATTGATGCTAGATGAGATCGATGCAAACTTAAGCGGGGAAGAGTCTATGAGTGTTGCTAAAGTTCTTTCTCATCTGGCAAAAGATTATCAGATCTTTGTTATCTCACATCAGCCCCAGCTCACCTCTCAGGCTGATCAACACTTTTTAGTACACAGAGATAAGCATAGCGGTGTTAAAGTCCTTACAGATGAAGAGAGAGTCAACGAGATAGCACGTATGATTAGCGGTGATAAGATCACTCAAGAGGCTATAGAGTTTGCTAGAGGATTAATGGAAGAGAAATGTGTTTAGTTATATCCGTACTGCTTAGTATTGTGGCTGTAAATTTTTATATTAACGGTTTTTATATACAGGCTTCTATAACAGGTCTAATATCTCTTGCTTTTGTTTATATACTTGTAAAAAATTTAGGCTGTAGCGGCTCCTGTTCAATAATAAAGAAAAAAAGAAGATAAAGATGATCATTGATACACATATACACTTAGACAATAAACTATATTATGAAGATGTAGAAGAGGTGATAGAGCGTGCAGTAGAAGGCGGAGTTGAAAAGTTTATTATTCCCGGTGCTGACCCTAAAGATCTTCCTCGTGCTAAAGAATTGGCGCACAGGCATGATAATGTATATTACGCGGTTGGTATGCATCCATATGATATTACCAATTATAGTGAAGCTTTGATACGCGAATATGCTCAGGATGAGAAGTGTATTGCTATTGGTGAATGCGGACTTGATTATTTCAGATTACCAGAAGATGAGAAGGAAAAAGAAGATGAGATAAGAGTTCAAAAAGAGGTTTTTCGTGCTCATATACGTTTAGCCAATGAACTCAAAAAACCTTTGATAGTACATATTAGAGAAGCGAGTCATGATGCACGTGTAATACTTGAAGAAGAGAAGTCACAAGGCGGCGTGCTTCACTGCTTTAACGCGGATGAAGAGCTTCTTGTCTTGTCAAAGATAGGTTTTTATTTTGGTATTGGAGGTGTGCTTACCTTTAAAAATGCTCGTAAACTTGTTAATGTGTTACCAAAAATCCCAAGAGAGAAACTTCTTATTGAAACAGACGGACCTTATCTGACCCCTCATCCGCATAGAGGTAAACGTAATGAACCCATCTACACGACTCTTGTGGCCGATAAGATGAGTGAGCTTTTAGATATTGATCGACTTGAGATGGAGGTATTGACCAGCCTTAATGCACATAAGCTTTTTGGTATTGATATTTAATAATATTAATACTTTCATCTCTTCTTTATGCTACCTTAATTAAGAATAAATACGTATATCGCTAAAATATAGGTTCTAATTATAAAAATAGACCAAGGGCTTTAGTCTTAAAACCCTTGGTCATACTGTTTTGAGGTGCTTTTGAAGTTTTTTATCTTATTTATATTTATATTTTGTAGCTCTGTGTTCTCTGCGCTGACTTTTGATTCTAATCATGCTAAAGAGGTAAAACTTCTTCGCAGTTTTGATATTAATCCCTCTTTTTTAAATGATGCTAAACTTAATCGTATAAAAGAGCAAAAGCGCGCCCGATATAAGAATAAATATTTTTTCAATACAATGAAAGATGCTTATATCTTCATCCCTCTGGTTAAAAAAATCATTTCAGACTCTGATGTACCGAGTGAGATCCTTTATCTGGCTATGGCTGAGTCAAACTTTTCTACCCGAGCTTATTCAAAAAAGAAAGCTTCGGGTATGTGGCAGTTCATGCCTTATACAGGTCGTATATATGGATTAAAAGTTGATGATTATGTTGATGAGCGTCGCGACTTAGTGAAATCAACGCAGGCTGCGGTTAAGTTTTTGCATCATCTGCATAAAAGATTTGGCAAGTGGTATCTTGCCGCCATCGCCTATAACTGTGGGGAAGGCCGATTATCAAAAGCGATAAGAAGAGCAGGTACTGATGACTTAGAAGTTTTACTTAATGCAAGAAAGAAGTATATACCTGCAGAAAGCAGACGTTATATACGAAAGATACTCGCCCTTGCGCTTATCAGCAATGATGAGTCATATATGATCGAAAATGAGTGTGACTACTTGCTTAATAGAGGTAATGCCTATTCCTTATCAACCGTAAATGTCCCTGCAGGCGAAAGTCTTAACCGCATAGCAAAAATAATTTCTATGCCAAGTAGCGAACTTAAAAAACTAAATCGTCATCTTAAATATGATTTCGTCCCTCCTTACGGAAACTCTTATCCTGTCTATATCCCTTATATCAAACTTTCAGAGTTTAAGACAAAGTATAAACCGGCTGATCTTCAGACTATATATTTAGTACATAAGGTAAGTTCCGGAGAGAACCTTTCTTTTCTTGGAAAAAAATACGGTATTTCATATAAACGTATTCACGATTTTAACAAGCTGCGATCTAATAGACTCACTTTAAAGCAAAAACTTATCATTCCAGTAAGCAAGCTTTATATTCCTAAAACAAATAAATCATATATTGTAAAAAGTGGTGATACTCTAGACTCCATCTCGAAGTATTTCAAGCTCTCTATAGCTGCTTTAAAAAAGAAAAACTCTTTGATAACAGATATGATAAAGATAGGAGAAAAGCTTAGTGTTAATTAAAAGTACTGTTTTACTGAT
>CBFDAB010000157.1:0-3780 GCA_965602745.1 uncultured Campylobacterales bacterium
GTATTAATGAGTTACAGGTCTTTGTAAACTACTGTACACAAAACAATATAAAGTTTAATGACTGGATTCGTTCTCTTGCTTATGAGAGCTTACAAAAAGTAGAAAAGTAGAAAAGTAGAAAGCTTTTCACAAAATTCAGTTCATAAACTTTTTAATTTCCTCAAAACTTTTGTAACCCTTTACTACACAAAGATGGCCTTCTTCATCTATAAAGACTAAAGAAGGAAAAGCATTTGCACCCATAGAACGTGCTTTATAGCTGTCATTTCTGGTCTTCTCTTTCATCTTTTCGCTTTCAAATAGATTTAAAAACTCCCTCTTATCTAGTCCGTTTTCTTCTACTATATCTACAAGCACATCTGTCAAAGAGATATCCTTTGATTGCGTATAAAAAGCTTTTTGAAGTTCTCTAAAAAAAGAAAACTGCCTTCTCTCATCAAGTTCTCTTACAACAACAACAGCGCGACAGGCAGGTTCTGTATCATACTCAAAAACCTCTTTATCTAGTAAATCCATATTAAAGACCTGACCTGTTCTAGCTTGGACATTTGTCCAATGTTCCTTAAGATAAGATCTAAACTCTTTATTCCAGACTTGATCACCCTTGGAGCGTAAACCTCCCAATACAAGTGAAAGCTTAGTATCAGCAGGCAGTGTCTCCTGCAATTTCTGCAAAACCGGTTCAAATCCCCAACACCATGAGCACATGGGGTCAAGAACTGCAATAATCTCTTTTTTATAATTCATAAACATATTATACGTCATAAGTACACACATAATCTACACTTCTATCCATTACACTTCTGCAAGAAGTCAAAGAGGTCTACTGTAAAACTATTTATTGATCAAAGTTCCCCCTTAGCTTTGAGCTATTTTTTTATATACTTAAAGCCTTTATATAACGCATACACTCCCTTATGATCTCTTTGACTTCTGTGCTACAATATTCCATGAAAACAATTCTTATTTGTCTCTTACTTATCTTAGACCTATTCTCACAAAGAGATTTAGAAAATTACCCAAAGATCTATTCTCAATTGGGCACTCCCCTATTTACGCAAGTCAATAATTTTAAAGCACTTTCACAAAGACCCCTCTTTCATCTGCAAGATCTGACTATTCAAGATTATGTGAAAAAGGTTAAAATCGCCATTGATCATGGTGAGCTCATTGATTCAGAAAATTCCACTCATGCAAAAGAGACAAAGGTCTATTTACAAGAGTTAAGAGAGATACAAAAGCTTCATGACAAGATAGAAAAGTCTTACAAAAAACAGTTATATAAGAGTATAAATGAGAACAATCAAAGTGCATTTTATGCTATCACTTCGGTTTCTCTTCCATTTCTAATTACAGATGCTCGACTTAAAGAAAAAGTTGTACATTATTATAAAAAGACAAAAAGAGATAGAGAAAGTTCTTTACACAAGCAAGACTCTCTTACTTACCTCGAAAGCCTTAGTCGAGATCTTAAGCTTGATCAAAAATCATATGCTTATATGCCGGCTATCTTTAAAACATCCAAAAAAGAACAAAATCTTGAAGAACGAGACTCCTTAAGCAAGTTTGTCCCTAACCCAGGTAATAATAAGCCTGTTCAGGTTGTAAGTATAAGAACTAAAAATGGGTTTGATCTATATCTTGAGAACCATGCTTATTATGATGTGAGTATTGAATTAAAAGTGGTTAAACTGGTCAATCTTTTGAGTTCTAAAACTCTTCCTTTTGTAGGTTCATTTCCGGCACATAGCCGCACAAAGATATTAGCTCTATCCGTTAAGGACCCTCATAATAAAAGTTTATTCCAAACACTTTATAGTACAACGATAGGTCGCTTAAACCCACAATATGACAAAGGTCATCTATATGCCCTTCCTTATGCGAAAGGAAAGTCCTATCAATTAACACAGGGCTTTAACGGAGAAGAAACACACAAGGGGCACTCGGCCTATGCTTTAGATTTTAAAATGGATGAAGGAACCAAGATACATGCGATGAGAGAAGGAACTGTAGTTGCCTTAGAAGATAAGCAGACAGAACATGGGTTTTCACCTGAGTTTACGGATAAGTCAAACTATATTATCATCCAACATGATGACGGTACAATGGCGATGTATGGGCATTTAAAAAATAATGGAGTAAAAGTAAACTTGGGACAGAAGATTTATAAACACGCTTTTATCGGTCTCTCCGGAAATACAGGTTACTCTTCAGGGCCTCACTTGCATGTTCATATCAGTGCTATTAAAAACTTGCAATCAGGTTCCAGTTCTATCCCCTTTAGCTTCTTGGCAAAAAGGGGAAAGATAGATTTTCCTGTACTGAGTTCTTCTTATATTGCTGAATAGACTATTTTATAAACTCTCTAAATTTCATCATAAACTTTTGCACCTTTGGTGCGACAACAGCCTGACAATAACCTTGAGAAGGGTTTAAAGACAAATAATCTTGATGATATTTCTCTGCTTCAAAAAACTCCGGAGCCGGACTAAGTTCAGTGACTATATCTGAAGGCAAGTGCCTTTGTAAGTCTTCTATCTTTGCTTCTGCCGCATCATGCTGTTCTTCATCTAAATAAAAGATTACGGATCTGTACTGAGTTCCGGCATCTGCCCCTTGACGATTCAAAGTGGTTGGATCGTGAATCTCAAAAAATATGTCTAAAATATCTTCATAAGTGATAATGCTTTCATCAAAAGTGATCTTTATGACTTCCGCATGTCCTGTCGTACCTGTACAGATCTGCGCATAAGTCGGATTTGGATTTTCACCTCCTGCATATCCGCTAATCGCCGACTGCACACCCTTTGCCCGTGTAAATACTGCCTCTGTACACCAAAAACATCCACCACCGATAATCGCTGTTTGCATAATAATTCCTATTCTTCTAAAGAAACTTTTTATTACCGTAAAATCACCACGGTTAGTTTTTTTGTAGTTTTATCTAAAAGAGAGGAAGAAGAAGTTTAATAATACAACTTAACAAAAACTTGGAAGTTCATATTCAACAATAAGCACACCTTGTTTTTAAGTGTCGGCTAAGAAAACAAGATATGATATATATAGAAAAAAAGGTATAATATCTTTAAATTTTACACACAAGGCATTATACAAGATATGGACCCCTCGTTATATAACTCAAACTTAAGTACGGTAGCCTAATGGGTTTACTTCTTTTTTATCTCTTTTTAGCTCTTTTTATCTCTTTTATCTGTTCTGTTTTGGAAGCCGTTTTGCTTTCTATTACATCTTCTTTTATCGGCTCATTACCTGAGGACTCAATTCACAGAAAACGCCTTCAACTGCTTAAAAAGAACATTGACAATTCGATCTCATCAATTTTAATACTAAATACAATCGCACATACTATGGGTGCAGCGGGCGTCGGTGCCCAAGCCGTGAAGCTTTACGGTCCAGAAGGGCAAAGCCTTGTTGCTGTTATCTTAACCCTTTTGATTCTTTATATCTCAGAGATTATCCCTAAGACGATCGGTACGACATACTGGAGAGAATTAGCAAGACCTACAGCAACTGCTATCACTTTTTTAACGACAGCTCTTTTACCTCTTATATGGATCTCAAGACAGCACACAAAACGTATACACAAAAACAAAAAACATGGCCCTACACGAGAAGAAATCTCAGCTATGGCTGAAATTGGTGAACAAAGCGGTATCTTAGAAGAGAAAGAAGAGATGCTGATTCAGAATCTTTTACAGCTTAAACAGGTGCGTGTAAGAGACATTTTAACACCACGTTCGGTTGTGTTTTCTCTTGATG
>CBFDAB010000158.1:0-3737 GCA_965602745.1 uncultured Campylobacterales bacterium
TAAGAGTAAAAATATTGATCAGGCAAGATAAGCAATCTGTCCGCGAATACACTGCAAAAAAAACGTAGTGCATTAATAAAATAAATAGTAAAATGTCAATTAGTAAATAGAAGTTAAATCAATAAAGATATTGTTCCATAAAGGCAAGCCCATAGGACGGTTCATCTGTCCGCGGGGCCCTCTGCCGAAGAGAACCCAGTGTTAACGTAACGAAGGAGGGCTTCGCCCACCGCAGTGTACTAATAAGGAAAAAACCATGGGCGAAACAATTGCCAAAAATAAAAAAGCATATTTTGATTATACAATTGAAGAAAAACTTGAGGTTGGCCTAGAACTTTTAGGAAGCGAGGTCAAAGCGCTTCGTGCAGGAAAGGCACAACTCAAAGAGTCATATGTACGTTTTATCAAGGGTGAGCTGTTTCTGATGAATTCTCATATTGGCTTACTTGAGACAACACATGCGCATTATAGACATGATGAACGCCGTATCCGTAAGATCCTCTTGCATAAAAAACAGGCTGCAAAATTTGCCAGAGCTGTGGATAGAGACGGGATGACTATCGTCTGTCTAAGTCTGTATTTTAATCATAAGAATATGGTAAAAGCTCAAATCGCCGTTGCCAAGGGTAAACAGCTTCATGATAAACGTGCCGACCTTAAACAAAAAGATATGAAGCGTGATATCGCACGAGCTATGAAAGAGATCTAGATGAGATTAACTCCACAGCAGCTAGAAGATTTTCACACTAATGGCGTTCTTGTTTTACCTCAATTTGCAGAGCATAAACTGTGTGATGAGATAAGATCTAAGGCTAAAGAGCACTTAGACAAGAAGATACACCCTATAGAGAGTGAAGAAGAGTATCAGAATCTGAGCAAAGGCAACTCGTCTATACGCCGATTGCGTCAGGTTTATGACAGAGATCCGCTCTTCTCTTCATGGATGACTAACAAAGAGATACGTCCTATACTGGAACAGCTTCTAGGTGAAGAACCTAGGCTCTTATTATCGCATCATAACTCAATTATGACTAAGCTTCCTCACAAAAGCTCTATTACCTCTTGGCATCAAGATATTCGCTATTGGCATTATGAGAACGATAAGCTTCTTTCTGTCTGGTTAAGTCTAGGGGATGAGTGTCTTGAAAACGGCCTCTTGGAGTTTATTCCAAGATCACATAAGATGAGCTTTACAGCTGAACAGTTTGATGAACGCTCTTCTTTTAGAGATGACCTTCCTCAAAACCAAGAGATCATTTCTAAGCGTGTACATTTCGACCTGCATAAGGGTGATGTTGTAATATTTCACGCCAAAACCCTGCATTATGCAAATGAGAACAAAACAGATGAGGCAAAGATCTCCTTTGTGTATAGCCTCAGGGCTCTGTCAAACAAGCCTTTGGCAAATACACGCAGTGATTATAGAGAGATTCTTCTCTAAGACCATATGATAATTTTTAAAGAACTCAGTATCATCTTTGCCATCTATCTTTTAGGCGAGTTCATATCCCTTCTCTTGCCTTTTAGTTTTCCTGGAAGCCTTATCGGTATGTTCCTTCTTTTTCTTTCTCTCTGGCTAAAGTTTATTCATCTTGAAGATATTAAACATGTAAGCGATTTTTTACTCAAACATATGGCCCTGTTTTTTATTCCGGCCGGAGTCTCAGTGATGAGCTCTTTTTCTTTAATACAAGGGTATCTTATACCTATCTCTTTGACCCTTCTTATCTCTACTATCTTTATGTTGGCTTGCATAGCCTTAGCGGTTGATTATCTTGTTAAAAGAGTCAAAGATGCATGAGATATTTTTTAATCCTATCTTTGGACTTTCTTTAAGTCTAGCCTGCGGAGCACTGTTTTGGTGGTTAAAGAGTTTCAAAAGACTCTCTTGGATTAATCCCCTGCTCTTTAGTATCATCTTGATAATAAGTCTCTTGCAGGGGCTTAACATCCCATACGAGGCATATAAAAAGGGTGCTGATATCATTCACCTTTTTTTAGGTCCTATCACCGTTATTTTAGCTGTTCCTCTGTATGAACACAGGGATGAGATCATTCGCCATAAGATATCCATCTTTACGGGAACTATTTTAGGTTCTCTTTCTGCTCTGTTCTCTGTCTTTATCTTGGGTCATATCTTTGGTCTGTCAGATCTTTTTATCAACTCTTTGCTGCCTAAGTCAACCACGACTCCAATCGGTATAGTCGCCAGCGAGATCTTAGAGGGTATCATTGGTTTAAGCGTTCTTAGTATCGTTATCACCGGTCTATTTGGCGCCTTTATTGCACCCCTTATCTTTAAGGTTTTGAAGATAAAAAGTTCCATTGCAAAGGGTGTAGCCTTGGGTACAACCTCTCACGCTGTTGGAACGGCTAAGGCTTATGAGATAGATAAACTTTGTGGGGCGATGAGCGGTTTGAGTATAGGTCTTGCAAGTGTTATTAGTATTTTATGGATTATTATTTTTACCCAGCTTGGGATATTTTAAAGCAGAGAGAAGAAGGTGCCAAAGGCACCTCTGTCTTAGTGTAGATATTTCAAGATCTGTTTTTTCCAAAGGAATGCAGCAATAATGAAGAAGATCATATAAAGCATTACATACATACCGATGCGGTTGCGTTCTTCAGCCTTAGGATCACCCGCTTCTTCTAAGTAAGCAAGTACTTTCTGCGCAGATACAGCATTCACACCGACACGCGGCATAGATGTTCCAAGAAGAAGCTGTTGAGGATCTTCCATAAAAACTGAGATATAGTGTTCTCCTCTAGAACGGATATACATTGAAAGGTCAGGAGGAAGTTTTCCCATATAACCTTTTAGACCTTCTTGTGCATCAAGGTGCTTAATATCAAAAGCCATCTCATCACGTCTGTCTTTGAAAGTAGGCTTGGTACCTGTGATCGTCCAATTGTTATAACGTACATCATGACAACGTCCACAAGCATCCTGGAAAGCAATTTCAGGTGTGATCTCTTCTTGTGTTGGAGAGATCTTTTGTAGGTAGGCAATAACATTCACAATATCTTGATCAGCTGTAACCATATACTTAACACTGTCCATCTGGTGACTACGTACAATTGAGAACTTATGATCAACATTAGACGCCATTGCCGGGTCTTTGATTATTCCTATAAGATAATTACGATCATACAAGGCACCTGCCGTCTCAAGACTAGGAGGAACAACGCCGCCCATAGAAACACTTCCGCCATAATGACAACCTGTACACCCTGCATCATAAGTTGCTTCACCTGCTTCTGCATCGCCTGTAAGAGCAGCAATACGTTCTACGTCAGTCCAAAAGACTTTCTTCGCATCACGTCTTGTCTCAGCTGCTTGCATATCAGCTTCAAGCATACCAAGTTTCTTTGCATCAGGCTTATTTTGAGCTTTTTCAGCAGACATATCATCTCTTATTTGCAAGATTTTTTTGTCAACTTCTTCGATATCAGAACTTCCATTATATTGGAAACCTTTACTTTCAACATGCGGGTGCATTACTGAATGTGCGAAAGGTTCAACCAGCCAATATGTTAAAAGTGAAAAGGCAACAACAACGCTTAAAATCAATAATTCTTTTTTCATCTATTGTCCCTTATAGTTTTTTTTCTGATTTAGTGATAAACGGAAGCGCTATCCATAAAACAAAGAATAGATAGGCAGCAATTTTACCAATAAGACTATATGGGTCTTCTGGAGGAAGTTTACCCATAGCCGTTAAGACAATAAGATCAAC
>CBFDAB010000159.1:0-3708 GCA_965602745.1 uncultured Campylobacterales bacterium
TTTATGCTCTCATCAAATTTTGGCAGTACAGGATTTGGAAGAATTGTATCTTGCAAGCATTTTGATCTAAAACGGCTTGATGGATTCCATAACATCCATCCGCTGCATAAAGCATCTTCTGCCCCTTTTATCTGTTTAGATACCTCTTTTGATCTAAAGAATTTTCTGTCAAAGCCATAATCTTTAAATGACTGTAACCAAGGTTTAAACCTTAAAGATGAAATATCAGAACGTTTAAGTCCCTCTTTAATACTCTCATTTATTATTTCATAAGGGTGATCTGTCGGGTCTTTATAGTTTAAGATTCCAGGGCCAAAGCCCGATGGATAAAGCATAGGCGCTATATAGTCTGCATTTTCAGATAGACTCTTAATAGTATGACCTATATTTGTATCATGCTTATTCCAACACACATAACCGTAAGTATCAACTGAGGTAAAGACATTGTAGTGACGTAGTTTTTTGTTTGCTGTCTTTAAAAAATCAGATATCGCTTGAATGCGGTTTTCTTGATTAAGAGTTTTTTTATAATTCAATCCCTTTTTCAGGGGAAAACGAACATAATCAAAGTTTATCTCATCAAAACCTCTTGAAGCGGCATCTGCTGCTATATCTGAGACATACTCATGTACATTTTCATCAAAAGGATCCACCCAGGCCAGGTTTTCTCTATTTCTCCAGATGCTTGTATTAGTCTCTTTAAGAGCATACTCATCTCTACTGCTAGCAAGTTTATCGTCTTTAAAAACAACGACTCTACCTATGACGTAAAGATTGTGTTCTTTAAGTTTTTTTATGAAAGCGTCTATATGAAAGATAGTTCGTTCTTTATGTGCCCCTATCTCTTCAGCAAGATTTACATCTGTTTTATATAAAAGAGAGCCGAACTCATTTTTGATATCAACAACAACTGTATTTATTTCCGTGTTTTTAACAAGACCTAAAATGCGATTCATATATTTTGATGATCCTGCTGCCCAAAATGAGACATATAAGGCTTTTGATGTAAAAGGTTCAAGCAAGATAGTTTGTGTCTGCGCTGAGATACTCTTTTGTTTATATCCATAGGCTCGCACAAATAGGGTGTCATCTTTTGCAGTAAGTGTAACTTTTCCATTGGTATCAGCATAAACTTTATCCTCTTTAGCGCTGATATAAGCACCCTTAATAGGTAGAAGTGTCTGTTTGTCTAAGATATGGATGTCCAACACAGAAGCAAAGAGCTTGAAAAATCAAGGTCATTGAGTATATATTAATTAAATTTCTCGCCTCATTAGGTCTTAAAATATACATAAACGAAATTCTAGAAGTTTTTTGGATTTAAAATCAAGGTCATTTAGTATATAATAATTAATATTTTAAAGGCTTAGGGCTTTAAAACAGCCCTTAAAAAAATATGATATAATTTGTGAAATTGTAGCAAAATACTGAGGTATTATTAGTGAATCGTAGAGATTTTTTTAAATTAAGTACATCTAGTATTGCTATTGGCTCGGCACAGACCATTTTTGCCATGCCTGAGCCTAATCTAGATCTCTATATACAAGACCACCTCAGCCTTAATCATCAGCAGTGTAAAGAGTTTTCTAAGGAGACCTTACAAAAAAAGCCTATTGTCGCATGTTCAAATGACAAAATTTACTTACGTTCTATCTCTTTAAAGCTTAAACAGACACAAAAACTGGTCGGATATGGAAACTTTAATCTTCTTAGTTTTGATCAGTTTTTAAAACTTGCCAAAAGTCATACTTATATTGGAGAAATCACAAAAGATGAACTCCAATATATTGAATCTATATTTCATATGGAAGCATCTGAATATGGTTTTTACGGAAGAAAAGTGACCTATCAGTTAAGTGATAAAATATCTAAAAACGAGACAGTTAAGATTGCGCATACAGGTCATTATCTATATAAGGGTGAACCCCACGAACTGTATAAACGCCTTCAAAGAGAAGTAGGGCCTTCTATAATCTTAACATCAGGTGTGAGGTCTGTTCTTAAACAATTAGATCTTTTTTTATATAAGGCCAATAAGTTAGGTGGAAATTATTCTCAAGCATCTCACTCTTTGGCTCCTGCGGGATACTCATTCCACGGTATAAGTGATTTTGATGTAGGAAAAGTTGGACTTGGATATAAAAACTTCACTTCTGATTTTGCAACTACAAAAGAGTATAGGTCTTTGCAAAAACTCGGTTATATCTCTATTCGTTATCCTCAGAATAATCCTTATGGAGTGCGGTTTGAACCTTGGCATATTAAGGTCTAAAAGCTTAATATCTGCATTTGAAAGTTCAGACGGCTTTAAACTTTGTTCGCCATAATTAACCTTAAGTTGTAACTTAAAGTGCATTCCATTGCTTAATTGTATTAACGTATATTTAGATACTTCTTTAATGAAATATCTGTATAGTGTTTCGAAGCCTTTAAAAAGTCAGATGCACTCTTGTAAACCTCTGTAAAGTCCTCATTCTTCTTACTTTGTATCTCAATAACATCGTCTAATCCCTTCTTTGCAGCTCTTATCACATCATCAGGAAAAGACCTAAGCTTAACACCAAGCTGTTTTAGATCATCTAAAGCGAAAGTATTACGGGTATGAAACTCATATGCCATCTTTGAGTTCATCTCTTCAGAAGCCATCTCAAGGATAGCCTTATGCTCATCAGGAAGCTTTTTCCAGCTTTGAAGGTTAAAGCTGAGTTCTAAAATACTTCCAGGCTCATGCCAACCTGAATAATAATACGGAGCTACCTTGTAAAACCCCATCTTCATGTCTAAAGCAGGCCCTACCCACTCTGTAGCATCAATAACGCCTCTCTCCAA
The DNA here is from genome assembly GCA_965602745.1 of uncultured Campylobacterales bacterium. GTDB lineage: Bacteria > Campylobacterota > Campylobacteria > Campylobacterales > Sulfurimonadaceae. Next base: position 2,830 of record CBFDAB010000159.1, read on the forward strand.
GGCGGTATATATTTCACCTGCAGGTAACAAGATAGGATTGACTCCTAGTTTAGAATAAACTTCACCTCCAAGGCCGGGAACACGCATCTTAAGACCTTGTAAGTCACTAAGAGAGTTTATCTCTTTTCTGAACCATCCGCCCATTTGAATATTTGTGTTTCCGCCTAAAAGAGGGTAAAGATTATATCTTGCATACATCTTTCTCCATAACTCATATCCACCACCGTAATGCATCCAAGAGTTTACTTCCTCAGCTGTCATACCAAAAGGCATTCCGCTAAACAGAGAAAAGGCAGAGTTCTTTCCCTTCCAGTAATAAGGCCCAGAGTGAAAGATGTCAATTTCTCCGCTGCTTGCTGCGTCAAATACGGCTAGAGCAGGGATTAGTGTGTTTTTAGGATAGAGCTTGATCTGAATTGATCCGCCGCTTGCTCTGTGAACGCGATCTACAAAGTTTTCTACACCTGTTCCCATAATAGGAAAGTGTGCAGGCCAGGATGTGGCGAGTTTTAGGACAGTCTTTTTGTTTTTATTGATATTTACAGATTTGTTTTTCTTCTCTTTTTTTTCATTTATCTTGGAGTAGTCTATGGCCTGTCTGTTACTGTCATTGCAAGCACTAAGAAGTGTTCCTGCGGCTAAGCTTGTTGCGCTAGCAATAAAATCTCTACGTTTCATCTATATTTCCTTTAGAACAGACTGGGTTGTTCGCTTTTTATATCAAAAACGGCTGATTCTAAGATATCTGAGCTCTGCTCGGCAATAAGGGCAAAATGATACTTCTTCTCTTTGAGCAGATGCATGATATCCCATGTTGACTCATATGTATATACCTTATCGCTCTTGGGAAGTTCTTCTTCTCTGCTTTGGGGTATAAGA
>CBFDAB010000160.1:0-3520 GCA_965602745.1 uncultured Campylobacterales bacterium
GACTTTGATACAGAAAGTGTAGATCTACTTTTACAGGTTAAAACAGACATTGGAAGTTCAGCCAAGAACATTCCTCTACTTGGATACATTATCTTTGGAGAGGATAGCGTATCTACTACAGTAAGGGTTCATGGACCATTAAGTAATCCTAAGGTTGAAAGCTCTGTGGCCAAGAGTATCATCGCAGCACCTTTTAATATCATTAAAAGAACCTTGTCACTTCCTTTTATATCTCTTGGTCTTTTTGACGAAGACGATAATACAAGTCAAGAAAAATAGTTTACTTATAGTGAGATAAACAGGTCTATTTCACTCTTGATCCAAGATATTAAGTACATTCGGTATGATCGAGTATACAGCTATTGGTACTACTGTCCTTCTCCACTTGGACTGTAACATGTCCTATATTGAAATTATGTTGAAGATATTCTTGTATCTCATTTAAGAAGGTGTTGTCCAGATTCTCTTGTTTTCGCACAAGATGGACACTTAGCGCATTTTGACGTGTACTTAATGCCCACACATGCAAGTCGTGTATTTGAGAAACATTATCCAAACCGCTTAAGTATTCTCTTAGCTCTGACATATTGATAGCTTTTGGCACTGCATCAATAGAGAGGTTAAGAGAATCTTTCAATAAATTCCATGTACCTATCAAGACAACAATAACGATGAGCAGACTGATAACAGGGTCAATCCATAACCAGCTTGTTAACATAATAGCGCCACCAGCTATAACAACACCCGCAGAGATCCCTGCATCAGCAGCCATATGCAGATAAGCCCCTCTGATGTTAAGGTCATGTTTTTGTCCCGAAACAAAAAGAAGTGCAGTTGCTGTATTTATGACGACGCCAATAGCAGCCACAACAATGATAATAATACCATCTGCAGCAGAAGGATCAGCAAGCCTCTGTATAGCTTCCCAGGCAATACCGCCTAGGGCAAAAAGAAGTAAGATAGAACTGAAGAGTGAAGCCATAATGGTAACACGACGTAAACCATATGTTCGTCTCGAAGTTGCAGGTCTGGACGCCAGATAGTTTGCTCCCCAGGCCAAAAGAAGGCTGACAACATCACTTAAATTATGCCAAGCATCTGCGATCAAGGCTAATGAATCAGCAATCACTCCATAACTGGCTTCAATAAGGACAAAGATGACATTTAAAGAGATACCAATGGCAAATGAGAGATTATAGTTTGAAGTGGTACGGCTGTGATTATGAGACATATTATTTTCCAATCTTAGAGCTTGTTTATAACATTATATATAAATCTAATCGGCATCCATAAGGAATCTAGAACGTATATCTTCTGAAGGAGTCATACAGTGTTGTGATTTACCAAATATTTTGTATCTGTTTTTCGAAAGAGATCTATACAAAAAGTCGTTGAATGAGGCAGGAAGAAACCTGAAAATACGAAGAAGGAACCAAAGTCCCTGTAAATCTTTAATAATCTCAAAAATGGCTTTTGATCTCAGATAAAAGTTCTCATCTTTTATCAATACAATAGTGTCTGCATCAGGAAGTTCAAGATCGTATTGAGTCATCAAAGACTTGGCTCTAGATGTTTTTAGTGGGACAAAAGAGAACAGAGCTTGTCTATCGCGTTTTATGATGAAGTTCACAAAGAAATTACACAGATTGCACTGCCCGTCAAAGATAATGATATACATGTTTTCCCTTACTACAAAGTACTGTACATCTATTTTATCAAAAAAATATCTATTGTACTTAGTTAAACCGACCATGTTTCAAGAAATAGATGACTTGAGAAATAACAGCCTTATTATTCATCATAAACGGATGTGTTACCGGAAAAACCAGATGAGCAGACATACCTTCAAGTTTGGTGTTTTCTACTGTCACCTTTCCATCATTGACACCTGGTAATATCATCGATAACAACAGGTTGATACTACGTGTCCCGGCAATGATACCAAGCTCAAAATCAGCAGGTCCAAGTCTGTTAGGAAGGCTAAGCCTTTGTGTTCCTAACTGCATACCGGCTGGCCCATTAAAGAATTTAAACCCTGGCATATTGGAAAGCTTATCAACCACTTGGCTGCCTTTATTAGGTGGCCCAAGCATAACAACACGGCCAAGATTATCAATCTTATGCTTACTCAAATACTGACGAAGAAGGATCCCACCCATTGAATGTGTCACAAAGTGGATTTTTGAACCCTTAGAACATTGAGACAATGCATCAGGGATTGCTTTATCTGCTAAATATTCTATAGTATGCTTAGTAGAAGGGTAATTATAGTTTATCACACAGAAGCCTGCTTCATTCAGAGCATCTGCAAGTTTATGCATAGAACGACTGCTTCTGGCCAAGCCATGCAATAAGATCACAAATTCTTTAGCAGTGACAGCGGGCACTTACTCATTTCTCAATACATTAAGTACATCCACCTGGGCGGCCTTTTTTGCCGGATACCAGGCAGAAAGGACAACAATGACAAAGGCACCGACGATTATGGAGATAAAGTCTATAATAGAGAGTTTCAGAGGCAGTTTTGATGTTCCATATACATCTTCAGGAATAGAAATAAGATCAAAGGTTGAGAGTATCCACAGACCGCTTAGACCAAGGATTGTTCCGGCAAATATTCCCGTTACTCCGATAATAACACCAAGATATAAAAATATCTTCTTTACTTCAGCCTCACTTGCGCCCAAAGAGATAAACAGAGCGATCTCGGAGCGTCGGTTCATCACTGTCATAAGAAGCGAAGAGATGATATTTACTGCGGCTATTAAGATTATCAACATAAGAACTATAAAAAGTGCATGTTTTTCTAACTCAAGAGCCGAGAAGAAAGAGATATTATCTTCCCACCAGCCCTTAACCTTTACACTATCAGGAAGAAATTCTTTGAGTTTTAGTATATCTTCATGAGGGTTCTTTGAAAAGATATGAATACCATCATATTGTGATTTACTAATATGTAAAATCGTCTGTAAGGCAGATAAAGAGGTGTAGTGATAGGCCTTATCATAAGCAGAAAGACCAGAATCAAAAGAACCGTTTATCTTAAAACGTTTGATCTTTGGTGTTAGGGTGAGTCCACCCGGTTCGGCCTGAGTAAAGATATACATTAGACGTTCATTATCATTTAAGTAGAGATCATCAAAAAGTGTTTTACCGACGATTACATCAAACTTGCCATAGGTATTACCTTCTATAGCCTTGGCCAGAACATGATTTGCTTTGGCTTCGGCTTGCATATCAACACCAAAAAGATATCCGCCTTCCATAGTCGAACCTCTGCGAACGATTACAGGAGAGGCGACATATGGACTAAAGGCGAGAGAAGGGAACTCTTCTTTAAGATCTGAATATAAATCTTTGTTTACCGAGCCGTAGAACTTAGGTATGATAGTTAAAGGGTAATTCATAATGGTAAGTTTTTTTCTAAACTCTGCGTCAAAACCATTCATCAAAGACATGGCAATAATCAAGACCATAACACCAAGCAAGATACCAAGAAAGGCTAAAAGAGCAGAAAGAA
>CBFDAB010000161.1:0-3512 GCA_965602745.1 uncultured Campylobacterales bacterium
ATAAGGGTTAGGCATAAGTCGTGTGGAAAGCTTCAAGTCTAATATAAAGTCTTCACAAAAGACATTGTTGCTGATCTGTTGCATTAAGCCTGACTGTCGTCAGAAGAACTTGCTTTTTTCTCTTTAGATTTTGACTTTTGTTTGCGGTGACGTGGTTTCTTTTTATGCGTTTTAACCTTGGGTGGTGTTTCCTCAATTTCAGGTGAGGCCACAAAACCCTCAAGCTCTTCTTGATCAATCTCTTGTCTCATGGCACGTTCAATAAGAAAAAGAAGAGTCTCTTCTTCCTCGCTTACAAGAGAGATAGACTCCCCTTTTTCGTCCAGACAAGAAAGACGATGAAAGTAGTGTTCAGGCTCGATTGGAAGGTCATAACCCAGTAGATTTTCTATACTTTTTAACTCAAGTGACTGCAATATCATATCTGTAGTGATAAGGACACTTATTTCACCCTCATTAAAAGCCTTGGCCCCTGCTTCGCAAGCCTGTCTTCCCTTGTTAGAGTGTATTGAGATCGCATCTATATCTCTAGTCTGAAGATAAGAACTTAAGGCATCTGCTGTTCGTTTTGTCTTTGTGACAATAACGGCTTGTGCCTTACCCATGCTTCTGATGATCTGTTCAAGCATAGTACTTTTATCAGCTTTTTTACAGAGATAGATTTTCTGTTTAGTACGTTTTGCAACGCTTATTGGATCATTATATATTTTTGGGCTTGCTTGTTCGTCCGTTTTTTCGGGCATGGAGTCTTCCTTTTGGATGTAAACTACCCTTGTTTGGATAGATATCTGCCTCGTACATAATACGGGTAGACTAATAATGTGCAATTATAGCGGAGCAGAGATAAAAAGGAGGGTCTAAAGTCTACTTTTGTAAGAGTGCCAAGAACAGTTTCATCATCTCAGGCAAGGAATGTGGATTCTGTGCAGTGATGATGTTTTCATCCTGCTCAACACTCATGCCTGTATAAACTGCGCCGGCCTTTTTTATCTCTTCTTTGATCGAAGGATAAGCCGTTGCCCTTCTCCCCTTAAGTATACCTGCTGAAGATAGAAGAGAAGGACCATGACAAACAGCACAAATGGGCTTTTTTGAAGCATCAAGTGATCTGACAAAATCGACCATCTCCTGGTCTTGTCTCAATTTCTCAGGAGCATGACCTCCTGGAATATAAACACCGTCATACATATCACTGTTTAGCCCATGAATGCTATGTGTCGCTATCGCGGCTGTTCCATGCTTGCCTGTGTAGAGTCTCTTTTCGCGTGCAATCACATCGACGATCATACCTGCTTCGATCAGACGGTAATAAGGATAGATAAATTCCGCATCCTCAAACATCTCATCGATCATAATTGCAATTTTTTTCATTCTTCCAGTTCTGCCAGTTTTTCTTCATATCTTTGCAAAATCTCATCTAACTCATCTTGCGCGATTTCTAAACGCTCAAACTTCTCTTCAACATCATTCTCTTCTTGAGAAAGGAGTTTTGAGAGTTCCATTACCTTTGAGCTATCGCTTGCATTAGAAGCGCTAATTAGCTCTTCATGATGCTGTGCTATGAGGTCTTCCGTCTTCATAATAAAGGCTTCCAGTTGTTCTATCTCTTTTTTGAGAGGAGAACTGAGCTTGCTTCTCTCTTGAACAAGAGCTGCTCTGAGTTTTTTATTCTCTTTTTTATTGACCTTAGGAGCTGTTTTTACTTTTTCAGCTTCTTCATCTTCATCCCAGCCTATCTTTTCTAAAAAGAGGTCATATCCTCCGTCAAAATACTCAGCACCATCTTTTGCAAAGATAATAAGTCTGTCTGCAACACGTCGCAAAAGCTCTTCTGAGTGAGAAACGATGATAGAAGAACCCTTAAAGTTCTTGATCGCTTTTGTTAGTGCCTCTATAGAATCCATATCCAAGTGATGGGTAGGTTCATCCAGAAAAAGAAGATTTGCCGGGTGGGCCAAGATACGTCCCAGCATCACCCTGCTCTTCTCCCCTCCCGAAAGTAAAGAGACCTTCTTTTCAGCGCTGTTTCCGCTAAACATCATCCCCCCGCAGATACTTCGGACATTTGAAGCAGAAAGCTTAGGGTTTGCACTGTATATCTCATCCATAACCGTGTTATTGGGGTGAAGTCGTGAAATATTTGTCTGTCCAAAATGACCAAAAGAGGTATTGGGATATGATGAGACCTCCCCATGCAGCTGTTTGAGCTCACCGGCTATGGTATTTAGAAGGGTTGACTTACCCGTACCATTTTTCCCAATGATAGCAAGGCACTCCCCCTTTTCAAGAGTAAAAGAGATATCCTTAAAGAGTATTTTTTCTGGGGTATATCCAAAGCTGAGATCTTTGACATCAAGAAGGACTTTAGAGGGGGTGTCTTGAAAACTAAAGTCAAACTTCAGTCCATCATCAAAACCTAGGTCATCCATAAAGTCCATCTTTTCTAACTGCTTTACCTTTGACTGCGCAAGGGCTGCGGTAGAAGCACGCGCCTTGTTCTTAGCTATAAATTCTTCAAGCTCTTTTCTTTTTTTGTCTTGGGCTATCTTCTGTTTTTCATAAAGTTCATCATTTGATTTCAGCTGTTCGTAAAACTTATGTGTATTTCCCGGAATAATATTTAAAGTACGGCGCACTATCCCCATAGTGTGCGTCGCTATCGCATCCATAAAATCTCTATCGTGGGTGATTAAGATAACCTCTCCTTGAAAGTTTCGTAAAAAAGATTTTAGCCATCTTAGAGACAAGATATCAAGGTAGTTGGTCGGCTCATCCAGAAGCAGTAGATTTGGCTCTGTCACTAAAAGCTTGGCAAGGTTAATCCGGATCTGATACCCTCCTGAAAATGATAGAGGGTCTTTTTCCAAGTCTGCTTGAACAAAACCCAGACCAAAAAGAATCTTTTCAACCTTATATACATCATATTGTGCATCGCCTCCCAAGGCTAAGGCGGCTTCTTCTCTTAGAGTAGGTTCAGAAAACTCAAGATGCTGCCTAAGTGCGCCTATTCTATACCCCTTAGGGATGATGATCTCACCCTCATCATAATGTTCTTCACCCAGAATAAGTTTAAATAGCGTAGATTTACCGCTTCCGTTTCGACCAACCAGACCGATTCGATTTCCAGCATTTAATTTAAAGCTGAGATTGCTAAAAAGCTCTTGTTCGCCAAAGTTTTTTGAGAGATTTGAAATTTGTATCATGAGATTCTTTTTTTATTGTTTTTATATTAAACGTATTATATCAAGTTGATGAAGCATAACTTGTAAACAATCCAAGGACTTATACAACAAGTCTAATGTATAATTCGCTTAATAAACAAAGCTCTTCTATTGTTAATATATTTACTAAGGACAATTTATGTCAGTAAGCTCTATCAAACGTCACAACCACCGCGTTCACACTTGTGAAAAAGCTCGAAAACAAGAACTACTACAACACTTAATTACTCTGTATACAGGCAAAAGTATTCTTGTTATTAGCTCAGCTAACACAACAACGACGGAGATTGA
>CBFDAB010000162.1:0-3487 GCA_965602745.1 uncultured Campylobacterales bacterium
ATCTTTCAGATGGTCTTTCTAAGGTTGAAAACGATTCACTTGTTGACATCGTTGAAATTGAAAATTCAATGATAGACTTAGAAGAGATTCTTGAGTCAGAACTTGAGTTGTATAAAAGCAGCTATTTTTGTTGCAAAAATTGTAAAAACTAAACAAAGGAACATACTATGGCAGTACCTAAAAGAAGAGTCTCCAAGACTCGTGGCGCGAAACGTCGTACACACTATAAGATTTCATTGGCTCGTCCAATCAAAGATAAAGATGGTACGTGGAAACTTCCACACCACATCAACCCTACAACAGGTTTGTATAAATAATCAATGGTAAAAATTGCTATTGATGCAATGGGAGGGGATTTCGGTCCCGAACCAATTGTAAAAGGAACAATCGAAGCGCTTAAAGAGAAGAAGTTTGAAGCTATTCTTATTGGAAACAAAGATGAAATTTTATCTTTATTGCCTAAAGGGTATAAAGATAAGATTTCTATCGTGGAAGCATCTGATGTAATCAGCATGAGTGATGCGGCGACAGATGCGTTAAAGCGTAAAGATAGTTCAATTTATAAAGCAGTAGAGCTTGTGCGGTCTAAAGAAGCAGACGGTGTTGTTTCAGCAGGTCATTCTGGTGCAACAATGACTGTAGCAACATTAAGACTTGGTCGTTTGAAAGGCATTTCAAGACCAGCTCTTGTAACGCTTATGCCTTCAAAAGCAAAAACACGAACTGTTTTACTTGATGTAGGTGCAAATGTTGATTGTAAGGCTGAACATCTAAGAGAATTTGCCGTAATGGGTGATTTTTATGCTCAAGATATGCTTGGTATTAAAAAGCCCAGTATAGGACTTCTTGCCAACGGTGAAGAAGAGAGCAAAGGGAATGAAGTCACAAAAGAGGCTTTCAAACTTTTAAAAGATTATGAAGGCTTCAAGGGAAACGTTGAAGGCGGAGATATTTTTAACGGCTCGACTAATGTTGTCGTATGTGACGGATTCATTGGAAATCTTGTACTTAAGACATCAGAAGGTGTAGCAAGTACGATCTCATTTTTTATCAAAGATTATATACGTAAGTCGCCTATAGCGATTACGGGCGCACTTTTGATGAAAAAAGTCTTCAGACTTCTTAAAAAAGAGATTGATTATGCTGAGATCGGTGGAGCTCCATTGATCGGAATTAAGGGATGTGCTATTGTCTCTCATGGCAAGTCCAATTCAAAAGCAGTTAAAAATGCAATTTTTCAGGCGATTCGTTATGTTGATACAGGTGTTAATGAACATATTGAAGCACGTTTAGAGAAACTTAACCAAAACGATACCTCAAAATAAAACATGAGTAGATCTCACGTTTTTCTGAATAATATAGATAGCAAAAAGGACTTTTAATGTACGCAGCGTTCCGTTCAATAGGTGCATATGTACCTGAAAAAGTATTGACAAATAATGATCTTGCAAAGATGGTTGATACAACAGATGAGTGGATCACTAAGCGTACAGGTATTAAAGAACGTCGTATAGCTGCAGACAACGAAACAACCTCTGATATGGCTGTCAATGCTGCTGAGATAGCTATTGAACGTTCTGGTCTGAAAAAATCTGATATCGACATGATCGTTGTTGCGACTATCTCTCCTGATTATTTCAATATGCCTTCAACTGCCACTGTTGTTGCTCATAAGATGGGACTTGATAAGGTTACTGCCTTTGATATCTCTGCAGCATGTACAGGCTTTATCTATGTACTTTCTATTGCCAAGGCCTTTATCGAATCGGGAATGAAGAAAAACGTTCTTATCATCGGGGCAGAGAAGATGTCTGCTATTACGGATTATACAGATCGTGGGACTTGTATTCTTTTCGGTGATGGAGCAGGTGCGGCTGTTATCTGCGCTACTGAAGATAAAGAAAATGCTATTATTGATCTGCATACGGCTTCTGACGGAAGTATGGGAGATGTTTTAATGACACCAGACGGCGGCACAGGCAACCCCCATCAAGCAGAATTAAAGGCTGAAGCCTCTTTTATTCAGATGAAGGGAAATGAGACCTTTAAGATTGCTGTTCGTACTTTAACAAATGACGTTGTTGATATCCTTCAAAACAATGATGTCGCTGCCGGTGAGATAACACACTTCATTCCTCATCAGGCTAATTACCGTATTATTAAAGCGGTAGGCGATGCACTGAAACTTGATAAAGAACAAGTTGTCTTAACTGTTCATAAGTATGGGAATACTTCAGGCGCTTCAATACCAATGGCGATGAATGATCTGTATGAAGAAGGAAACCTTAAAACAGGCGACCTAATGTTACTTGATGCTTTTGGCGGTGGTCTTACTTGGGGCTCAGCACTTCTTCCTTTTGCAGGAAAGTAATGCAAGCGTAATATAAATATTTTATAATTTCATTATGAAAACAATGAAAGATATAATCAAACAACTTATGCTTAAAAGTTATGCATTCTTTTCCTTCTTAAAATCAAAAAAAATGATAGTATGTCATTATGACAAAAACTAACGCTTTCTTTTTTCTTCTTTTTATTTTATTAAGTGGATCTTTAGCTGCTAATGAACCATTGATCAGCAAGAAAAAAGCCCCTCTATCTATTGCCTTGCCTCTGCTAAAAAGTATTGAACATTATGCCATTGTCATTGGAAACGGTTCAACACATCTGTATGCTTTTATCGATCCGGTCTGTCCACGCTCACGTGAGTTTGTTGAGATGGTCTTGGAGAATAAAAAAATGCAGAAGAGCTATACCTATCACTTTTTTTATTATGAACTTGCGCGCTTTCACACGAAAAACTTGATAGGAACGATTTATACTGAAAAAGAGCCCTTTAAAATGATGAAAAAAGTAATGGTCGATAAACAGGAAGTACCCTTGATTAAAAAACTCTCTCCTAGTGTTCAGAGAAAAATAGATGAAATATCAAAGATAGCTAACGAGCTTGATATCTATAAACGACCTTATCTCTTTGTTGTAAAACCTAAGAAAGGAGGAAAGTAATGTATTATGATACACCGAATGTAAGTCCTTATATTAATTTCCTAAAGAAATACCGTATAGGTATTATACTTACTGTTTTTATACTTGGCTTTTTTGCCTTTGTGTCTATTAACCCTAACCTGTTCAGTTCAGATGAAAGAATATGGTTACAAGACTCAACAGAGCTTGAACGCACACACAATCAAAATCTACAATCGCAACATGTTACAAAGATAAGTTTTCATGTAAAAGATATAAGTGAATCGCAGATACAAAAATTAAAAATCTTAGAATCGAAACTTATAGCTTTGAAAGAGGTCTCTTACGTCTCATCTTTGCTTTCTCAAAAACATTTTTATGCACATAAGGACTCAGAAGAGTCTTCCTTAGTAAAGGTCATTGAGACAAAGACTTTAAATGATGAAGAACTTACAGAGTTTATCAAAGACTTTTCTGGACTTTATGATGCTTATGTTGATTTTGACAATAGAGTCTTTATACT
>CBFDAB010000163.1:0-3464 GCA_965602745.1 uncultured Campylobacterales bacterium
TATTGCAAAAGATCAGATCAAGAAAGTCATGGATGAAGTTTTATAGCGGATTTTCTCTTTCTGATGACGAACAGATCTTTGAGGATTTTTTAAAACCCTCTGCTTACTGTATAGCCGGATTTAGTTTTGGCGCGATAAAAGCCTTTGAAGAGGCTCTAAGTTCTAAGTCACGTATAGACACTTTACAGCTTTTTTCACCGGCCTTTTTCCAAAACAAGAGTGAGAAGTTCAAGAGAACGCAAAATATGTACTTCGCAAAAGACAGAGAAGCCTATTTAAAAAACTTTTTAAGCTCATGTTTTTCACCTGCACCAATAGATGAGAATGTGAAGGTGGAGCAGGGAAGCGCCCAGGACTTAGAGAGACTTCTCTCTTTTGTATGGAAGGCAGATGAGCTCAAAGCACTTCAAGACAGAGGCATAGAGATAGAGGTCTATTTAGGAAGTAAAGATAAGATCATAGATTCACAGATAGCAAAAGAGTTTTTTCTGCCTTATGCAACAACTTACATGATAAACAATGCGGGACATACACTGCAAGTAGTATAAATATATAAAGGAGAAGAAAATGAGTGAGATTAAAATTGGCGTGATTACAGCCTCAGACAGAGCAAGTGCAGGTATTTATGAAGATATCTCAGGCGTGGCGATTCAAGACACGATGAAAGATTATCTATCAAGCGAGTTTGAGATTGTTTACAGATGTATACCCGATGTTCAAGAAGAGATCGAGAAGACAATGATTGAACTATGCGACAAAGAGGGATGCTGTTTAGTGGTTACAACAGGCGGAACAGGTCCGGCCTTGCGTGATGTGACTCCTGAAGCGACTGAAAATGTATGTGAGAAGATGATGCCTGGATTTGGTGAGTTAATGCGCCAAGAGAGTCTGAAGTTTGTTCCAACAGCCATTCTTTCACGTCAGACGGCAGGGATACGTGGTAGTTCTCTTATCATCAATCTACCGGGAAAACCAAAGTCTATCCGCGAATGTCTGGACGCAGTTTTTCCTGCCGTTCCTTACTGTATAGATCTTATAGAAGGCCCTTTTTTAGAGTGTAATGAAGAAGTGATGAAGCCTTTTAGACCAAAGGCAAAGTAAGCGAATTTTTTAGACAGAGAAAATAGTTAAGGTTTTTTATGACAGTAGAAAAATGTAATCGTATTCATACATTACTAATAAGTTTCATGCTCGTTTGTTGTTTTTTGAAAGACTCCAACGCTCAAGGACATATCTATCTTAAAACTGTTCCTATTTCTATGGAACAAGAGAAAATGCTTTTACATCGTGGAAATTCGTGGATTAATACACAGGCTTGGTATAAAACTGGGCTCATAGCTGGTGTGAATTTTACCAGTTCAAGTCGAATTGAACATTCTTATAAGAATAAAAGACTCTACTATATCTTTTATAATGATGTTGAAAATATTAATTCTAAATATGAATTTATTATTCAAAGAGTGAAAAAAACATTAAAATATTATAGAACAGTTTATGATAAAAGTCCTATTACTAAAACAAGTTTTTTAGTGGAAATAATGAAAACTAAAAACGGTAGTTTTAAAAGTGGAGCAGACCAGCATTATGCGGACTATTCATTGGGAAAGTATTACAAAAGAGAAATGTTAAAAGAGTTAGAAATTGGAATTGGTAAAATAAAGGGTATTGTCTCTGGAACTAAATGGCCATATAGTCCAAGAAAGTTATATAAACGAGTGCAAGGATACCAAGCTAACCCAGATAAATTTAACCGCGTAGACTTTAGTAAATCAAAAAGATGGAGTATTAAGGCTGTGTTTGATGTAAAAGGTAGATATTCTATCTCTTCTCGTGCATTAGGTATTAACGTACGAGGAAAAAGTTCATTCAGATAAAATATAACTTACTATATAAAAAACTATATAGTGGATTATAAGTCTAGTTTAATACCTACTGGACAGTGGTCTGACCCGGCTAGCTCTTGAAGTATAAAGGCATCTTCTAAACATTCGACTAAGTCATCAGAGATGAAGAAGTAGTCTATTCTCCACCCTACATTTTTTGCTCTGGCACCGGATCTGTATGACCACCAGCTATACTCTTCTTCCTTATCCCCGTTAACATATCTAAAGGTGTCAACATAGCCGTTTTCTACAAGCTTATCCATCCATTCACGCTCAATAGGCAAGAATCCGGAAGTCTTGGAGTTCGCCTTCGGGTTTTTCAGGTCTATCTCTTTATGGGCTGTGTTTACATCCCCGCAGATGACAATAGACTTTCCTTTTTCTCTTAGGCCATTACAGTAGTCTAAAAAGTCATCATAAAACTTCATCTTAACGGCAAGTCGTTCTTCATCTTTTTGCCCATTTGGAAAATAAACATTAAAGAGTACGAAGTCTCCATAGTCTTGCTCTAAGATACGGCCTTCTCTGCCAAGGTCGATATCATGACGGACATCTGTATATTCAGGAACCATAGCTGACCAGGTGCTTGTGCCTGAGTAACCTTTCTTGTCCGCAGAGTTGACAGCCCTGTGTGCGTATTCAAGATCAAAAAGATCATCAGGTATCTGCTTTTCTAGGGCTTTGATCTCTTGAAGACATAAGATGTCAGGTTCTCTTTCATCTATCCATTTAAGGGCTTCTTTTGTTGATACAGCACGAATTCCATTTACGTTCCATGAGATTATTTCTATTGACAAGGTCTATTCCTGATTTCTTTTTTGTGATTTTATCCAAGATGAAGTGTTGTAAGGCTTAATGATTGATAATGCGAGCTTGTCCAACTCCTGTTTTAGTTCAATGTGTTGAAATGTCTTATTTAGGCATAAGATTTGCTTATAGTTTATAACGAGGGTGTAAAGGGAGTTATATCTTCTAGGTTTATCAGGGACGAGAATTTTGCCTAAATCAAAGGTCTTATCATGAAGATACTTTCTCACAAATTACAAACTGAGTCTCACTATAGCTTCTCTCAAGAGCTATTAAGTGCTAAAACAAGTTTTTCAAGTCTGCTGCCTAGTCAAGTTTTTGATTCGCAAAACGAAATGAAGAAAGCCGATATGAAAGCTGTTGAGACAGATCAGCCTTTTTCTCAGACTTATGACAGACCAAGAACACTCTTGGGTATCATAGAGAGTCTGATGCAGTCTTTAAACGAAAGAATGAACTCCGAGGTGAACAGTATTGAAGAGATGGCTGAGACATCTAAAACACGTTCACGACAGCATCTCTCCTTATATGAGCGTTACGAAGAAAAAGAGAGCTTCTCTTTTTCAACATCAGGACGTATAAAAACAGATACTCAAGAGATCGACATAGATATAGACTTCTCAATGTCACGCTCTTTTGTGATAGAAAACCGTATTGATATTGCAAGGACTTTTGACCCCTTGGTAATAAACTATAGAGGAGAGATACCCGATCTTGAGCAAAAACGTTTCTCTTTTGACCTAGATAATGACGGAGAAGAGGATCAAATCTCAT
>CBFDAB010000164.1:0-3450 GCA_965602745.1 uncultured Campylobacterales bacterium
GAGTATGCGCAACAAAACCGTTTTTCAGTGACGATAAACCGTTACTTCAAAGAAAATGGTAATAACGGGATGTGTATTCCTATGAATATTCGACCTGATGATATCTACTTTACGGTAGCCGGTCTAAGAGAAGCAAAACTTAACGGTGTAGCACTGGGCGCAGAATATGTAGAAGGTGTGATGGAACAGCTCAACCATAAAAGCTCAGAAGTGCAAGCTTGCGGTTTTTGTGACACGATTATCGTTAAAGACAAAGAGCTTTACGGTGAGATAGCATCTGGCAGGGCAATTTGTTCACTTTTAAAAGAAAAGAATATTTCTAAGCTTGCCATACTTGGCTCAGGGAAACTGGCTAAGTCTATACTTTTACATATACAAGACTCTGGAATCAAAGAACTAGTTCTTATAAATGATAGAGTCGAGTCATGTATGAGTCTTATGCAAGAGTGTGCAAAAGAGCTTGAAGGCATAAATGTAGATATTGACAGAGCAGCAGAAAATGAAGAGATCGATCTCTCTTCTTTTAATGCTTTTATCAATGCTACGCCATCATCTCCGCGCCTTAGCAAGATCAATAAGGACACGGTTCTTATTGATCTAAAGAGTGAGAGTAATCTAGCAGATTATGCAGCAGCATATGGAGCTGAATTTATAAACAATGAAAAGTACTCAAGGGTACTTGCAAAAATTAATTACAATATCTGGATAGAAGGAAAGTAACATGAAAGATTTTAACAACCTGGACGAATTAAAAGCAGAATTTGACAAGTTTGTACACGAAAGTTGTATAGGCGAAGAACAGAAGCAAAAAGATGAAGAAGAAGGAGATCTAGAAGAAGCGCCAGCCTTTGTTGATGAACTTTCAGAAAAGCTTCTCGGGCCTGCACACTCAGGTGTATATCTTTCACGTCTTGATATCAAGCGTGTAGCCGAAGCTATAGACGAGTCTTTGCCTATTAAAGAGCGTAAACGTATGATAAAGTCATTGATGCGTCACACAACAACAAAAGAGTTTTTACGTAATGCTTTCGGCGAGTTTGGTAAGCATATCAACGGACGTTTAGCGATCTATCAAGAGTTAGGTGAGGCCTTCCCTTCATCTAAGTATATTTTTGATGAGTATACTGCAAAAGCCGAGAAGACAAAAAGAATGTTTAATAGAATCATCGAAGATTTTGAAGAGTTTAATCCGGCTGAAGATATAGAACCGGTACTTTTTTAAGTAGAAGTTATGAATAAACCATCTTGAAAGAGATAGTTTGTTTTTCTTTACTAAAAAGATGTTGCAAAGGAAATAATTCTTTTATTTTTTCCATTTAAGTACAACAAACATCGTAATCGCAATGACTATAAATATAATCAGGTTATAGCCACCCTCTGGAATCTGTTCCATTTTCTATCCTCTTAAAATATCTACTACTGTCATGATCACAATAAAGACAGCTATAGCTACAGAGATATACTCTATACGTTTTATTTTTTTATAATAGGCTTCCAAAATCCCATCATTTAGGTCTGTAAACTTTTTCTGACGGATGTATTTCATCGCATCTTGAAAGGTCGGATCTCCAAAATGGATTCTCCATCTTGGCTGACCGAGGTTTATCCATGTCTGCTCATGTTCTTTTTTCAGTTGTAAAAAAAAGGCATTTGTAAGATAGACATGAACGGACATTAGGCTTAAAAACGAGAATGCGAAAGCGATAAATAGTATATTTTCCATGGATGGTATTGTACAGTAAAAATACGATATTATTGAGTTATAGACAGGAGAATATATTATGATAAAAGAACTCTCAAATCCCATTATAAAAACACTTATCTCTTCACTTCGTGAGACAAAAACAGATGCTCTTCGTTTTCGTCATATTGTCAAAGAGATAACAAAGATACTTCTATACGAGTCTATGCAAGAAGAAGGACTTTATACAAAGACTATACAGACATGGAATGGATCTGAGTCTTATGAGGTCTTGGATGAATCATCCTTTGTTGTTGTCACTGTGTTAAGAGCCGGGATGCCTATGCTTGAATCTGTGATGGAAACCCTTCCTCTTATCACAGGAGGGTTTTTGGCGATGAAAAGAGATGAGAGTAGTCATAAGAGTAAGCTCTATTATGACCGTCTTCCTGATTGTAAAGATAAAACGGTGATTATCGTAGATGTCATGCTGGCAACAGGCGGTTCTCTTTGTGATGCGATCAAAATAGTCAAGACAAAAAATCCAAAAAAGATCATCTGCTTAAATATTATATCTTCGCCTGAAGGATTAGTAGTGATAGAGGAAAATCATCCTGATGTAGATATATATCTGTCGCAAATTGACGATAAACTGGATGAAAACAAGTTTATTGCTCCCGGTTTAGGCGACGCCGGAGATAGAGAATATAATACACCTGAATAAAAGAGAGCTATATTCTCCTTGTCTTTATGAGATTAAAGACTTCTTAATGGTTTTAATACTACAATACGATCGTATTAAAACAAGGAAAATAAATGTCATTATCACAAGTAACAATCGATACAGTAAAAGCAACTGCTCCGGCCGTAGCAGAAAATGCAGAAAAGATCACGTCACGTATGTATGAAATCCTTTTTTCTACTTATCCTGAGGTTAAAGTACTTTTTAAAGATGCCGAGCCTGGTCAGCATAAAAAACTTGCAGCAGCAGTTAGCGCCTATGCAGCTAATATTGATAATCTATCTGTTTTGTCAAAAGCAGTTGAAAAGATGGCAACAACACATATCCGAGTTAAGGTTAAACCGGAGCATTACCCTATGGTAGGTCAGTCTATCTTGGGTGCTATTAAAGATGTCCTTGGTGACGCGGCAACAGAAGAAGTTCTAAACGCATGGAAAGAAGCTTATTTCTTTTTAGCAGATATTCTTATTGCACGTGAGCAAGAACTTTATGCTCAAAGTGCTGCAACTAGCGAAGTATAATCCTCTTCATCGTGTAGCTTCGGCTGCACACCCTCTAAAATATGCTACTATTCTTCAAACGAATTGGGAATAGACTTATGAAATCTACATTTAATGATACTGACGCACAAAACTACAAAACTGACTTGGCTATGAGGGTCTATACCTCTCAACTTTTGGGCAGAGATATGGACTTAGTATTACATGGAGGCGGAAACACTTCTGTAAAGATAGATGATAAGCTTTATGTCAAAGGAAGCGGCTGGAATCTTGATACTATTGAAGAAGCGGGTTTTCCGGGTGTTGACCTGAAGACTTTGATAGAGATGGCAAAGCTGGATCATCTTTCCGATACGGATATGGTTTCTCAGCAGAGAGAAGCTCTTGAAGACAAGAATTCTCCGAACCCCTCAATAGAAGCTATCTTGCATGCCATCATCCCCTTTAAGTTTGTCGATCACACCCATGCTGACGCGGTTGTGACTATTTCAAATACTCCAGATGGGGAAAAGCGTTTAAAAGAGCTA
>CBFDAB010000165.1:0-3372 GCA_965602745.1 uncultured Campylobacterales bacterium
TTTCGATTTCAACTCGTATAAGAGGGTGAATAAAGGCTTCTAACTCTCTCTTTTTGGCCTCATCACTAAAGATGATATTGCCAAGTTTAGTTCTCAAGACCTTTCCCTTACGAACATAAACTTCCCCAAACATCTCGGCTATCTTCTCACTGTGTTTGTCTAAAAGTTCATGCGCTATCTCATCTGCATCAATCACGGCAATACCGTGTAGCTTCATAAGACTGGCAACTGTACTCTTACCGGTGGCAATACCACCTGTTAATGCAATAGCATACTCGTAAAGCTTCATTAGTTTTTAATGATGCCTCTGTAAGCTGAACGTATATAGTTTGGCATAGCAAAAGATGAAACGTGGATATCACAGTTGTAATAAGAGAGACCGTCAATTAGGTCTGAACGATGCAAGATCACATCTGCAGTCGGGTGATACTCTTTAGATGCAAGGATCATTGTCTTCTCTTCTGCTTTATATGGCATTACAACTTTGAAATACTCACCAATTGCGCTTAGTTGCGCTTTTGAAGAAACTTCATCATCAAGTGAAGCATTAAGAGATGAGATAAGACCGTCTTCTTTTACAATACGGTTAAGATGTGCATATGTTACACGAGAAATGTCGGCTATAGAATCAATAAGAACAATATCAAAACTATTGTCTTCACCGCCAGCAATGCTGTCAAGTCCGCCAGTAGTAATACTTAGACCATTGTGACGCTCTAACTCTTTTTGAATTCCCTCCGGAGCATTACTGATTAAAAGTAAGCTTTTAGGTGCCTTATGTGAACATACAGGGATGTGTGCCATCATTTCATTATAAATAAATTCTTTGCTCATTTTAGTATTTCCTATGTTTTCAGTCTCTTTTGACTGTTTTTATTATCGGGATTTTAGCATGTTAGAATTAAAGAGGTTTGAAAGCGATTGTCTAAGTTAAAGAACTTAGACTTCTTTTCTGCTCTTATAGGTACGTAACTACTTCGTCTAAGCCAAGACGCAACTTTTCAGGTTGCTCATTTAAGCGCGTTCCAAAGGCTATAATCAGGGCTACAGATCTCTCTACTCCATCTATTCCCAAGATCTTTTCCACTTCTTTTTGATCAAATCCTTCAATTGGACAGGTATCTAAACCTTCACTTGCCGCATAAGTCATCATATTTCCTGCTGCGATATAGATCTGTTTAGCCGACCAATCCTTATAAAAATCAGGTTTACCCTCTGCCTTAGCCCCTAAAAAGTCGGCATAAAGGCCCATATATTTATCAAACATCTCTTGGGGCATATTTTTACGCTTGAACATATCTTCAACATATGAAGATCCCGGTTCAACAAGTTTGTTTTTTGTTACGAAAACAATCAAATCCGAACACGAGGTGATTTGAACCTGATTCCAACATGATGGACGAAGTTGTTCTTTAAGATCTTGAGACTGAATAACTAAAAATTTCCATGGTTCCATACCAAAAGAAGAGGGTGAAAGCCGTCCTACTTCTAGGATATTTTTAAGCCTAGTTTTATCAATCTTTTTACTTTCGTCAAAAATCTTACATGCATGTCTAAAGTTCATTGCCTCTAAAAAATTCATTATGCTAAGCCTTTTTTTTCATTTTCCAACATTTTAGCCACTATATTTATAGGAAAACTTGAAGAGAGAAATTTATACTCATTATCTGCACAAGTAAAAGAGTCTTGTGCCCGTAGTAAAGTAAGTTTCATCTGATCTAGTTGTTGAACTATAGGGGAATTAAATATAGAAACATACTCTTTCACATATCCTTGAAGCTCTTCATAAAAGACCTTATCATAGGCCATAAGAAGCTCTTATTCATTTAATATAGAGGAGAGTTGGTAATAATGTTTTTATATAAGTTCATGAAGATTAACAAGACTAAAGCAGTAAAAACAAGGATTAATACAATTGTCATTTTGAAGTCCTAAAAAAAGTTCAGTTATACTAATAATTCAATACTAAGAAAAGACTATAGATTTAAGACTAATTCACCTCTTTTTTTCTCTAAAAACTGAGACAATTCTTTGTACCTGTCATTATATGGACTTTCAAAGGCTCCAAGTAAAATTTTATATTTTTCATAAGTTTCCCACACCTTAGTAGAGGATTCAGGGCGACCTCGTTTTATAAGTTCAAATGATACTGCTGCATTAATAAAACCTTTGATTAGTTTCATCTCAGCGTCATCTTCAAAACGCCGTGGAAACCAGATCTTTTCCAAGGCCTCATGTGCCTCATAATAACGTGTCTCATTTATACAGATGATGAATTCATTGATTATTTCTTCGTGTTTGTCCTTATTTTCTTCTAATATCTGAAAATGTTTTCTCCAATATCCGCGACCGCCCTTCAATGAGAGGCAGTGCTGTTTAGGAAATTTTTCCTTATACTCTTGAAGTCTATCCATCGTTGCTTTTCCCGAATCGCAATAAAAGACAAAGACAGAACCTTCAGGCTCATCTTTTAAAAGCACAGGGTTGTACGTCATCGTATCTATATATGCTATAGGATTCAAGATAGTGTCAATAAGAAGGACTTTTACACCCTCTTTTTCCAGTTCTATCTTATTTCGAAGAAACTCTTTTTGAGTCCATTCATTTGGAAATTCTTTTATCATTTAGTGGCTTCTTCTGTCTTGAAAATTATTTTTGTAAGAATAACAAATTCATTGTGCAAAAATGCTTATAAAGATAATTTAGCTAAAATTCCTTTATGGCAAAAAAGAAAAAGAAACTTACAAAATATAATCAACTTATCCGTATCTATTTTGACGGTGACGGTTTTGATGAGGGCATCACCAGAGTCCCTCAAGACAAGCTTATAGAGCTGGCACATAGTATTGGACTAAAAGACGAAGGACTAAGCACTGAACTTCTTATCCGTTCATTTAGACGTATCTGGTCAGAGGCCGAGGTAGAGCCTCGTCAACACATAGTAAACTACTTCAAGGACCTTGGTCAGATCTTCACAGGAAGCGGAGAAAGAGAACAATCCACTGATAAACTTGAAAAAATAAACAGCTTTTTAGATCAAATAAACCTTAGTGATGAAGAAGCTAAGGCGATGCAGACACACTTCATTAATGAACGTACAAAACGTATCTCCCTGCCTAAGATAGAAAAGGTCCTCTCTCAGATGCGTCTTGGAAAAAAACTTCAAGTCTTAGAAAAAAGCTTAGAAGTGAGCTTTACAGATGAAAACGCTCTTGAATTTTTCACACCTATCTCTTTTAAGTATGCAAATGAAAACTTTTCAAAGATCTTGCAAATCAGAACAGAATCTCTCTCTTACACTTTGCTAGAAGAGTCGGATATAGATGATCTCAGACCTTATCTAAATCAAATAAAGCAAAAATTCATTCAGAT
>CBFDAB010000166.1:0-3368 GCA_965602745.1 uncultured Campylobacterales bacterium
ATACCTTATCTCACCTATATTTAAGCCAAGAAACTGTTAAATGCGATAAGAAAAAAAGAAAAAATCTTAAACTTGAAGAGATAGTCTTTATTGATCCCATAAGAGGATCAAATCTGGCTAGTTCAGGGCTTTTAAGTATTTTTAAAATACTCCCCGCCAAATATAAAGGAATGACAATTGATCTACTATATAACAAAATTAATCATTACGGCACTTTTAATTGTGCTTATATCTGAGATAGCCAAAAGAAGCAGTTTGGCGGGTGCACTCTTAGCAGCTATTCCCTTGGTGTCAATATTAGCTATGACATGGATGTATATAGATACAAAGGAGAGCACAGATGCAGTGGAGTTCTCATATAGGATCGTTTGGTTGATTGCACCGTCAATGACTCTGTTTATTGCCTTTCCCCTTTTGATAAAAAAAGGTCTCGGTTTCTATCCAAGCATGATTATCTCAATCTTAATGACTGTTTTTGCTTATTACAGTGTCATCTTTCTTCTTAATAAGTTTGGAATCAAAGTATAAAATTCAGGATCAGAAATATACTTTTCTTTGTAAAAAATGAAGATTAAACTCCTAACATGAATGGTTCTCTGCTGACAAAAAAGAAGAAGAGCTTAAGTATCAAAAGATTAAGAGCCTTCTCTTATGCTCTTGCTCTAATCATAGTAATCATTCTAATCCGTTGACAACTTGCTCCTGACTAAGAAATAGGAGATGCTTGCGGCTGTGAAAAATAGTAACCTTGTGAGTACTCAACTTCTAACTCTTCTAGGATTTTTTGCACGGATTCATTATGTACAAATTCTGCTATACAGGGTATATCTGCATTTTTAGCGAAGAAAGCTATCGCTTTTGCGATCTCATAACTTTTGGGATTGACATCAATATCTTTAATATACTTAGCATCAATCTTTAAAAAATCTATCTCAAGGTCTAAGACTCTTTCAAAATTAGAATATTCTGTTCCAAAATCATCAATAGCCAAAGAATACCCCTTCTCTTTGAGTTCATTGAGTTGTTGAACATGGCTTTGCTTACCGCCTGAGCTAATACCTTCTAGTATCTCTAAAATGACTCGTTTAGGCTCGATCTTATACTCTTTGGCCTTTATGCTCAAGTATGAAGCTAAATAGTTTCGGCTTAGATCATCTTCAGTTATATTAATCGAGAAACTGTAATCATTTGATGCCATAAGCTTGAAGCTTTTATCAATCATAATCTTTGTGATCTCCGGCAGAAGACCTGAAAGACGAGCTGCTTCTAAAAATACAAAAGGCGAAATAATCTTACCCTCATCTTCTATACGGGCTAAGACTTCAAACTTATCAATTTTTTGGGTTTTATTGTTTCGTATCCCTTGATAATAGGGGATAAATTTATCCTCATCAAGGGCATTATGGAGTAAGTTGTTAGCTTTGATAAACAGCTCTCTATATTCTTGGTCAAGACCGTCTTCGTCTTTGTTAAAAATATAAAGACGGTTAATGCCGCTTTCTTTGGATTTTTTAAGCGACAGAGCAGCTTTTTGAAGCAGCTCTGTCTGCGAATAAACAGCTCCATAAGTAAATGAGACATTAAGAGTAATCGTCCCGATCTCAATAGCCGTATGGTAAAAATAATTTTGAACTCTGAAGACAAAGGTCTCAATATCAATCTCTTCATCAAAAAGTATCGCAAACTCATCAGCATGTATCCGACATGTGTTTTCTGTGCCGAAATCATCAGCTAATATCCTAGATATTTCTATTAATAGCTGATCTCCTATTTCAAATCCATACGCCGTATTGATATAGCCAAAATTATTTACATTTAACAATAAAAGCGTCTGAGGCTTAGGCTTTCTTGAGTTTATAACTTTTTCTAAATGCGTCTTATTATAAAGCTTTGTCAAGGAGTCATGATAAGCCATAAACTCCATCTGTTATTGTGTCTCTTTAAGTTCAGTCAAATCACTAAATACTGCTAAATAATTTTGTGCAGTATTGTTTTCTTTCTGTAAGATACTAATACTCATCCATTGCGTAATCTCACTATTATCGGCACGTTTATTTATGATCTCACCACTCCAGCCTGACTCATCATTTATCTTTTTCCACATCTCTTGATAAAATTCAAGGTCATGCTTTCCTGAACTAAGAAAAGAGGGACTCATCCCTACTACATCTTTTTCTTTAACTCCATATATATCTTCAAAAGCAGTATTCACTTCAATAATCTTATTGTTTTTATCAGTAATGATCATTCCTTCATGAGCACTATGCATAGCAGCAGAAAAAATTTGAAGACGTTTCTCGTTTGACTCGTTTTTAAATACAAGATTAACTATAGCGGCAGAAGTTTCGAGCAATTTTTTATGAAATGGAGTCGGTAATCGGTGTTCAAAAGAAGAAAGTGCGAATGAGCCTATAACTTTTTTGTCTTCATCTCGAATAGGCATTGACCAACAAGAACAGAGATTAAAATCATAAGCGACTTGACGGATATCCATCCATCTTTCATCATTAAATGTGTCGTGCACGAACTGCGGGCTGTTTTTAAATACAGCATTCCCGCAAGAACCGCCACCGGGTCCTGGCTTTAGATTTGCCAGTGCATCATGTCCGATCTGAGGAACAGAGGGAGCGCACTCTACACTAAGAAGTCCATTATCTTGATTTATTAACATAACAGAAGAAACAGAGTTTGGAAGCAGGCTTTCTGCTAATTTACATAAGTTATTTAATATATCTGCCGTCTTTCCCTTAGATGCCATCATCTCCAGGGTTTTTAGTTGAATATTTAAAATATCATTATAGTCTTGCGAACTAATAGGGATTTCATCAACTATTCTGTTTTCTAATACTTGACAACTGTTATTGTTCACAAATCGCCTTTATTTTTAATGATTCATTATTGCAAAATATATCTTAATTAATATTTATAACTCAAGACAATCAATATATTTTCTCCGAGAATGTTTCCTTAAGACAACAGCCTTCTTTTAATAACAGATCATTATGAAAACTTATCTATTAACTCTGATAAACAAGAATAAATATAATATATTTGTATTCTTCTTATATAATCATTACTTATAATTAAAACATAAGGATTTACTCATGGGAACAGTTATGTTACTGATTGGTGGAGGACTTGTTTTTTGGTTTTTTGGTTTTGTGAAGAAAAGTCACTTAAGGATGCGAATCTTTCAGATATGAAATGTCTTGTCACGGAAAAGGTTGAAGTATCAAAATGTTTTGAACAGTTTAAGACTATTTTCTATCTTTCTGTCTATTTCCTTGTTATTCTCGTTTTTGACTTGGGCATTGCCAAGCTTATTTATCTTCAACGGGACTTTGGCCTTCTAGAAGTGATTGCTTATA
>CBFDAB010000167.1:0-3356 GCA_965602745.1 uncultured Campylobacterales bacterium
CGTTTCTTACGCGGTGTAATCGACTCTGCCGACCTTCCTCTTAATGTTAGTCGTGAGATTCTTCAGTCTAATCCGATTATGTCAAAGATCAAAAATGCATCTGTTAAAAAAGTTCTTTCTGAGCTTTCTAAGATGATGAAAAAGGATTCGGACAAATATGCTAAGTTTTATGCTGAGTTTGGAAACTGTCTTAAAGAAGGTATCTATTCAGATATGGGTAACCGCGAAAAGCTTCTTGAACTTATGCAGTTCAACACACTTAAATCTGAAGCTAAGACAAACATCGAGGAGTTCATAAAAAATGTAGATGAGCAGAAGAAAGAGATCTACTACCTAGCAGGTAAGATGGCTCTTGGTATGCTTAAGAATTCTCCTTCATTAGAGCGTTTTAAGGCTAAAGACATAGATGTTCTTATCCTTAATGAAGAGATCGACACTATCGTCTTTCCTATGGTTCATGAATACAAAGAGTATAAGTTTGTAAACGTTGCTGATGCAAAGTTTGAAGAGAGTGAAGAAGAGAAAAAAGCTGAAGAAGAGACGACAAAAGAGTTTGACACTCTTCTTAAAGAGTTCAAAGAGACACTTGGCGAGAGTGTTAAAGATGTTGAGATTACGTCTGATCTTACAGACTCTCCTGTATGTCTTCGTATCGATAAAGAAGACCCAAGCTACATGATGGCTCAGATGATGGCTCAGATGGGTAATGCCTCAGATATGGCTCCAATCAAGCCGATCTTACAGATCAACCCTAAGCATGAGATCCTTACCAAGCTAAAAGACTCTGCTGATCAAAATCTTATCAATGATGCGGCACATGTCCTTTTTGATCAGGCTAAGATATTTGAAGGCATGGAAATCGATGATACTGCCGGATTTATTTCCCGCATGAATCGTATTATGTCTAAGGCTTTATAGTCTTGTAAAGAAAGCTTAAAAAGCTTTCTTTACTCAAACACAGGCATACTTTATCTAAAAAATCTCCCCCCATTACAAGGCATACAATCTAAAATATTTCTGGGTATATTAATCCCTTGGAAGCCAACAGATATGCCTGATTCACGAATTCTTCTTTATGCAATTATACTTTTTTAAAAAATTCCCCTATAATATAGAAATATTGTATGAAGAAGGTCCCCTATGACGGATAACAACTTAAAAGACATTAGCATCTTGTATGTGGAAGATGAGGCAATCATTCGAGATGAGTTTATCCAGATCTTAGAGGGTGAGGCCCGTGCACTGTATGTTGGGGCCAATGGAAAGGAGGGTTTGGAACTCTACGAAAAGTACAAGCCTGACATCGTCATAACAGATATCCGTATGCCATTGATGGACGGCTTGAGTATGTGCCGTTCTATCTTAGACAGTGATCCGGACATCCCCATCATAATCTCTTCTGCTTTCAACGATACCGACTACTTAATGAAGGCTATACAGCTGGGAATACAATATTACCTGCTGAAACCGGTAAACCTTAAAGAATTGTTTAAAACTCTGGACAAGACTGCACTTCGCGTTGTGAATGCAAGACGCCTTAAAGAGAGCGAAAAGCTTCTTACACAGTATAAAGAGGCTGTTGACAAGAGTGAGATCGTTTCAAAGACTGACAAATATGGAATAATCACTTATGTGAATGAAGCTTTTTGCAAGATAAGCGGTTTTACTCCAGATGAGGCTATCGGAAAATCCCACAACATAGTCCGTCATCAAGACACAAAAGCTGAATTGTTTGAAGATCTATGGTCTACTATCTTGGCTAAAAAAGAGTGGCATGGACTTATAGAGAACCGTGCAAAAAATGGCTCTTCTTATTTTGTCGATACGATTATCATCCCCGTATTAAATGCTGATGACGAGATCGAAGAGTTTATCTCCATACGAAAAGATGTTACACAAAGAGAACTTGACAAACAAAACCTTGAGCTGAAGCTACAGACAAACGCACAGACGCTAGATGAAAAAATACAGTTCATCTATGAATATGAAAAAGCGTTAAAAGACAGCACCCTATTCTGCCGTACGACTATTGGAGGCGATATAACAATGGCGAGCGACGCCTTTATAAAACTTTTTAAATTGGATAAGTCGAACATTAACGGAAGTTCTTATTTCAGATTGGTTGATGAAACTTGGTTTAAGAAACTAGACCAAGAAGTCCGTAGAGCGATCGAAACACAGCAACGTTGGCAAGGCATGATAAAACATAAAGACTCCTCAGGCGAGACTCTGTATTTAGACTCTTCTTTTATTCCCATCATAGATGTAAACGGTCAAACCCATGAGGTCCTGTGCTTTTATATTGATGTGACAAAACAGATTCATTTAAATCGAGAGATCGTTGCTACACAAAAAGAGGTCATCTCGACTATGGGTGCTATTGGCGAGACGCGTTCAAAAGAGACAGGAGACCACGTAAAACGTGTTGCCGAATATTCTAAACTCTTAGCACTGAAACATGGTCTGCCTCTTAAAGAGGCAGAAGAAGTCAAGATGGCTTCGCCTATGCATGACATCGGCAAGGTCGGAATACCTGACAACATCTTAAACAAACCGGGAAAACTCACTGAAGAAGAGTTTGAGATCATGAAGACACATGCCCAGCTTGGATATGAGATGCTAAAGGGTTCTAATCAAGACCTTCTCAAGACTGCAGCGATCATCGCAGTAGAACATCATGAAAAGTGGGACGGTTCAGGTTATCCGAAAGGTTCACAAGGCGAAGATATCCATATCTACGGACGTATTACCGCTATAGCAGATGTATTTGATGCACTCGGTCATGACAGAGTCTATAAAAAGGCGTGGCCTATGGAAAATATCCTAGAGCTCTTCAAAGAGGGGCGAGGCAAACATTTTGATCCAAATCTAATCGATCTTTTCTTTGGTAATCTAGATGAGTTTTTAGCTATTAAAGAGAGTTTTGACGGCAACAAAAAGGTAAGTATTGAGTAATTTTAGTAAAGATCAGATCTCTCATAAGTTTTCTGTACTATACGTAGAGGACGAAAAAGAGATCGCAGAAGAATTTATTGAAATTTTGTCTCTTTTTGTTGATGATATCATCACTGCTTCCAACGGGGAGGAAGGGTTAAAGAAGTTTAATGAGCATCTTCCGGATATGATCATAAGCGACATACAGATGCCGATCATGACAGGCTTGGAAATGATCAGGCAGATACGTCTGTCTGATAAAGAGATACCGATTATTGTCACTTCAGCCTTTAATGACAATAAGTATCTTATGGAAGCTATTGATCTGGGTGTCGAGTATTATCTTCTTAAACCCGTAATGGTGAATAAACTAGAGCAACGGCTTGAAAGTGTACAAAAAAGAGTGATGCAAAAGAGAGAGC
>CBFDAB010000168.1:0-3340 GCA_965602745.1 uncultured Campylobacterales bacterium
CTTTTTTTGATATAATAGAATTATGAAAAGAAGCACGCTCAATAAAAAAACCAAAATATCTAATGATATACTGTTCTATATATATACAAATATTGATGTAGATATTAATATGGATGAACTTGCTCAGAGTTTTAACATCAGCAAGTTTTACATGCATAAGATATTTAAAGAGATCTTTGGCAGAAACATATATGAGAGTATCAAGTCCATAAGACTTCAAAAAGCATCTACACTCTTACTTACAAATAAGTACTCAACCA
Source organism: uncultured Campylobacterales bacterium (assembly GCA_965602745.1). Taxonomy (GTDB): domain Bacteria; phylum Campylobacterota; class Campylobacteria; order Campylobacterales; family Sulfurimonadaceae. Next base: position 261 of record CBFDAB010000168.1, read on the forward strand.
TAACAGAGATAGCCTCATTGTGTGGATATAGTTCACAAACATCATTCATACGCGTATTTAAAGAACGCTTTCTTATGACGCCAACAGCATGGAGAAAAGGTGGCTATAAGATATATTCAAAAAACATACTAGAGGAATCGCCAAAAGCAAAAGAGTCAAATGCTCACTTTGATAACCTTGAACCAAGTATTGTTAAAATGCCGCAAATTGAAGCTTATTATATTAGACATAGCGGATACAACGATCAGATCAAACAGACTTGGCAAAAGATTCAGACATGGGCTTACAGTAATCATATAGAGAACTATAAGCATATTGCTCTGTTCCACGACAATCCGGCAATAACGCATCTGGACGAATGTCAATACGTTGCTTGTATACAAGTTGAGAATGACAATGTATCTGAGAATGAACGACTGCCAAAATTTAAAATCTCTGATGGTATTTATGCCAAGTTTGATTTAAATGGAACCGATGGTGACTTTCTGAAGTTTATGCACTGGCTATATAATGAGTGGCTACCAAACAGTGAGTATGAAACTACCACAAAGCCACCATACGCAATCTATAAAAAAAATAAATATTTATCTGATGATAATAATTTTGATTTGAGCTTTTATTTATCAATCAAGTTTTAAATTATATTGAAAGAAGTTAAATTAATCTCTATACTAAATAACAATATCTAAACTCCCCCCATATTTCAGACAGTTAATAGGGTGACTTTTTCCCTTACTTGATTATAAGGTTCTATAAATTCAATCGGCGTTAATTTGCCAAGAGCATCATGAGAACGCTCCATATTGTAATCAATCATCTATTCCTCTGCCATCGTTCTGACTTCTAAGAGAAAATTGAAAATATAGGCATCCAGCAGCTCTTTGCGAAAGCCTCCGTTAAAATGTTCAACTCTGGCATTGTCTGTAGCTGTTCCGGGTCTGTTGAACTGTAGATCTATCTTTCTGATCTCACACCATTGCTCAAGCTTATAGGAGATAAATTCAGGACCCTTGTCTACACCTATGGATATCAGGTTCCCTCTGCAATCACAGATGCGTTCAAGTGTCTTGATGCGGTATTCGCAATATAATCATCAACTTCAGCGTCTACGCACACAATAATCCCAGGAGATAATGTTCTAATCTTATTAGCTAAAACACCATTTTTAGTCACGTCAATTGCCTATTCCTTGCCCAAACCGAGTTCAAACACAACAAAACAAACGCTTTCAAGCGACTTTATTAATAATATAGCCCCAGGCGTATGGCTACCAAGTCAATCCAACTTCAATAAAGAGTCTCATTAAAACCATACTTAGCTGTCCATAGGCTGCCAAAACAAAATATAAAAATTATTAAAGAGTTGTAAACCCTTATAAACAAAGAGTTTGAAGAAAATCAGGCAGCTATCTACCTTGATACAGACAAGGCTCTCATTGAGTTTTTCAGCCAAGGCCTCATTCTCAAATACCTCATGTTCCATAACATGACACCAATGACAAGAGCTGTAGCCGATAGAGATAGGTCTGTTCTCTGTCTTGGCCTTAATAAAGGGTGGAAGTCGTTTCTATTAATATTTTTGCATCCATAATAATCCATTTATTTCTTAAAAAAGTATAAAATAATATATATAAATATTTATTAGCTAAATAAAATCAATAGTTTTTTATGCCTGTGTAAAATCTATATGTAGAACTCTTATGTGTGTTTAGTTACGCAGTTCGCACCAATAAAAAAGGTATAATTAACATAGTCAAAGGTAAAATCATAGGCTTTAAAGGAACATCATGAAGATTTTCGTCTCATTAATCAGTCTATTTTTTATATATATTTCACCGCTAATGGCACAAAATAAGTTTTTAACACTAGATGAAGCCTTTGTTGTGTCTGCACAAGTACAGGAGAACAGAGTCAATGTTAGATTTGATCTGGCAGAGGATATTTATGTTTATAAGGAACAAGTCTCTTTAGAGATCGCAAGAAATGACATTGTACTTGATGGCTTTTCTCTGCCTGAGGGAGAAGAACATGATGGAGAAAAAGTTTATTTTAATGGACAAGAACTCACTGCTATATTGGCTAAGACATCAGATGAAAGAACAGTAGAAAATTTTGAATTAATAATAGGTTTTCAAGGCTGCTCAGAAAAAGGCCTCTGTTATGAACCAAGCAATCAAAGGTTCAATCTTGTAGTCGATCTGTCTAAGCTCAGTAAGATCGACAAAAAAGCAGAACTTGATACAGATATTACAGCCATAACAGAAGATACACAAGGTTCTGAAGTCGAAAGTGATGACCCGATCACAGCTCTTCTTTCAGGCGGAAATATTTTTTATATATTAGGCGGATTTTTTATTTTTGGTCTGCTTTTGTCTCTGACTCCCTGCGTCTTTCCTATGGTTCCGATCTTATCAAGCGTCATCGTCTCTCACGGATCTGATATGACGGCAAAAAAAGCCTTTATTCTCTCTATGGTTTATGTACAGGCAATGGCGATTACTTATACTATAGCCGGTGTCGTTGCCGGTTTAAGTGGAGCCGGTGTTCAAGCCGCTTTTCAAACTCCATGGGTTATTGCCGTATTCTCAGCAGTATTTGTTCTTCTCGCCCTGTCAATGTTCGGTCTTTTTGAGATACAAATGCCTCAGTCTCTTCAATCTTATATAAATCGTAAGACAAATGGAAATGGAAAGGGATATACATCTATCGCCATTATGGGGCTTTTGTCTGCTCTTATTGTCGGTCCCTGCGTTGCAGCACCACTGGCTGCTGCCCTTGGCTTTATCTCTCAAACAGGAGATGCTTTTTTAGGCGGTATGGCCTTGTATGCTCTGTCTATGGGTATGGGTATTCCTCTTCTTATTGTTGGTACGGGCGCGGGCAGGTTTATGCCTAAGCCGGGCTCATGGATGGATGCGATCAAGTCGGTCTTTGGCGTGATGATGCTGGCGGTTGCTATCTGGATGTTAAGCCGAATTATTGATAATAGTATCATTATGTTCTTATGGGCAGCTCTGAGTATGTTTGTTGCTGTAAGCATTGGTGCCTTTGAAGTAAAAGGTGATGCTTACTGCCATCCGT
>CBFDAB010000169.1:0-3326 GCA_965602745.1 uncultured Campylobacterales bacterium
TTTTTAGCAGTTTCAATAGCAGACTTATAATCTCGTAAATAATTTACCTCAGAAGAAAATTCATCAATTTGAGCGGAAAAGACAAGAGTGAGCATTGTTAGTAGTATTATTAATATTTTCATATGACCCCTTAATTAGACTCGGCATTATAAAGTAAAATATACAAATTTTTATCAAAATAATTTTATTTGAAGCCAACTGCATTGCGGCCGGACTCTTTAACTCTATAAAGGCGCTGATCTGCCTTTGCAATAACATTTTCAATATTATCATCATCTCCTATGCTGATGCCTATAGAAGCTGTAATCGAAAACTCCAGTATCCCAGCTTCAATTACAATAATAAAAGTCTCAATACGTTTTCTAAGCCGTTCAGCAAACTGAACGAGTTCCGTAAGATTACTTTTTGGGACAAGAATCAAAAATTCTTCACCACCCCAACGGCATGGTATATCTGATTCCCTTGCACTTTTTTTAATAATACTGGCAACTATCTTTAGTGTCATATCTCCTGCTTCATGTCCATAACTATCATTTACAGCTTTAAAGTGGTCAATGTCAATCATGATAATTCCATATTGATAAGCTTCTCGCTTGGCCTGTGCCTGGACCTGCTTGATCGAACTGTAAAAAAAGTTTCGATTATAAAGTTTGGTTAAAAAGTCTGTTGTTGCGGCCAAGTTAAGTTCTTTAATCAGGGCTTGGTTCTCCTTGTTAAGGCGAGACTGATCGAGGCTCATATTCAGTCGTGTTAAGAACTCTTCATTGTGAACAGGTTTACTTACATAATCATTCGCGCCTATTTTGAGCAATTGTGCGACAATAGAAGGTTTGTCGGAGGCAGAAAAGGCTAATATAGGAAGCTCATTCGGTGTATATAGATGCCTTGTATGACGGATAAAGTCTATCCCGTTCATACGCGGCATGTTTATGTCTGTGATTATCAAGTCAACTGCCAATCCCTGTTTGACAATACAGTCATAAGCCTCTTGTCCATCACAAAGTTCCAAGTATCCAAGGTTTTGGTTTTCCAAGATTTTCGTAACCTGCAAGCGCGAAAGCTTTGAATCATCACATACCGCGACCACTGTTTTTTCATTCTGAATCAAACGCCTGATGGCATTAGTAAGATAGTTGACAAGAGTCTTCTCATCTGTCTTATACACATAATCTATAATCGGCAGTGAGACCAGCTTTGCACGCTCATCTTCATTTTCACTTCCTGTTACTATGATAATGCGGTTTTTTTTACGGATCAAAGAACCGATAAAGTTTCCGCTGCTGTCAGGAAGATGAATATCCAAAATAACCACATCATAAGAATTTTTTTCAAGCAGTCGCAGGGCTTCTTTTTCTGTCGGGGCAGTATCACATTCAAGGTCTAATGTCGTGAATAAGCTCTGTTGAATATGCTGCAGGAGAGAAATTGAGTCTTCGATAATCAATATTTTTTTGATTGGAACACAGTGTTCATTCTCTTTGCGAACCTTAGAACATTCAATGCTTTCAATAGTTTTCACTTTATCCCCTGCACTGTAAATTAATTAAATTCATCTAAATTATAACATCCATATCTTAACTTCTTACTATCATCATCTATTATATTCTTCTGGTAAGTATCATAAAGTATTCAGCCTATAGCTCAAGTAAAAAGCTATAATTGCATTAATGAAAAAAATATATATAACAGACCTCGACCACACTTTCTTACGAAGTGATCTAAGTATCAGCGATTTTACGAAGAGAGTATGGAATGAGACAAGTCAACACTCATTTCTATCTATTGCGACTGCACGCAGTTTTTACTCTGCTTCCAGCCTTCTGGGTGGTTTTAATCTTAATGCGCCTCTTATCTTACTTGACGGTTCGCTTATTGTCTCTTCTGATAAGAAGATCATTGATACTAAGTTTTTAGACCAAGATATAGCCAATGCGCTTATAGACGAGGCGATCCGATTTTCTAATCTGCACCCCTTTGTTATAGCACTTAAAGATAATGAACTAAATGAGTCTTTTGATTTTCCCCAAGAGCAGACAGAGGTTCAAAAACATCTCTTAGCAAGCTATAAAAACGATCCCCGGCTTGTTCAATACAAAAGAGTTTATGCAAGCAAACAGACTTTCAAGGTCGTTTATATGGGTTCAAAAGAGGAGATGTCATCTCTTACAGACCACCTACAAGGACTGTTTGGAGAGTTTTTTGAGTTTAAACTCTCCCCTGAGAATTACAGCGGTGGGTATTTTTTGACCATCTTGCATCCCCTCAGCGACAAGGCACACGGCCTGCAAAAACTCAGTGAGCACCTCAACAGACCTCTTGAAGATATTACTGTATTTGGCGACAGTATCAATGATATAGGAATGTTCAAACTTGCGGGCACCTCTATCGCCGTTTCTAATGCTCTAAGCGAGACGAAGGCGGTAGCAGACATCGTCTTAGAACACAGCAATGATGATGACGGCGTTGCCCACTACCTGAAAAGTTTTGTATAACTTCAAATCTGTTGCAATATTTTCTTTAGTAATATTTGAAGATTAAGCATATTTCCTGTATTATCTTTTAAAATTAAAAAAGGTTAGAAATGAATAAAATATATTCTCTTATTTTTTCTCTGTTTTTAGTGTCGTCACTACATGCTAAAGATGCCAAGATGTGGCAGACAGTCCAAGCAGATAACGCGTTTAAAGGCTTAGATGCCGAATTTGAAGAAAAACCACAAGTCCTTGTAAAAGAGAAAATTGTCTACAAAGAGAGACCTGTTGAAGTTGAAAAGATCGTCGAAATTGAAAAAATTGTCTACAGAGACAAACCTGTAAAAGAACCCGTCCAAGAACAGGCAAAAAATACAGGAAGAAAGTACCAGACCTTATTTGTAGACATTACCGTCCCTAATGATCCGACATTTATCTCCGATTATGTACACCTTACAGAAAGAGCCGGCGGTTTGGACTGGAGAAAAATTGATAAGCTTATGTTAACAGCTCCAGCCAGAGGACCATACAGTATAACTGTCACTGGTCAGATTGAATTGCCTGCAGAAATAAATTCAGACAGGATATATATAAAACCTATAGTTGGTCCTATGATATCAGAGTTAATGGTTGACGGTACATCGTGGACAACATCCGAACTGAATATCATCAATAGCTATAAAAAAACAAATACCCTTCCTTTTAGTATTTCTTGGAAAACAGGGTATTATACTAATAATCCAAAGTCTTTTATGGATAATGTTAAAAAAAATCTGCCTACTATGCGTTTTTTAGTTAGTAACAAACCTGTTGAACGTGGAGAGAAAAAAGAATTTATGCCGGCAAGAATTTTTA
>CBFDAB010000170.1:0-3256 GCA_965602745.1 uncultured Campylobacterales bacterium
AAGGATCATATGGGGAGAATCAAGATGTTAAACCAAAATGTTCTCAAACAGAAACTGGCTTCTCTTGATAAGCGGGACTATGGAGCTTATCAGAGCCTCTTGGGAAGTTACGACTTCTCCTTGTTTACCTTGATAATACAACAGATCCCTAAAGACCCTTATGCTCCGCCGCACACGGGTATATACCGGATACAGGTTCAACGGAGAGATGAAAAGATCATTAATTTAGAATTTGTTTCTAAGGTTCAAAAAGTCGCATTTGCAGATTACTTGGCAAGGTGTTTTTTTGATGCCTGTGAAACATTCTCAAATGGAGTCCGAGGTACGGGTTCCAGCGGACTTATCACCATTGATAAGCCGGGTCAGTGTATCTTGGAAAGAAGCAGTGTTCTTATCACGGATGAGATCATTGAACTGCGCTGCTTTTTTGGTCTTCCGGCAGAAGGAAGGATAATTACTGCAGATATTGCCGATAAAATGTTTTTTACAGAACTTCCCAAAATATTCAAAGCTTCTTTATTAAGAGAAAATATTGATCAAGAAGCCATGAAAAGGCATATAAATGTTGCAGTGGATACCCAGTACCTTAGAGACAGGCTTGATTCTCTCGGACTGATAGCATTTATTGCCAATGGTTCTATTTTGCCGCGCCAAAGCGGTAGCAGTGATAAGCCGATGAGAGATAAGACTGCAATTGCTTTTACCGCACCTGCGAGTCTAAGCCTAGAAGTAGAGCTTCCCAATGCTGGAAAAGTACAAGGATTGGCTATCAAAAAGGGTGTCACCTTAATCGTCGGCGGCGGATATCACGGAAAGTCAACACTTCTTAATGCCTTAGAGACCTGTATCTATAACCATATTCCTTATGACGGCAGAGAATATTGTGTCTCGAGTGTGAAAACAGCAAAGGTAAGGGCTTACAGCGGCAGACATGTAACCAAGACAGATATATCTCCCTTCATCAACAACCTACCCTTCCATCAAGATACGAGATCATTTTCCAGCAATAATACCAGCGGCAGTACCTCACAGGCAGTAAATATCATAGAAGCGATAGAAGTAGGTGCTGAAGTCTTATTAATGGATGAGGATACCTGTGCGACGAATTTTATGATTAGAGATAGAAAAATGCAGCAGTTAGTCAATAAGGAGGATGAACCCATAACCACCTTTATTGATAAGGTAAGGCAGCTTTATACTCAGAACAAGGTCTCAACGATTTTAGTCTTAGGCGGAGTCGGTGAATATTTTGATGTTTCTGACTGTGTGATACAGATGATAAATTATAAGCCCTTTGATGTGAGTCAAAAGGCACATCAGATTGCCAATAGCTCTGCTATAAAGCGTGAAGTTGAAGGAGAAGCTTATCCCATCTGTATTCATGAACGTATTCCCTTAGCTGGAACTATTGTCCCCTTTAATGCGTATGGCAAATTTTCCATTTTTGCAAAAGAGACACATAGTCTGAATTTTGGCAAAGATACCATTGACCTTAGGGATGTGGAACAGTTGATGGAGTTGTCACAGACTAAAGCCTTAGGCTACGCTATTGAATATGCAAAAAAGTATATGGATGAGAAGGCTACACTACGTGAAGTCGTTAAAGCTGTCCTTCGTGATATTGAGGAGAATGGACTTGATATCATCAGTGACAAGATATCCGGACATTTTGCCTGCTTTAGAGCTCTTGAACTGGCCTTTGCCATTAATCGGATCAGAGGCTTTGAAGTCATACAAAAGAGATAATAAACAGCTTCTATTCAAGTAAGATAGTTATGAGATTTCTTTTATTCCCAACTAAGCTGTGTAAAACTCAGGTAACTCTCTTTATAGAAAAATTCATGTCTAAATATAATAAAGATTTTGTTAGAATAGTACTAACAGTTATGACCAGGATTATTATGCTATACGAAAATCAAAAATCTAATATACTTATCATAGATGACAATCCAAAAAACATTCAACTTGCAGCTAATGTCTTAAAGACGACAAATCTATTTAATATCTTTTTTGCTACAAGCGGCAAGGCCGGTCTGCTGCAATTAGAGAAAAAAGAGTTCTCACTTATTTTACTTGATATCAATATGCCCGAACTTGATGGGTATCAAACTGCGGACATCATCAGACAAAATCCTAAAACCCAGACTATTCCCATCATCTTTTTATCGGCAAATGCATCTGAAAAAAATATTAATGAAGGTTTTGAGCATGGAGGACAAGACTATATCACTAAACCTTTTCAACAATCTGAGCTGATCCAACGCGTAAAGACCCATGTCGAACTCTTTTTGGCAAAAAAAGAACTTCAGTCCGAGGTCAAGGCATCACATGTACTTTTAAAACAGTATAAAGATGCGATCGATCTCAGTTCTCTTGTGTCAAAAACCGATATCAATGGTATCATCACCTATGTGAACGAACCTTTTTGCAAGGTCTCTCAATACTCAGAAGAAGAACTTTTGGGAAAGAACCACAGCATTATCAAGCATGAAAGCTCTTCGCAAAAATTGTATGAGAAGATGTGGGAAACCATAACACACAAACAAGTCTGGAAGGGAGTGATCCAGAACAGGGCCAAGGACGGAAGTTCTTATTTTGTTGATGCGACTATAATCCCTATCATAGATCATAATGATAAGATCATAGAGTATATCAGTGTACGCACCGATATCACCAAACAGATCAGAGCCAAAGAGGAGATCATATCTTCTCAAAAAGAGATCCTTCTGACCCTTGGAGAGATGGGTGAGCTCCGTTCCCAAGAGACAGGAGATCATGTCAATCGTGTAGCCCTGTATTCTGAACTCTTAGCACGAGAATACGGCATAGATACTGAAGAGGTGGATATGCTGAAAATGGCAAGTCCTATGCATGATATCGGAAAGGTAGCCATCTCAGACTCTATCTTGCTCAAACCGGGTAAACTCAGTAATGAGGAGTTTGATCAGATGAAAAAACATGCAGAAATAGGCTATGAAATCTTTAAAAAATCTTCTCACAGACTGCTTCAAATGGCTGCTATTATCTCACATGAGCACCATGAAAAGTGGAATGGGAAAGGATATCCTAGAGGTCTCAAAGGTGAAGAGATATCTATTTGTGGACGTATTACAGCTGTCGCTGATGTATTTGATGCACTTAGCCATGACAGGGTATATAAAGAAGCATGGCCCTTAGACGAGGTGATCGGTTTTATGAAAAGTGAGAGAGGTCTATCTTTTGAGCCTAAGTTAATTGACATCCTTCTTGAACATAT
>CBFDAB010000171.1:0-3233 GCA_965602745.1 uncultured Campylobacterales bacterium
CTTTGTAAAATTCATCTTGGCAACGACTGATCCTCTTAAACTTCCGGCTACTATACTAAGCCGTACTCAGCATTTTCGCTTTAAAAAGATCTCGACTGTAAATATTGTCAATCATCTTTCTCATATTATGCATCTTGAAAATATTGAGTATCAAAATGAGGCTCTTGAGATCCTTGCTCGAAGCGGTTCAGGTTCACTTCGTGACACCTTGACTCTTTTAGATCAGGCCATCATCTTCTCCAAGCACTTTGTTGATGTCCAGACCGTTACTGATATGTTAGGACTTATAGATCCTGAGTTTATCAATGCTATCTTCCAGTCTATCTTCAACAAAGACCAAGCCGGCATAATTTCGCATGTAAAGGCCTTAGAAGATTATGAAGGTGAGATGGTAGTAGATGAGCTTATCTCTTATCTTAAAGAGCGTCTATATGCTCAAGATGCTAATTTTTCCACCCTTGTCCTAGAGAGATATTTTAGGATTCTTTCTGATGCAAAATCTCTATTTAGTATTAATGCAGATAGCTCATTTGTTCTTTCTCTCGTCTTTTTCAAGATGGTTGAGGCTCTTCGTATCAAAGAAGTCGATCAGATGATAGAAGAACTTGAAGCTCAGATACAACGTCCTGAGATAAGAATGAGCGAAGCTGCTCCTTCTGCTGAAGTACAGACTCCTTCTGCGGTAAAAGTACAAGAGGCACCTTCTTCTGAAGAGGAGATAGAAACAGCCATAGACATACCTTCTCAAGAAGCTCCTCCAGTCCAAGAACAAAAACCTGAACCTCTTCTTCAAGAAGCCCCTAAGGTAGATATAGGTGCTCAATATTTTGAAAAACTTCTTAATGCTTTAAATGACAGAAGTGCTGAACTCGGTTTGTGTTTTAGTGAAAATATTTTTTATAAGAGTTTTGAGAATGATCTTTTGACTTGGGAAAGCTGTGCAAAAGAAGAATGTAAAGATAAGCTTCGTCATGGATGGGGTGTTATTAATCATTTTGTTAAAGATATCTTTGGCTTTGATACCAAGATCAAAAATCTCCCTTGCAGTAGACAAGAAGAGCCACCTGCTCCCAAGATACAAGATCCACAGCCGCACCAGCCTTCACCTATTCCTACATCTGAGCAGATGGATGCTCAACCCATAGAAGAAGTTGCTTCTATGATAGAGGATGAAGTATTGGACGGTTCATGCGTATCAGGCTGTGGAAATGAAGACCCTTCACAACTTGATGAAGCAAGTAAAGAGATCGATGCCAAGGCGATCATGGAAGAGCCGATGATCAAAAAGGCTCAAGAGATGTTTGAAGCAACGAGGATCACTATACAGTCAAAGGTCTAATAAGCCGAAGTACGCATAAAAGTATAATATCTAATCAGAAGACTTATCTCTTCCCTCTTCAAAGGCAGTTGAGATATCACCCGTGATACTCTCAACCCCCTCATTAAACTCTTTAACCGAACAACCGCCAAACATTACTAGTAAGACTATACTTAATCCAAGAAATTTTTTCATTTATCACCTTTTTAATGCTCTAATATTAACGATTTTAGCTTTTGAGTTTGCTTTAACGTATTCAACAATCATCCCATGAAACAGGGCGTATCTCCGGGATAGTTCTTCTTCATTCATATGCAAGCTAAGGCCATTAGTACACCACTCTTGCATCTTATCATAAGAGTCAAACTTATATCCAAAGGCCTTTAAGAGTCTGGCCGTATAGGCATCTATAACCATCCCATCTCTTTTACAGGCGTAGCAGAGAATGGAATCTGCGCTCTCAGGCCCGATGCCCTTTTGTCTTAGAAGCCAATCCCTGCTTACCTCAAGGCAGAAGCTTTCAAAATCTCCGAACTCTTCTTTAATTTTCAGGGCCAAAGTTTTAAGATACACAGCCTTAGACTTAAAGAGTCCGCTGGGGCGGATAAGTTCCTGAAGTCTTTCAATATCTATCTCAGATAAGCTCTCTAGGTTTAAAAGATGGGCTGAAGAGAGGTTTGACAGGGAGATCTCGACCCTTGTCCATTGGGAGTTTTGCGTAAGTATAGCTCCTATTACGACCTCAAAACTTCCGTAAGCCGGCCACCACATCGGAGGTTTATCTTTTAGTAGATCCTGTTTCTCCAAAAGCTTATATAGCTGATAAGAATTTTCAATCAATCCACGCCTCTGTTCTAAATTCCCGCCCGTCATTGAACTTCTTTATCTTGAAGGCATTCGTACATTTACCCTCACTGATATCAAAGATGACCATCTGTAAAACAGCCTTACATTTTTCAGGCACTTCAAAACGAGCAGGTAAGCCTGTCATAAAACGGTAGATAGGAACCTTAGAATCCATACCGATAACATTGTCTCTACAACCTGTCAGACCGATATCGGTAAGATAACCTGTCCCCTCATCTATCTGAAGGTCATCCGTCCCGACATGGGTATGTGTTCCGACTATAGCAGAGACCTGAGACTTGAACATCATCAAAAGTCCGCGTTTCTCAGAAGTCGCCTCAGCATGCATATCGATAAAGATGTTCTTTACACCCTCATCCTGAAGACCTTTGATAGTCTCTGTTGCACAGCGAAAAGGATTGTCTACCATAGGCATGGCATAATGCCCCATAAGATTAAGAACAGCAAGTTTTTCTCCCGCCACCTCATAGACCTTGCACCCTGTTCCGCTGACATCTTCCGGATAATTATGCGGACGCAAAAGCTCATACTTATCGAAAAGAGCATGTATCTCTTTTCTGTCCCAGCTGTGATTCCCGCCTGTCATCACATCTATTCCCGCATTAAAAAGCTCCGCTGCATTTTTAGCTGTCAATCCGAAGCCATGAGACGCATTTTCATAATTGGCGATAACAAAATCGATCTTCTGTTCTTCTTTAAATCTCTTTAAATTCTCTTTGATGATAGAACGACCCGGACGGCCGACGATGTCCCCGATAAAAGCAATGCGCATATAGTTTCCAAATGTTTTAATTTTCGTATTGTAGCATTATCTGTTTACTGATACAGGTTCCATACCAAGGACAGAAGCCTTAGATTCTGCATTAATCAATGCGTTACCGCTTGAATGTGGCAGAACATCTGCAAAGCCGAATGTAGAGTCACTTATATCGTAAAGAAAACTCATTTGTCTGAGCGAAGCGAGTTTTGAGTTTTTAGATAAAAGTTACTCGGAGTGAGGGAACTTGACAGCTGTCAAGCTTGAAGCCGTGGCGCGAGCTTTTTCGTT
>CBFDAB010000172.1:0-3192 GCA_965602745.1 uncultured Campylobacterales bacterium
TCAATTGGCATCTTAATCGTGTCCAAAAGTTCACTGAATACCTGCACATTAGAGTCAGCTATTATCATCTTTTCTAAAAGCTTGGATAGAAACTTATCTGAATAATCAATCTTCTTTAATAAAGTACTCTTATAGGGTTTAAAATCTTGTACATGCTCGTAAGCAAGTTCATTAAACAGGGCATAATACAGATGTGAACCGATATCAAAGATCTCATAATTCTCATTTTTACCGCATTTTGAATCTACTCTGAATCCAAAATTAACATCTATCTTTTTATATTTCAAGTAAGCCAAGAGTACCATCATAAATCCTACACTAGCTCGTGAATATTGTTCCAAAACTCTCTTATTGAATTTTTCAAAACTTTCGCCGTCTAATTTCAGCCTTTTGTATTCACTTGCAAGTGATTCAATATAATATTTAGCATACTTCAGAGGTACAGACTTTAAGACACTGTATCCTTCCGCGCTTTGTCCGCTAATCTGCCCGCCGACTAAGATATTCACTCCATATACACTCTCGCCATTTATCTTCGCCTTACACCCTTCAAAGCCTATGTCTGCAAGAGTGTGAATTCCGCACCCTTTGACACAGGCTGACCAGTACATCCTGATACGCGAGTTCTCATCAAGAGGTACATTATCACTTAGGTACTCAGCCATCTCAATAGCATCAGGCTTGTTTGGTATCACACCAAAAGGACAATGCTCTATTCCCGCACAGGCGATAATATTGTTAAAGTAAGGCGTATTCACACTTTTATATGTCTCAAAAAGCTTGTGTTTTAGAACAGCCTCAACATCTTTAACACCCATGATATACAGACTCTGTCCGATATCAAGCCTAATATCACCGTTTCCATGCTCTTTTGACAGATTGGCTGCATCAAGCAAGGAACTCCCGCTGAACACACCTGAGGGAATAACCACATGTATGCCAAAGGTCTTATTTCGAAGGGCTATCTTTCCCTGGTCTGCATCAGAGTTGTCAAGCTGAGTCAAAGTCTCACCTGCCCTTAAAAAATCGATCCCGGCTTTTTCTCTGATCGCATCAGTAAAGATCTGCATACCGACACTCTCTATTAAGAAGTGGAGTCTGTTTTTATTACGATTATCTCTAAAACCATATTCTCTAAAAAGTCTGATCAAAGACTCATAGGCCTTGAAAACCTCTTCTTCATTTTTGAGAAAGATATTTGCACTTGATGCCAAAACACCGACTTTTCCTCCAATGTAGAGGTTATATCCATATACCCCGTCCTTTTGAGCCAATACAAAACAGCAGTCATGCCCATACACATTACAGCGGTTTGAGAGTGAACCCGAAATAGAGGTATTAAATTTTCTCGGAAGCATACCCACCCATTCCCAGTTTTCTAAGAATGTGCTTTGAAGTCTTAAAAGCAGGTCTTGAGAGGGAAGGATATTATCAAAGCCTAAGGCATCTAAGGGATCATTTACGATATTTCTAAAGTTATCGACGGCGGTCTGAAAGGTAGAGATACCCACATCTTTCAGTCTCTTCATAATATTAGGAATGTCTTCAATGTTTAGATAGCGAAGTTCAATTTGCGCACGTGTAGTTATATCAATATAATCCATGCCAAAATCACGTGCCAACTCACCAATAGCTACTGTCTGCTCATTGTTCATATGACCACCGGGAATTCTTACTCGGATCATAAACTGCTTCGGTGTTGCCGGTCTGTCATAAATACCAAAACATTTTAAGAAGAAACTCTTATCTTCATCAGGAATAGAGTCATATCCATTTTGCGCATAATATTCCAACTTCTCAAAAGACTCTTTCGGAGTTTTTAGCTCTTTGACTTTTTCAATCTTATTTATTTTACTGCTTCTTGCTTCATAAGCCTTTTTCAATGCTTCCATTTTATTCTCCATATTTCGGTAATATTTTATGCAGTTCAACAACATCTCCAAAGACCATGATCGCAGGTCTTTGTACTCCATCACTAAGCTCAATCAGATCTTTAAGTACTCCAACAACACTGCTTTGGTTTTTCCTTGAAGCATTAGATATGATGGCTACTTTTATATTTTCATCTACACCTATAGATCTTGCGCACTCAAGTATCTCATTTGTACGAGATACCCCCATCAGAACAATCACTGTATGGTTTGAAAGTTTAAGAAGAGGAACCCACTCTAAATTCACTCTATTTCCTGCCAAATGTGCGGAGACTATGGACATATTAGTCGCATATCCGCGTGCGGTCGGTGCTATCCCCGCGCTTAAAGGTCCGGCTATTGCCGAAGAGATACCCGGGATCACCTCAACACTTATCCCTTCATTTACTAGAGATATTGCCTCTTCACTTCCTCTTCCGAAGATATAGGGATCACCGCTTTTAAGCCGCGCTACACTCAGCCCTTTTGATGCATGCTCAAGCAAGAGCTTATTGATCTCTTCTTGTTTCACAGAGTGAAATCCCTTGCTTTTTCCCACAAAGACTTTTTTCGTCTTGATAGGAATAATATCTATGATCTCTTGAGCAATAAGATGATCAATAAAAACCACATCTACACTTTGAATCAATCTATAAGCTTTGAGTGTCAAAAGTTCGACATCCCCCGTTCCGCAACCGACAAGATAGACCTTGCCGAGGAGTTCTTCTTTTTCTGTTTTCATTATGATACTTTCTTGATTTTAACAGCATCAAGACCTTGCCTGATCTTTTTAATGACAGGTCTTTTTTTTCTTAAAGACCCTCGTCTTGATTCTGTGTTCATTATTTTTTCAACTTCTCTTTTTGATTTTCAAACTGCCTTGTCTCAGTTAGAGCAGCACCTTGAAGATGTTCCAATTCACCTCTGCTTTTATTATCTTTCGTCTTGATTCCAGAGGGCACCTTTTTTGAGTGAAGCTGAATAGCTGTCTGCTTATAATTGGGCTCTCCTGACTTTGGACAAAACTCGCTATTGGTCAAGTTGTTGATTAACTCTGTGTTATAGTGAAAGGGCACAAATACACTTCCTTGCCCAACAAGTTGCGTTACACGTACCATGACCTCATCAACTTTCCCGTTTGCAGAACTAAGAGATATTCTATCACCGCTTTTAACGCATAAATACTCAGCATCAACAGGATTGATATCGACCCATCCTTCGGGCGCCAGATCGTTTAATATCTCTATACTTCTTGTTTTTGTTCTTGTGTGCCACTGTTCAA
>CBFDAB010000173.1:0-3126 GCA_965602745.1 uncultured Campylobacterales bacterium
AGGCTTGCATATCCATCTCTTTTTTACCTGAAGGCTGAACCCTTGTTATACGAAGACTCCCCTTCTCACATCCTATGATAAGAAAGTTTTTTCCGACTTCCAAGACTTCTCCGGCCTTATTAGAGCCATCTATAGACTCTAGACCCATCTCTTTTAGTTTAAGTCCGCTTTGCAGATATACCCCGGGCCAAGGCGTATATGCCCTGTATCTGTTATAAAGACTTAGGGCATCATCAAAAACGACCAAACCGTTTTCCTTAGATATCTTTGAACAGTGTGTCGAAGCCTCATCATCTTGTTTTTGAGCAGCAATACTATTGAAGTTCTTTAAAACATTTAGAGTCAAGTCAGCCGCACAATGTGTTAAGGCTTCAAACAGCTCTTCAACCATCATAGTCTCAGGTATGGGAAGTTTTGAGATCTTAAGTATATCTCCCGTGTCCAAGCCTACATCCATAAGCATGGCAGTAACGCCTGTCTCTTTATCACCATTTAGTAGAGCCTGCTGAATAGGACTGGCCCCGCGGTAATACGGTAGAATTGAGGCATGCAGGTTTATACACGGTGCAATATCTAAGATATTTTTAGGAAGTATCTGTCCATAAGCCGCCACTACAATATAATCAGGATTAAGACTTTTAATCTCTTCTTCTGTCTCAGGCGAACGGAGATTTAGAGGTTGATATACCTTTATACCGTTTTCAAGTGCTACTGTTTTCACAGCAGGAGGGGTTAAGGTCTTTTTTCTTCCCACTGGCTTGTCTGGCTGAGTATAAACAGATAAGACGTCTATCTCTGCATCTTGAACAAGTTTGTCTAAGATGTAAGAAGCATAATCAGGCGTTCCCATATATATAATATTTATCATTTAAACAGCGTCCCGCCTTTATGTATATTCTCTAGTAAAAAACTTTTTACATCATCAAGGTTAAAACCTGAGCTTAAGAACATCTCCTTATTACGCTTTTGTAAAAAGTCCGCTGCTTTCAATTTTGTCACGATTCCCCCTGTTGCAAAAGAGTTATGAGGAGTTACAACTGAGTCTAATTCATCTTGTGAAATCACACTCACCTCTTTTAAAACCTTTGCATCCTCATGGGCACGCGGGTCTTTATCATAATAAGCATCAATATCTGATAGTATCACCAAAAGATCTGCCCCGAAATGATAGGCCGTATAAGCTGAAAGCTGATCATTATCACCCAATACCAACTCTTCAACGGCTGTTGCATCATTTTCATTGATAATCGGCAGAACATCGTGTTTCAAAAGAATATCAATAGAGTTTTTTGCACGCTGAACTTGTTCAGGTGATTTAAAATTTGATGCTGTCACAAGAACTTGAGATGTCAAGATAGAATAAGACTCGAACTTCTTTTTATAGCGATTCATAAGAAGAGGTTGACCGATAGCCGCCAGAGCCTGTTTATTTGCAAGAATAGACTTATCAAGTTTCAACTCAGTATAACCCGCTGCAACTGCGCCAGAAGAGACCAAGATGACCTCATATACCTCTCTTAACTCGGCAATAAAGTCAACAAGATTTTGCATACGCTCACGCGCAATTCTGTTTTGCTCTGTTAAGACAGCGGAACCGACTTTAAGAACGATCCGTTTCATCTATGTTGAGAAACCAAATCAAAAAGTGCTTGGGAGAGTGCCTTAGTGTTTTTATGTGTCACTGATGAAATAGGTGCAACTATAAATGGCAAGTCTCTATCATATCTTCCTGCTGCATCCGGTGTCTGCTCATAATACGGAAGATCAGAATCAAATCTGTAACGCTTTGTATCAGCAGGCTTAAGACCAAGCATCTTTATAAAGGTAAGACTTTTAGATTCTGCTTCTTCCGGGCTCATAGCATCTGAACGTGTTAGAGCGATGGCATAAGAACGAGTAGAAAGTATTTTTGAAAAGTTTTCAAGCTCAACACGAAGCGTATCATACTGATATTCCATTTCATGATATGATGCTAAATCGATCATAAACAGAAGTGTTTTTGTACGCTCAATGTGCTGAAGGAATTGAGTTCCAAGACCTCTACCCTCAGAAGCACCCTCAATAATACCGGGAATATCTGCCATTACAAATGAGTCATAATCACCAATATCAACCTGCCCTAGTTTAGGAGTAAGAGTTGTAAACTCGTAATTCGCAATTTCCGGTCGTGCATTTGAAACTGTTGAGATAAGAGTAGATTTTCCTACATTTGGAAAACCGACAAGCCCGACATCAGCCATAAGCTTAAGGTCAAGAATAACTTCTTTAGTCTCGCCAGGAAGACCTGGTTGACAATAAGTTGGAGTTTGGTTTGTTGATGATTTAAAGTGAGTATTACCTAATCCACCCTTACCACCTTGAAGATAAACGAACTCTTCACCATGAGTAGTCATATCACATATAATTGCGCCTGTCTCTTTGTCTATAATCTGTGTTCCAGGAGGAACAATAACAAAAAGTGTCTTACCAGACTTACCCGTACAGTTGTGAATCCCGCCTGGAACACCATTATCAGCTTTAGCATGATGACGTCCACGAAAGTGTGAAAGTGTATGTGTGTTATTATCACATCTAAATGCAAGATCTCCACCTCTACCGCCGTCACCACCTTCGGGACCACCTTGAGTTACAAACTTTTCTCTACGAAATGATGCACACCCTGGCCCACCTTTTCCTGATGATACTGTTATTTCTACGCGATCTACAAACATGTTTTTCCTTGGAAATAGAAAAAATGGAAGAGGAAATAAAACTGTCCGCTAACTTTTTCCCATTATTTTAATACTTAAGACTATACAGATTGTTTAAAAAAGTATACTATTAAATGTTGAAACTACAATTTAGAAAATATTTTACTGAAGAAAGAGTTTCCCGCCGAAGCGAGAAGAGTAATTATGCAGGAATAATTGATACTTGTTTACGTTTCTTGTCGTAACGTTCAAATACAACAACACCATCTACAAGTGCGAATAAAGTATGATCTTTACCCATTCCCATGTTTTTACCTGGGTGTACTTTTGTTCCACGTTGACGAATAACAATATTACCCGCACGTACAGTTTCACCACCAAATTTCTTAACGCCTAAACGACGTCCAGCAGAATCTCTATTATTCTGTGTACTACC
>CBFDAB010000174.1:0-2952 GCA_965602745.1 uncultured Campylobacterales bacterium
AAAAATTCCTCTTTTTGAGGTTCTTCTACAGTAGAAAGTTTCAGTCCGTCTTTTGTCATACAACCTGCGACGTTATACTCTTTTACACCCTCTATAAACGGCTCTATTAAAAGTTTATCATCAAATTCGTAAGCCACATCCAAGGCATAATCAAGTTCATCTTCAGACTTAACAATACTAACACCTATAGAGCTTCCCAAACGTGTAGGCTTGATAATAAAAGGAAGAGGTATTATTGTCTCTCTCTGACCTGAAAGAAGTTCATATGAAACAGTATCAACCCCGCACGCACTTGCATAAGCCTTTGTCATAAACTTATCAAAGCTCATAACACTCGCATCTTTTCTCGGCCCTATATACTCAATACCGTAAAACTCAAAGAGTGAGGCAATTGTCCCGTCTTCACCGTCTGCACCGTGAATAAGGTTTAAGACCCTGTCAAAAGAGATACTTTTAGAAGTGAAAAAGCTTTTTTGAATAAAACCGCCCTTATGCATATTTAACTGCGGTGACTTTTTATAACTGCCGGAGCTAAAGCTCTTTGCATCCATGTTAGCAGCATCAATCAGATAAAAAGTATGGTCTTGATCTAAAAAAATAAAGCTTAGATCCAAGCTGGAAAGTTTCTCTTTAAGGGTTATGGCTGAGACAATGCTTATCTCATGTTCGTATGAGGCACCGCCGAAAAGTATGGCTAAATTCAATGTAATATTTCCTAATTCATTAATAAAAGCTTATTTTAGCGAATTAAGTTTAAAACAAGCGAAAGCGGTTTACGAAGTAAATGTTTCTTTAGAGAAGCGAAGCGGACTTTAGAAAACTAACAATAGTGGTTTTCACGTAGTGAAAAAGTTTCTTTAGAAAACAAGCGAAAGCGGTTTGCATAGCAAATGTTTCTTCTTAAAACTAACGATAGCAATTTTAACAAAGTAAAAAAGTTTGTCAGCAGATTAAGCCGATTAAACATAGGGCAAAGAGAAAAAGGTCTGATCCAGCTTATCCGCTTTTCTAAGATCTTTGTGCTTTCATACATACTTGTAGGAGGAGAAGTCTATTTTAACTTTCTAAGGGCTTCTTTGATGATTTCGCCTGTATCCGTAGCTTGTATTGTTGAAAGAGCCTTCATGATCTGCTCTTTTTTAAACCCTAAACTCTCTAAGGCCATCGCGGCTTCAGCTGTAGATGGTGAAGTCTCTTCATTTTGTGTATCAATAATAAAATTGCTTAACTCAACTAAGATTCGGCTCGCCGCCTTTGGCCCAATACCCGGAACCCTTTTAAGTGAGCTCACGTCATTGGTTTGAACAATAGAAGAAAAGTTGCTAGGCGTAAAGGTTGAACATGTTGCTAGAGCGACCTTTGGCCCTACTCCATTGATCTTTATAAGTTGAGAAAACATCTGTTTCTCATTCTCAGATGAAAAACCATAAAGACTATGCGCATCTTCTCTAATGATCTGAATTGTATGCAGCTTAACACTTTGTGCATCTAAGGCATGGAAGGTGTTTATGGAGATAAAGACCTCATAGATCAAACCGTTTACATTGATATGTACTAGAGTCGGTTCTTTTTTTTCTACTTTTCCTTCAATTCCTACGATCATATAATATCACTTCCTTGAATTGTATAAGCACCTGTCTCTTCATCACGCTTTAGCATAAAGCATTTTTCATTTGGCCCGCCGGTGGGAACATGATAAAGTTCTAATTCAGGCTCCACAAGCTTGAATCGTATCTCATTATGTCCCTTATATCCATCATGGTTAATAATCTTTGCATCTAAAATATCACTTTGAAATGCATTTGATTTGGCCAGAAGAAGTTCAAGCATATCTTCATTTTGCCTTAGCTCTTGTTTTATAGATACTAGATTCTTTTGCAGGCCTTGAAACTCTTGAAATTTCATAACAAAAGAGCTTGGCATCTTCGCTCCGCTTTCTTTATAATGCGCCAAACGTTTTTTCAGTTCTGTGATAGCAGATTTATTATCATCTAAAACCTTCTGTTTTTGTGCCATCTCATCATTTAATGCTCTTATCTTTCGTTTTTGAAGGGTGACTTCTTCTTCATTTCCGCTCAAAGACTCTTTCTCTTCTGCATATAAAACAGGAGAGATTGTAAAGCTGTTTTCACTTCCTTTTAGATGTTTGATCTCGATTTTTGAACTCGAAATGATACTAACATGTGAAGAGAGTGTGTCGATCACGACCTCTTTTGCAATGATCTTTCCGCCAGTTGCTTGAAAGACCTCAACAAACTCTGCCTCTACAACGCCTTGTTCCAAACGCGAAATCTCAACATTAACACCCTTGATTTTACCCTTATGGATATTAACCTTCACCTCATCTGCTTCTATAAATGAGCTTTGATGAGTCTGTCCTTGTATATTGACCTTACGCGCTTTGATCTTAGCGTTATTTCCTACGTTTCCATCTACATTGATCTCATTAACTTCAATTTCCATCCCAGCACCGATAGCATCCTTAAAGGCATCTGCTTCTTTAACATTAATAGAAATATCCGTATCAACGCCTGCTTCAATGGAACCGGTTGTTTTAAAACTGATCTCAGTGACTTCCATCTCTACTTTAATGTCATAGGTATTGTTTTCATAGGTAATATAACCACTCTCTTTAGCCAGATACTCGATACTGTCATCTGTATCAAGCATCTCTATCTTTTCTGTTATGCTAAAGGCCGGAGTATTTGCAATTACCGGATCAGGCACTTCTATAAACTGACCACGGCAATTTCGTCCCGGTTCACCCTTCTTCGCCTTAGTATATTCTATTAAAAGTTCACCCTTAGTGACACCTTGAACAAAACCCCGTTTGGAATGATCAACCTTTGCTAACGCATTTTCATCAGTAGCATCTTCATAATGCATAATAAGCTTATCGTTTACTGTCTTTATAGGTTCTAAGGCAGTACCAACTACAAAGCTGACTTTTTC
>CBFDAB010000175.1:0-2940 GCA_965602745.1 uncultured Campylobacterales bacterium
TTTTCAGGTCTTTTAACTTGCTTTGGATGAGATTGATCGTTTTTGAAAGTTCTAGAGACTCTTTCTCTTTTATCTTCTTTTGTGCTTCAAGCGCAGCTTTTTGAGTCTGCACCTCTGTGAGCTGTTTTTTATACTCATCTATCTTTATCTGGTGGGTGTTGTTTACCACATCTACAAGTGAACTTATAACATTGTCATACTCTTCTAAGAGTGGGCGAGTACAGGTCGGGCATTCTGACTCACTTCCAAGCTCTTTTAGTTTTGCTATCTTCGAGTTTGTCAGATCTATCTGTTTTTGCTCACCCGCCATCTGCGCAAAGAGCTCTTTTTCTATGGTGAGTTTTGCTTCTATATTGTCTTGGCGCATAGAGAGTTCTTCATCTAGATTTTTGGCATCAAAGAGGTGCTTCTCATACATCTCACAGGCTTTTTCAAGAGTCGTAATGTCAGACTTGCCCTTGGTATATTGATCTCTTAGACTCACCTGCTCTTTTTGCAAGCCCTCTTTTTTCAGATGGAACTCTTTTAGTTTTTCCTGCTCTTTAAGCTGTTCTTGCAGGCTTATATATTCTGGTTTTACCTTTTGCAAGGCTTGAAGTCTTGCCTCTTTGGCTTCTAGCTCTTGAATCTCTTTGCTGAGTCTTTCTTGGTTTAGAAGTTCTGAGCTTTTAGAGTTTTTTATCAGTTCAAGCTCAGATGAGAGTTTTAGTTTATGCTCTTTTGTCTTGGCAAAGAGTTCCAGCTCTTTTTTAATACCAAGTTCTTTGGCCTTTGTTGCTTCTAAGTCTGTACTCTTGATCTTCTCATCTTTTTCAAAAGCCTTCTTTCTCTCTTCATTTGCCTTGATCTGCTCTTTTTTGAGTTTAAGTTCATCATCTCCCAGAAGTACTTCTGCAAAGGCGCTTATCTCACGTTTAAGCTCCCTGCTCTTCTCTACAAGCTCTTTTTCTATGAAGTCTATCTTCTCTAAACCCAGAAGCTTTCGTATCATCTTCTTTCTATCTTCGTTTTTCAGAGTGCTTAGGCTTGTCAGCTCTTTTTGAGAAGCAAAGAGTGTATGTATAAAGGCATCCTTGCTCATCTTTGTCAAAGAGATAATCGCAGATGTGACCTCTTTTGCCCCGGTTGTCGTCAGCTCGCCGTTTTTGTAAAACTTCGCGTTTGCACTTAGAGCCTTTCCTCTGAACTCTCGCACAACCTTATATTCTAGGCCCTCAAACTCAAAGTCAAGCTCTACGATGACCGCGTCTTTTGTACTGGCCTTTGCGTTTCTTACTACCTCTTTATAGCCTCTGTTTTTAAACTCGCCAAAGAGTGCAAAGAGTATGGCTTCAAAGATAGTCGATTTTCCGCTTCCGTTCTTTCCGATGATTCCGATAAGACCTTCACCGAAGACTATCTCGTATGAGGTATATTTTTTAAAGTTTTCAAGGTACAGTCTAGAGAGTATCATCTGAGGCCTCCTCGTACTGTGCAAACAGTTCTTGTATCTTGCCCTTTAGTCTGTCATACTCTTCACTCTTGCTATCTTCTTTGATATGTTCCAAGAAATACTCTTGCAAAGAGAGGGCTTCAACCTCATCTATATTTGTCTCAGAATCACTTCTTTTAAACTCTCTTTTTATACTTACACTCATAGCATCAGAAAATATCTCTTTTATCTGAGAGTTTTGTATATCTATGGATTGCAGAGCACTCAGGTTTATAAGCCTGACTTCGACTATGGCATCTTTTGTGTCACTTCTGTCCAGTCCTGATACAGAGTTCTCATAATCCTCACAATCTATCTCTTTGAGTATTATGGGGCGTATCTGAATCTCTTTATACTCTATCTGCAGTTCATCATATAGGTTGACTTTTATAAAGCCCTTTGAGTTTCTTTTATCGTTTAAAGAGGTTCTCTCTGTCGAGCCGCTGTAATATACATTCTCATGTTTACCGACCTTGCCAAAACCGTGCCAATGACCCAAGGCTACATAATCCATCATCTTAAAGATATACTCTTTGTCAGTCGGATAGACCCACTCTCCAAACTCCTGCATCAGATAGCTTGCACCTACACTGCAGTGCATCATCATAATGTTCTTCTTGGACTTGTTGATGTTTCTCTCACAGGCTTCTATCTGCTCAACTGCCCTTGTCTCATCATTCATATGAGGAAGGGTATGAAAGATGACCTTCTCAAACTCTATCTTTTTGTACTCTTGGCTATAAGAGACATAGACGTTCTCAAAGTTCTCAAAGATCTTTAAAATGGGTGAGGAGAGGTTTGTTCGAGGTGTAGAGTGGTTTCCTGCTATAAGTATAAAAGGGATACCTAAAGCGTTTATGATCCTAACCTGCTCTAGCGCAAAGGTAATAGCGCGGTTTGAGGGACTTGAACGATGAAAAAGATCACCCGTATGGATGATGTAGTCGGGTTTTTTCTCTTTTATCTGTTCGACGACCTGAGAAAAAGCGTCATAAAAGTCTGCCTCTCTTTGGTTGATGTTCTCTTCGTTCAAGGTCTCTAGATCATTAAAACCTAGATGGGTATCTGAAAAATGTATGATATTCAATGTTTGATCTTTAAAATTAATGTTAGTGCTAATATGTTAGCAAAACATACTTAAAGATCAAGGGTACTCAGTAAGAAAAGATGTGAAGATGCCGGCCTTTTTTAAGACTTTGAAAGCTGCTCTTCATACTCCAGTTCCAGTCCTGTAGAGGTCATTCTAAAGCCTTTTACATGGATCTTCCCGTTGTGGATCTCGTTGTGGTGGTCTCTACACAAGGGAATAAGATTATGTTTATG
Source organism: uncultured Campylobacterales bacterium (assembly GCA_965602745.1). Lineage (GTDB taxonomy): Bacteria > Campylobacterota > Campylobacteria > Campylobacterales > Sulfurimonadaceae. Next base: position 2,795 of record CBFDAB010000175.1, read on the forward strand.
GTCTTGGTGGAAATGTCCTATGAAACCGGCCTGGTTTGCCATGGACTGATGCGAGATATGATGTACGTCTTCGGCTATGTTTCCGCAGATAACGCACTTGGTCACATATAGGTCTTTGTTGTACTTGCTTCGTTTTTTCTTTTTTA
>CBFDAB010000176.1:0-2915 GCA_965602745.1 uncultured Campylobacterales bacterium
AAGGTTGAAGTATCAAAATATTTTGAACAGTTTAAGACTATTTTCTATCTTTCTGTCTATTTCCTTGTTCTTCTCGTTTTTGACTTGAACATTGCCAACCTTATTTATCTTCCACGGGACTTTGGCCTTCTAAAAGTGCTTGCTTATACATTTAAACCTTCTATCTTGGGCTCTTGATATTACTTGTAAAATGGACATATCAGCCTGTTATAAAGCTTATCTCTTCATTTATGTTTGGATCTATCTATATGGGTGCCTCTGTTGCTGCCTTTGTAGTCACATATTCTATTCTCGCATGAAACAGCTATGTTACCCAGTAAACCAGCCCTGATTATTAAAATTTAAGAGGTGTTTATATATCTTTTTCTCCTCTTGAACGTGATTACACTATAAAGAAACTTTGGCTTCGAAAAAGTCCGCTTTAATCCTCTAAAGTTCGTTTCACTTATGACGATTTAGAAGTATGATAGAACTCAACTTACAAAAGCAATTGGCCCTACTCTTTCCAACATCAAATAGAGCGATTATGGCAACGCTAGAGCAGGCATCTCCTCAGCAGCTTCAAGTGCTGAGTGAGTCAAAAGATATAAAGTCTGTTATAACTGACTTGATGAAAGGCACATTAGATACGGCTAAGTCAAATAAGATCATCTTGGATATTTTAAAAAACTCTGTTTTATTTAAAGATCTTGGTAATTTTTCTAAAGAGTTAAAAAGCCTAATCGAGCTTTTAAATGAAAAGTCCCCTCAGTTGCAAGCCAAGCTTGAAAAGACTACGAAGGCCTTAGAATCTTCACTTCTGAACTTCAATGAAAATGACAGCCCTAGGCTAAAAGAGTTTGTAAAAAACTCAGGCATATTTTTGGAATCTAAGCTGGCTCAAGAGATTAATCCAAAACTAGAACTAAAGGCATCCCTAGAAGAGCTCCTAGGCAAACTACTTAAAAGTGAGATTCCTCATGTCAAAAACCTTATAAAAGATATTGGCACACTCTTACAAGATACGAAAACATTTGAAAAAGCCACAGATCTTCCCTCTCTAAACAAGATAAAAAATACGGTTGGAAATATACTTTCTCAACTAAAGAATGCACTAAAATTCTCAGATCCCATTCACTCTAAGGGTGTTGAAAACCTTGTCTCTAGCCTAGAAAAATTCACTCAGACAAAACTGACAAAGCCTGAAACATTTTCATTAAGTGAACTAAGCAGACTCATTACTGAACTCTCCTCAGAACTAAGCAGTAGTGCAAAGGATGGGACGAAGAGCTTATTAAACGAATTAAGATCTCTTGGAAATAAGATAAATGATATACAAAAGCCAGATCAGACACAGGCTTTGATCAAGTCCATGCAAAAAGAGATAGAGAGTATTGATACGAAAAACTTTTCAAAAGAAGAGATAAAAACGCTTAACTCAAACATACAAAAACTCATCCTTATCTCTAAGATGAAACCTCATGAGTTAGAAGCCTTAGCCCAAGACCAAGTCAGGACATTTTTTACAGATATGACACAAAACCTGAGCCAAACAAAGACGAACAGCATTTTTGACATTCTGGAAAAAATATTGACTTCTCTTAAACAGCCCCTTGTGAGTTTTGAGAAAGAGAAGATCCCTCAAGATATAAAGTCCTGGCTAAACAATTTTGAAAAAGAGGTCAACAAGGGTGATATTGTCTATTCTAAGTCTATGAAAACTGCTCTAGAGAAGATTGAGCTCTTTTCTAAACCCGCACATCTTTTAAACAATAGCCTGCTGCAAGAAAATCTTCAAAAAGACATGAAAGTGCTTCTTCATACAATAGAAAGAGAGCTCTCGGGAAGTACGGGAAATACAGAGATATTGAAGAGTGTTGATAAGCTCCTTGTGCAGATAGATTATTATCAGCTTCTTTCTCATCTTTCTAATGCATCTTATCTGTATATACCTTATGCATGGGATCAGCTTGAAAATGGGAACCTCTCTTTTAAAAAGAGCAAGGATGGCCTCTCGTATTGCGAGATAGACTTGGAACTATGTGAATATGGAAAGCTGAACATGATGCTGCAACTCTTTGAAGACAACCAGCTAAACATAAGTATATATACTCAAAAGCCGGAGCTAAAAGAGCTCTTTAAAGAGAATATGAAAAGCCTTCGTTCAGCCTTGGTCGGTGTTAATATCATGCCAAGAAGTATTCAACTCAATGACTTAGAAGAAGATCTCAAAAAGATAAATCCTTATGAAGGAAGTGCACAATTAGATGAACTTGGATTTAAGGCGAAGGGATGAGTGAAAAGATTCAAAAAGCAGCCGCATTAAAGTATGATAAATCAAAATCATCTGCTCCGACAGTCATAGCAAAAGGAAAGGGACTAAGCGCACAAAAGATCATCGAGATCGCACGTGAGAACAATCTTCCTATTAGAAAAGATGAAGACCTAGTGGAACTTTTAAGTAAGGTAGAGTTGGACAAAGAGGTTCCGGAGAATCTGTATAAGGCTGTAGCTGAGATATTTAGCTTTATCTACAAGACGACAAACAAAGATTCGCTTACCCGAATTGATGATGCCTTAGATAAGACAAATATCAAACAGACTTAAATCTTATTCGTTATCGTCTTTATGTGCATCAATAAACTCATCTACTAAGAGAGTAAGATATTCAAGTGTATCTTCGTAAGGGTCATACCCTTCTACAAACCGACTTGCCAGATAAGTATACGCAAAGGTCTCTATCTTATCTTTACGCTTCGTTGTGACCTCTTCTCCTAGACCAATTTCGAGATGTATGGCCTGAGACCCTTCTATCTCTATACTATCGATCTTTACCACAAAGATATAAGCATCTGTCTTGCCAAAGACAAAACCTGCTTTTTTGAGCTTTTTCGTGATCATATTTTTTAGTATCTCACTCTTATCTTTACTGAGAA
>CBFDAB010000177.1:0-2880 GCA_965602745.1 uncultured Campylobacterales bacterium
GTATAATTTCGTAACACCTGTTACAAATAGGAGCATTTTTGTCCGATTTAACACTAATTTTGCTCGCAGCGGGGAACTCAACGCGTTTTGGCACCCCTGTGAAGAAACAGTGGCTACGCATAGGTCATCAGCCTTTGTGGCATTTTGTTACAAAAGAGTTTGAAAAAACGAAACTTTTTTCAAAGATTATTATCACAGCACATTTAGATGAATGTACATACATGAATTCCTTTTGTGAACATACTATTATAGAAGGGGGAGAGACACGTCAAGAGTCATTGCAAAATGCCCTTAAACATGTCTCTACTTCTTATGTTATGGTATCTGATGTTGCCAGAGCCTGTCCTCCAAAAGAGCTTATTGCTAGGCTAATTGAGGCAAAAGACAGAGCAGACTGTGTTGTACCTGTTCTTAGTATGAGTGACACCCTCTCTTATGAGGGAAACAATATTGACAGAGAAAAGCTCAAGCGGATTCAAACCCCGCAACTCTCAAAGACTCAGGTCTTAAGAGATGCTCTTAGCACTGAGACAGAGTTTACGGATGAGAGTTCTGCCATTATTGCCCTTGGAAAGACAAGAGCAGAGGTTGAAGGTGACGAGGATGCACACAAGCTGACTCGGGTATCGGATATGAAGAATATTCCCTGCCTGCGTCCGCCCTCTTCTGACACTCTTGTCGGAAACGGTTTTGATGTGCATGCCTTTGAAGAGGGCAAAGAGATGTTTTTAGGCGGGGTAAAAATAGACTCCTCTTTTGGGTTTAAGGCACATAGTGACGGAGATGTTGCGATTCACTCTTTAATAGATGCTCTTTTAGGGGCAGCTGGAATGGGTGATATCGGAACACTTTTCCCCGACAGTGACGATAAGTACAGGGGTATAGACTCAAAACTTCTCTTAAAAGAGTGCGTGAAAAGGTTACATAACTGTGGTTTTGTTATTATCAATGTAGATATTACTATAATCGCGCAAACACCAAGACTTAGTGAGTATAAGGCGAAAATCCGCTCTACTCTTGCTGAGATTTTGCAGATCGAAACGTTTTTATGTAATGTAAAAGCGACAACAACAGAAGAACTCGGCTTTATAGGCCGAAAAGAAGGCATTGCTGTACAAAGCAGCGCTAGCTTGAAATATTTAGACTGGATTAATTTATGAAAATTTTGATTATCGAAAATGAGATCTACCTTGCGCAAAGTATTGCGGCAAAACTAAGTGACCTTGGACATGTATGTGACCTTGCTTCAACAACTAAAGACGCTTTACGCAATCTGCCTTATGATGTTGTACTTTTGTCAACAAATATTTCGGGACAAGATTTTTATCCTGTTATCGATTCGTATAAAGATGCAGTTGTTATATTAATGATTTCATATGTAAGTAATGATACTGTTTCTAAACCTCTTAAGGCCGGTGCAAAAGATTACATCTTAAAACCATTTATGATTGAAGAGTTGATCCGTAAGATCGATCATTTTCAAGACTATGAGCTGCTAAAACGCCAGAACATGACTTTTCAACGTTATATTGAGCACTCATTCTCATCTGTAAATGTAGATTGCGATTATGCAAAAGCTGATCTGCCTATCTTTGTTTTCTCAAACTACCAAAAATATGCCGACGCCTTCGCTTTTAAACTTTTAAATCGTTGTAGTTCGCCCCTGCATTTCATCTCTTTATCAAATCTTCGTACCTTAGATGAGATCGCTAACTTAGACCCTGAACGGTTAACCTATATAACAGACTTTCAAGCCCTCAAAAAAACAGATAAAAAACCATTCTTAGACCTTATCGAAGGAAAAAGTGTGATTGTCTCTAGTACAGATATTATCGAAGAGGTCCCCTACAAGACAGTTGAGATGAAAAGTGACAATAAGGTCATTGAACAAGGCGATATCCTGCCAATCGAAGATTATGTCAAATATATTGTGTTAAATTACCAACACAAGTTTCCTGATACTGAATTATCAAAAAAACTAGGAATATCTCGAAAAAGCCTCTGGGAAAAGAGAAAAAAATATGGCATCATCAAGAAAAAATAGAGAACTGCACCTTGACCAAGAAGCGGCTTCTGCGCTTCGCTTAGTTAAGGCAGGTCTTCTTTCTCCGGTCACAAGTCTGATGAATAAGGCTGAGACTATTGAAGTTTTAAAAACAGGTCTTGTAAATGGAAAAACATTTCCATTTCCTTTTATCTTATCTCCTAGCGGAAGTACAAATGCAGAGGTCTTATCTTCTGCTGTGAAGGGTGAACAGCTTGAACTTTTTGTAGATAAAGAACATTTCGGACATATCATTGTTGATGAGATCTTTGAGATCAATCCACGTGAACGTGTTCGTCAGATCTACGGAACAGATGACATGTTCCATCCCGGCGTTAAAAATACCTTTGAGCGTTTAGGCAAGTTTGCAATATCTGGAGAGTATGAGATTGATTTTTCAATCTTAGATAAGAGTAAAGAGCTCATTGATGAAGCAAAAGCAAGAATAAGTGCTCAACATACGACTGCAATAATGATGGCAGCCAATCCTCTGCATAGAGCACATGAGCGTCTAATCAGACAGACTTTAGAAAAGACAGACCTTGTTGTTGTCTTTTTACTAAGACCTTATAATGAAACAGAGTTGATATTTAAGACAAGAGAAGAGACCTTAGACTTTTTTATCACAAATTATCTACCAACGAATCGTGTTGTGGTTGTTCCTCTTGAAAGCTCTTACCTATTTGCCGGTTATAATGAGGTCCTTATTGATGCTATTGTTGCCGCAAATTACGGATGCGACGCTCTTACCATCGGACAAAACCATGCCGGTGTAGGTATGTATTATGATCAAAACACGCATAAATCTATTGTAGATAAGCTTGTTGGTATTAACA
>CBFDAB010000178.1:0-2862 GCA_965602745.1 uncultured Campylobacterales bacterium
TAAGACAGCGATTGAAAGAGATGAAAAGCTTTTAAACTCAAATATGTCATCACTTAAGAGGGCATTTCCTTTAGAAAGACCAAATGATGATGCGATAATGTGTTTAGATTCTTCCACCGGCACCTGCCCCCCATGTTGTTCTCCATCTTGTTTTTACAAGAGATACTCCTGCTAGCGCTGTTAAAACGACGATAGCAAAAATAATAAAGCCTGCGCTGTATCCGTCAAAAGCACCCTTTGACCAACCCAGTGTCTTGATCAGTGCTGTACCGCCAAGTCCTCCGGCCGCACCGATAATCCCGGTCATTATACCAATATCCTTGCCGAAGCGCTGTGGAACAAGTTGAAAAACAGCGCCATTTGCCATCCCAAGGTTTGCCATGATTAAAAACAGTATAAGAATCGCAAGAGTAAACGGAACTGTTATCGTTGCATTGATTATTGATAAAAGCGCAACCAGGCCGAAAAAGATATATAGAGACTTGATACCACCCATCTTATCCGCTATTGCGCCGCCTACAGGACGCAGTACAGCGCCGGCAAAGATACACAATGCACCAAAATAACCCGCTACGACTTTAACGTTGTCTTCGTTTAAAATATCAAGACCGATCTCACTCATATCTGCGCTGTAGGTATTCATCAAATATACCTTCATATACCCTGCAAATCCGACAAAACCACCGAAGCTAACCGCATAGAAAAGGTTAAACCACCAGGTGTCTTTGTCTTTTAGAAGTTTTCCATAATCTCTCAACTTTTTAGGACGGGGTTTGTAGACACTTTCAGGTGCATCTGTTGCTAAGAACAGATAAACAACAAAGATAAAGGCAGAAAGAACAGCGCCGACTAAGAACACCGCCTGCCATCCCCATATTTCCGCGATCTTTGGTGCAAATATGAAGTCGATAACAACACCGATATTTCCCGCACCTGCAAGACCGAGTACTATGCCTTGAAGTCTAGGCGGATACCATTGACCCGCCTGAGGAAGAGCAACAGCGAAAGAAGCACCTGCAAAACCTAAGCCAAAGGCGACGACTAAAAGATCATCATATGTGATGCTCTCACCCTTGAAGTATGCAAATAAAAGTGAGGTGATCACAATAGACTGAGCAATAAGGGCTGTCTTTTTAGGCCCGATCTTATCTACCATAAAACCTAATAATATACGAAGCAGGGCACCTGCTAAGATAGGGATAGAAAGAAGCGTCGCCTTTTCACTTGGTGAAATGATGAAACCGTGAACCAACCTAAGTGACTCACTTATCTCTGTTGAAAGTGGCCCAAGCATGGTCCACACCATAAAACTAAAATCAAAATATAAAAAGGCTGCAAGAAGTGTTTTCCAATCTCCTTGCCCCTTTAACGCTTTAAAACCTGCCATATCTAAATCCTTAATGTTACAGACGCTATTGGCGAATGTTAATATCTGGGGAAATTATAATAGAAACAAGTCTATAAAATAGCTATGCTTTGGTTAAAATTTAATCATCATAATCATTTTATTTATAAGATATGCAAGCGTGAAAAAAAAATATTAATTAAACAATAGTTTTCAATCTTATATATGCAGCTTATATAAGACTAAGGTCTTGAATGCTTATTTTTTAATCAGAACTTCTCCTTTGATGCTCTTATCCTGTGTTATTATTTTGGCAATTAAAATATGAACATATATAAGGTATTAAATTGAACACTCCTTTAGACAGTTTTTTAGATCACAAAGCCCAAACAGGCATGCAGTGTGGTAATTATTCTATTGATTTGCCTAAACTTGAAGAAGGCCAACAATACAGATTCCATTTTGATGCAACGGCCTGTGTAGGGTGTAGATGTTGTGAAGTCGCATGTAATGAACAAAATAATAATCCTTCTGATATAAAATGGCGACGTGTAGGCGAGATTGAGGGTGGTGAATTTCCACAAACGGTTCAACTCTTTAACTCTATGTCTTGTAACCACTGTGTCGATCCTGCTTGTTTAATAGGCTGTCCGACAGAGAGTTATATCAAGTTTGACAATGGTGTTGTCTTTCATGAAGACGAGACCTGTATAGGCTGTCACTACTGCACATGGAACTGCCCTTACGAGGTGCCTGTATTCCATCATGAGCGTAAGATCGTTACAAAGTGTGATATGTGTCATGAAAGACTAGAACAAGATCAAAGTCCTGCCTGTGTTCAAGCCTGTCCGGCGGGAGCGATTCAGATAGAAGCTGTTGATGTCAAAGAGTGGATCGAGAATGAGATGGATGAACAGGGGAATATGCCTCATCTGACAGATGCCCGCATAACCAACTCTACAACACGTTTTACTCTTCCCTATAATCTTCCAGAAGAGATGAAAGAGGCTGATGAGCATCTTCTCAAACCTTTTCACCCTGAATTTCCACTGGTCTTTATGACCGTTTTAACGCAGGTGAGTCTGGGTGCATTTTTGGCTCTTTTCTTGGGGGACTCTCTCTCACTCTTTGGCTTTACAGAGCCGAGTCTGGTTATGGCTTTAGCTGTTTTTATCCCTGCTGCGATTGGCCTGCCTCTATCGGCGCTGCATTTGGGCCGTCCTTTTTTAGCCTTGACTGCGATGAAGAACTATAAAAACAGCTGGTTAAGCCGTGAAGCTATAGCACTTGGGCTGTTTACCATGCTAATGACACTGAATGCAGGCTTGTATTTCTTTGAGGCAGCAAAATCATTACGTATTGTTTTTGAGTTGTTTACCTTAGTCGTCGGTATAGCAGGAATCTATTCACAGGCAAAGATTTACGCTATTTCTGCACGCCCGTCATGGAACAGAAAGACAACCACTTTGAAGTTCTTTAGCACAGGCTATATTGGACTGTTTATGATCTCCTTTATC
>CBFDAB010000179.1:0-2811 GCA_965602745.1 uncultured Campylobacterales bacterium
AACAAACCTGTTGAACGTGGAGAGAAAAAAGAATTTATGCCGGCAAGAATTTTTATTACTCAATAAAAGGAGCCCGCTTTTTGATATAAGTCCAACGGAGTGTCTGCGGACTTATACATCTTCGCGTTTACACCTCTTTTATCTGTCTTCATCAACAGACTTTCATCGACCTCATAGTATAATACGAAAAATACATCTAAGACAAATATGACAAAAACAACTGATAAAGGTCTGCATCCACGCAACCTCCATAATTCTAATTACGACTTTAATGCACTTATAAAAAGCGAACCGTCACTTGAGCCCTTTGTCAGTCTCAATAAGTATGGGAATTTCTCTATTGATTTTTCTGATGCTCAAGCTGTTTTACTTTTAAACAAGTCTCTTCTTTCTCATTTCTACAAGATAACACAGTGGGATATTCCTAAAAACTATTTATGTCCGCCGATTCCGGGAAGAGCTGATTATATTCATTACATAGCAGACCTTTTGGCCAGATCAAATGAAGGCAAGATTCCAAATGGAGAGAAGATTAAAGGTCTTGATATCGGTATGGGAGCCAACTGTATCTATCCTATTGTGGGAAGCAGTGTTTATGACTGGTCCTTCGTCGGAGCAGACGTAGATCCTGTCTCTATAGCTTCGGCTCAGGCTATCATAGATAACAACTCTTGCTTAGATAAAAAAGTACAATCTCGCCTGCAAAACAATCCTGATCATATCTTCACAGGCATTATCCATAAAGATGACTTCTTCGACTTTACTCTTTGTAATCCTCCCTTTCATAAGTCTGAAGAAGATGCCTCCAGAGGGACACAGAGAAAAAACCGAAACCTTGGAAAAAGTTCTCCCAAGGCTCTTAACTTTGGCGGACAGGAAAATGAGCTTTGGTATCCCGGCGGTGAGATAGCCTTTATCACAAAGATGATCAAAGAGAGTAAGAAGTATGCGCAAAACTGTTTCTGGTTTTCAAGCCTTGTCTCTAAAAAAGATAATCTGGATGTCATCTACAAGGTTCTTAAACAAGTTAATGCCTTTGAAGTACAGACTATAGAGATGAAACAGGGTCAAAAGACAAGTCGCTTTGTCACCTGGACATTCTTAACAAAACAGATGCAGCAGAAGTGGAGAAAAGAACGCTGGTCCATCTTAACCTAAGCAAGACGAAGCTACAATTAAAGACAAGCTTTTGCAAAGGATAGAGATGGATCTTCAGAAAATATTAGAAGAGATACACACTGAGGTACAGCCCCTTCTTCCAGAAGGCAAGGTCGCTGATTATATTCCGGCCTTAGCCAAAGTCGACCCTATACAGTTTGCTATGGCAATCACCTGTCATGATGGTAATGTCTACAGCATTGGATGTGATGAAACATTTTTTTCCATTCAAAGTATTTCCAAGGTCTTTACCTTTACTCTTGCCCTTCATTTTTACGGTAAAGACCTCTATAGAAGAGTATGGAGGGAACCCTCAGGAAACCCTTTTAACTCTCTAGTGCAGTTAGAGTACGAAGAAGGAATACCCCGCAATCCTTTTATCAATGCCGGTGCTATTGTTGTGACAGACAGTCTAATATCCCACTACCAAGGTGCCAATAAAGCCTTAGATGCTGTCCTTTCTTTTATACGAGAGATCAGTGATGATACGAATATTGATGTGAATGAGAAAGTAGCAAGATCTGAGATGCAACACCGCTTTCGCAATGCTGCTTTGGCAAACCTCATGAAGAGCTTTGAAAATATGGACAACAATGTGTCTGACGTTCTGAGGACCTATTTTAAGCACTGCTCGGTAGAGATGAATGTCAAAGAGTTATCCCGTTCAATGCTCTATCTTGCCAATGGTGGAACAGACCCATTAACCAATAAAACATTCATTACACCGCAACAGGCAAAGCGTATCAATGCAGTTATGCTGACCTGCGGCCATTATGATGCCTCCGGCGACTTTGCCTTTAGGGTAGGACTCCCCGGAAAAAGTGGAGTCGGTGGGGGTATTGTCGCAGTGGTACCGGGAAAGATGAGTATTGCCGTTTTCTCCCCTGCTCTGAATGAACAGGGAAATTCACTGGCAGGAACTAAGGCTCTGGAACTCTTTACAACAAAAACAGGCTTATCTATTTTTTAGAGCACTTGCATCAGGAGACAATAGCATTGTGCCACTGCACAAGGCTTAAACGATAGCCTTCCTTGATAGGTAAGACCTCATGGCTATAGATTGGATTGCTCGGAAAGGCAAGCATGTCACCTGCTTTTGGACGAAACCTTATAGGCTCTCCTTGGGCATCAAAAAGATAATTAAAGAGCAGTTCTCCCCCGTTAAAGTGCTTATTGTCAGCAGAGTCTTCATCATAAGAGGTCGTAAACAATATTGTACTGATCTTACGTTGCGGGGCAACTTGCAAAAACCCCACCGTTTCTCCTTCTGTATTTACCAGCTCATTTGAATCATCTGCGTGTTTGATATAGAAAGCATCTTTTGTGTATTCAAGGACTTGGACCTTGGTCGATGTCGTCAAGGCAATACTGAAAAAGTCTTCTATTTTTCCTTGATGCTTTTTAAAACTTTTTTCATATTCTACTAACAATGTCTCAGGAAGCGTATGAATAACCGTCTTTCGAATTGATTCATCCACACTTGGATTGACAACACTGTTCAAGATCCTCGTCTTCACCTTAGCTTCTTGCACATCTGAAGACTTGATCGCATAATCGACAATATTCTCACACATGGACTCTGGCAAAAAGTTCTCTATCAGAAGATAGGGATAGTCATGATAAGGGTTAGGCATAAGCCGTGTGGAAAGCTTC
>CBFDAB010000180.1:0-2726 GCA_965602745.1 uncultured Campylobacterales bacterium
AAACATAAACCTCTTGAGATTGTGGAGTTTTTTAAAAAGGCCAATAATCTAGACAGATATACCTACACAATCACGCATGCGCCGAACTTGGTAATCGAGATATATAAAAACATTCCTCTTAATCTTGGCTATCTTCTGGGAAAGCTAAGCTTTTTAAATATTGCGGCTATGGAGATCTTTAAACTGTATAAGGATATCAAGTACTTTAAGATTGAATTTTCACAGGCGCTTGATAAGGATGACACCTTCCGTATTGAAGATATTATTGATGATGCCTTTGATATGGAAAAGAAGGTTGAACTCATCCAGCCTCGGATAAAAGAGAGTGAGATCTCTATAGATTGTGAACATTCAAACACCTATGCACGACTCAGTATCAATACAGTTGATCAAAGCGGTCTGCTCGCTTATGTGATAAAGAGCTTTGATGATAAGAAGATTGATATTGCTACTGCAAAGGTACATACGATAAAGAATCGTGTACGTGATCAATTTTTGATTGAAAAAAACGGAAATGTTTGTCATAATGCTGAAAAAATAATTAATGATTTAGTGAATAAGGTTTAATAATGTGCGGAATCGTCGGATATATAGGAAAGAACAAGATTAAAGACATCCTTCTTGAAGGACTTGGAGAGCTTGAATATAGAGGTTATGACTCAGCCGGTATAGCCGTGCTACAAGATGATAATTTTTCCATTTTTAAGGCTGCAGGTAAACTAAAAAACCTAAAAGATAAGACTAAAGAGTTTGATCCTGAAGGTTTTTCTATAGGAATCGGCCATACCCGTTGGGCAACGCACGGTAAACCTACAGAACTTAATGCTCACCCTCACGTCGGTGAGAACTCTTATGTTGTACACAACGGTATTATAGAAAATTATCAAGAACTTAAACAGCGACTTATTTCTGAGGGCGCACACTTTTTATCTCAGACAGACACTGAGGTCATCGTTCATCTTTTTGAATCACACTTGAAACGCACACATGATCCGCTTAGCGCTTTTAGAGCAAGTTTGGATGAGATTGAAGGGGCTTATGCCATTTTATTGATCACTAAATCTGCTCCTGATACGATATTTTTTGCTAAGCACGGTTCGCCTATGCTTATCGGTGTTGCCCGAGGTGAAAAACATTTTGCCTCTTCTGACACACCTCTAATCGGTCTGTGTACAGATGTTGTCTATCTTAATGACGGTGAAAACGGTTATCTAAGTGCTGATTCTATTAAAATCTATAATGAAACATATGAACAAATCGATCCTGTTTTCAAAACGCTTCCTACATCAAAGCTTTCGGCTCAAAAAGAGGGATACAGGTTCTTTATGGAAAAAGAGATTTATGAGCAGTCTCAGGTTATTTCTGATACTTTGATGGGACGTTTGTATGAAGATGCCATTCATTTTGAAGAACTGGATGAGAATCTCTTTGACGGGATCAATGAGATAAAACTTTGTGCCTGTGGAACATCATACCACTCTGCTCTGGCTGCTTCTTACCTTTTTGAGAGATATTCAAAGATCCGTTGTTCTGTTGAGATTGCATCTGAGTTTCGATATAGAGAACCTCTTATGTCTAAAGATACTCTTTTTGTTGTGATCAGCCAAAGCGGCGAAACCGCCGATACTCTTGAAACACTGAAGATGGCAAAGGCAGCAGGTCTTAAGTCTTTAGTTATCTGTAATGTAGATAATTCATCTATGGTAAGAGAGGCTGATGCATCCATCTTAACACGCGCGGGCATTGAAAAAGGTGTCGCTTCTACAAAGGCATTCGCTACTCAGATGGTTGTCTTTTGGATGCTATCACTCTACCTGGCCAAGCTTCGTTCAAGCCTTACATCAACACAGATAGCCGAACATATCTCCTTACTGAGAGAAGTCCCTTCAACCGTTCTTGTTACAGATGAGATGCATGAAAAGATCCGTCGCCTTTCTAAGCGTTATCTGCATGGACACGGTTTCTTCTTTATAGGAAGAGATGTTTTCTTTCCACTGGCACTCGAAGGTGCTTTAAAACTTAAAGAGATCTCTTATCTTCATGCCGAGGGATATCCATCAGGTGAGATGAAACACGGGCCTATAGCCTTGGCTGATCCGGGTCTTTACACTATTGCCTTAATGCCGACAAGCCTCTTATATGATAAGACGAAGTCTAATGTAGAAGAGCTGTCTGCTAGAGACAGTACTATCTGTGCGATCTCTTCACGTGAGTTTGACAAGGCCGATGATTTTATCCAGACTTCAAAGCGAAACCACTATATGCATGAGTTTTTTGAGATGATGGTTGTTCTTCAACTCTTATCATTAGAGATTTCTGTACGTTTAGGAAATGATGTTGATATGCCTCGTAATCTTGCAAAATCCGTAACTGTAGAGTAGAAAAACGGATTTCTTCAGTAAAGTCTGTTATTGTAGAGTAACAGACTTCTTTTATTAACTTCGCTTCTCTAAAGAAACTTTTTTACTTCGTAAAAACCGCCACGGCTAGTTTTCTAAAGTCCGCTCCGCTTCTGAAAAAGTGTTACTTTAGAATAAAAAAAGTTAAGTTTTCCTTCGATATATTATATGACTAATGATCTGTCAACACCATTTTTAGCCCTCATCCAAGCTGCTGAGCTGCTGAGCTGCCCCATGATATCAGCTTGAAATAAGAGCGCACGACATACTGCACTGACTCCTGTATTATCCAAAAAAGATGGATTTTTATACTCATTTGAACACTCA
>CBFDAB010000181.1:0-2723 GCA_965602745.1 uncultured Campylobacterales bacterium
TCATGCTCTAAGGCTTCAAGTTTTTCCATGTTTACTTTTTCTGTCGGGAGATAAAGATGCGCATGTTTGATAGGGTTTGAAAGTTTCATCGCTGTCCAGATCAACCAAAGAAGACCTATAACTGCTAGGCTAAGCCCAAGAACCTCTCTATTGGCATAATCCAACATTAATCCAGCAAAGGTTCCGCCGATAAAGGTCATAAAGTAAGCAGCTGTGTTGGAGATACCAAGAGCCGTACCCTTTTGGTGAACCTTCGCATATTTTGAGATAATAGACTGAACAAGAGGTTCCATCATATTAAAACCGATAAAGAAAGAAACAACACCGACAATAAACAGAGTTGATGAAGTTGATAGTCCCATTAATAAAAATGCAGTGATAAAAAGAACTATAGAAACTAAAAAGATCTGCTTAGCCTTATTGTGCTTTTCACCAAATACAGCTGCAGGTCCCATAGCAATAAGTCCAAAGATCATTGCCGGAAGATAGACCATCCATAGTTCAGATTTTTCCCATGCAAATCCACCGCTTTCAAGGCTGCCTGTCATAATGAGAGGTATAAGGACAAAGGCAATGGTCATCAGGCCTTTTTGCATTCCGTTGATAACAAACATACCTAAAAGGTTAGGGTCTTTGAATATATCTTTTGTCTTGATCTTATCATGATAAACATGATGGATACGCGGGGGAGTAGGTACTTTTACAAATACTAAGACTATAGCCAAAATTGCCATTGCAGATGTGATCCAAAAAAGTGAAGGAACACCGTAAGCAGCTCCAAGAACAGGTCCAAGTCCCATTGCCAGTGCAAAACTTAGAGCGATTGAACCGCCCATCATCGCCATAGCCTTGCCGCGAGACTCTTCAGGAACAAGGTCAGAGATCATCGCCGGGATAACCGAACCGATAGCCCCTGCACCTTGCAAGAAACGTCCAAGCATCAATAGATAAATACTATCACTTACGGCACAAAGAATTGAACCTGCTAAAAAGACAAGAAGACCAAAGACAAGTGTCGGCTTGCGACCTATCTTATCACTTATGCTTCCAAAAGGAACTTGAAAAATCGCTTGAGTCAGTGCGTATCCACCGACAATGACACCGACTAAAAGAGCTGTTGCCCCTTCCATACCCATTGCATAAACAGATAAGATCGGAAGAACTAAAAAGAGACCTAAGAAACGCAATGCCAAGATTGCTGAGAGTGGCCAAATCGTTTTAAACATATAAATAACCTACCTTTGGTAAAATTACGCCATTATAGTGAATTTTTTTTAAGTAAACCTCTATTTATAATCTTAATATGAAAGTAGTTAATATGAAACTAGTACTAGCAACGGGTAACAGGGGAAAAGTAAGAGAGATAACGCATATGTACAGCGATTTTGAAGTGATCCCTTACAGTGACTTGATTGAACCATTTGAGATCATTGAGGATGAGCCTGATTTTAAAGGTAATGCCTTGATCAAAGCGCGCGCTGTATATAAGGCTTTAGGCGATGAGGAAGCTATCGTATTTTCAGATGACAGTGGTATCAGTGTTGAAGTTTTGGACGGAGCACCGGGAGTCTCGTCGGCTCGTTATGGGGGACCTGATGCCAGTGACAAGGACAATCTTTATAAACTTATGAAGGCAGTCAAAGAAAAAGGTTATGAGACCTCTCCTGCTTTTTATACGGCAGCCATAGCTATAGTCTCAAAAGAGGGAGAGTATACCACTCATGGTTGGATGTATGGAGATGTTATCACAGAACCTAGAGGAGATGCCGGTTTTGGGTATGACCCTTGTTTTATACCGAAGGGATATGATAAGACCTTAGGAGAACTTGATGATACAGTTAAGTCAAAGCTTTCACATAGATCACAAGCGCTTGCAAATGCCAAGCCGGTATTACAGGTTATCAAGATGATGAGGGAAAAGTGAAACGGACTTTTGAAAACTGGCGGAAGCGGTTTTTGCGAAGTAAAAAAGTTTCTTTAGAAAAGTAAAGTTGAGTTCAAAGGAGGAGTTGCAGAGGGCTTTGCCTCTACAATAGTTTATAAAATTTTTTCACTGTACTTATAGAAAAATAAGTCAAGTGTTTCACATAAGCGTTCAAGTAAATTGTGCGTTTTTAATGGCATCTCTTAATCCTTCTAAGGGTTTATATAATAACCGACTAAGAGAAAGCAAATCTTATTCCATTTTTTCTCAGCTTTTTAGCTTAGAGTTCAACTCCAAATATGGAAAATAAAATCCCAGATGCAATCAGATAGATTCCAAAGGGTGTAAAGTTATATTTGGAGACAATGGCTAAAAAGCTCTTGACTGCTACCCATCCGACAAGAAATGAAACGATAAAACCGATCAGAATCAAAGTCATACCGTCAAAAGCGAGTGTGTCAAAATCTTTTAAAAGTGTATATCCAGAAGCTGCTGTCATTGTCGGTATCGCCAATAAAAATGAGAAACTCATCGCTGTCTCGCGTTTCATACCAAGAAGCATTCCTCCCAAAATCGTACTTCCCGAACGGGAGACTCCCGGTATCAATGAAAGAGCCTGAATAAAACCGATTGAGACAGCCTGCTTGTACGTCACCTCTTCAAGTTCGGCCGTAGTATGCCCTCGTTTAAAGTATAAGAACTCCACAATTAAAAAGAAGACTCCCGTTGCGATCATCCATAAGACAATGCTGTTGGCAGAAAACATCTCTTCTATCTGATGATGAAATAGAAATCCTAT
>CBFDAB010000182.1:0-2638 GCA_965602745.1 uncultured Campylobacterales bacterium
TATGTATTATGTGAGCTTATGCATGGGTCTGTGAGAGGGCATATATGTTATAATGGCGCCAAAACATATCAAGGAACTTTATGCAGATTGTGAGTGAAACATTTTTATCCTTAGGCCTTAATGATCCTTCTGAGATAAGCGATAATCAGCTTATCTTACTAGACATAGATTTGGATAAAAAAGAGTTATGGTTTGAACTTGCACTGGGTAAGAGTGTCTCTGATGCAAGAGCCGAACTTTTTGTTTTACTCAAGGGTATCTCTACTAAGGTCAACCAAGACAAGATCATTAAAAACTATAAGGCTCTGCAAAAGTTTCGTCAACTTGGAAATATCTCTCCTACAGAGATACCTTCTGTAAGAGAAGAGAAAAAAGAAGCAGATATAAGCCCTGTAACTGGGGATGTGTCTATCTATTGTGATGGCGGCTGTTCTCCAAATCCCGGAAAATCCGGTTCGGGTGTGGCTGTTTACAGAGGCGGTCGGGTCAGTGAGCTTTGGTATGGTCTGTATGAGAGCATGGGAACGAACAACACGGCCGAGCTAAATGCTCTTTATCACTCTCTTCTTATGGCTCAAAAAGAGAGTGAAAAGGGAAACAGGGTCGAGATACGATGTGACTCTATGTACTCTATCAACTGTATTCAGACTTGGGCTGTGAGCTGGGAAAAAAAAGGCTGGACAAAAAAAGGCGGAGAGATCAAAAACCTTGAGATCATTCAAAAGTCTTACGCGCTTTATAATCAGATAAAGTCAAAGGTCAAGCTCTCCCATATCAAAGCCCATTCGGGTTTAGAGGGAAATGAGTTGGCTGACAGGATGACGGTACATGCGAGGGTGAAGAAAACTTCGGCCTTTGTGAAGTATGAAGAACAGATCGATGTAGCACATATCTTATGTATGAGAGAGGGATAAGGATTATGGGAAACAAAACATTTATCAAGGGCAAGGACAGGGACTTAGAATCGACTATTGAGACTATGTATGCAAAGCTTAAGGCTATAGGCATCAGTGTTGAAGCGGCCTCTGTACTGAACCCTGTTCCTTATGTCCATTCGCTTCATCTTCATGACAGTGATTACAGGATGATGTTCACAAACGGCAAGGGTGCGAGTAAGAAGTCTTGCGAGGCGAGTGCCTTGGGAGAATATTTTGAACGTCTCTCGTGCAACTACTTCTTCGCAGACTATTATCTGGGTGAGAAGTTTGCCAAGGGGGACTTTGTGCATTACCCGAACGAGAAGTGGTTTGATAACAGCCATGAAGAGATGCCTGAGGGTCTTTTGGACGAGACTCTGTGGCAGTATTATGACCCCGAGGATGAACTTCTTCCCTCTTCTATCTTTGACACGAACTCAGGAGCGGGGGAGAGAGGTATATGCGCCCTTCCTTTTGAGAGACAAGCGGATAAGCAGAGTATCTATTTTCCTGTGAACTTCATCGGTAATATCTATGTCAGTAACGGGATGGCGGCGGGAAATACAAAGAGTGAAGCACGTGTTCAAGCCCTCTCTGAGATCTTTGAGAGATATGCAAAGAACAAGATCATCTCTGAGGGTATCTGCCTTCCTCTTATCCCTCAAAAAGTGATAGACAGGTTTCCACAGACAAAAGAGGCGATAAGCGCCTTGGAGGCACATGGTTATCATCTTCGTATATGTGATGCCTCTTTGGGCGGGATCTATCCGGTTATCTCAGTGACCCTTATCAACCCAAAAGACGGTTCTGTCTTTGCCTCTTTTGGAGCGCACCCATGTTTCGAGGTCGCCTTAGAGAGAACAGTGACGGAACTTCTTCAAGGAAGAGATCTGGATATGTTAGATGACTTTCAAGCGCCTTCGTTCAACATGGATGAGGTTTCTGATCCAAATAACCTGGAAGAGCATTTTATTAACTCCTCGGGATTGATCTCTTATGACTTCTTTAAAGAGCAGAGTGATTATGACTTTGTTGACTGGAACCATGACTCTGATACACACAGTGAAGAAGAATACCTCTCAAACATCATCCATGAGAATGGATTTGATATCTATATAGCTGATTATGAACATTTAGACGTATATGCCTGCCGTATCATCGTACCGGGTATGTCTGATATATATCCTGTTGATGATCTTTTGTGGAGCAATAACAATGAAGGAGCTCTTGTCAGAGAGGCGATACTAAGTCTTAAAAGTCTTGAAAAAGATGATTATGAGAACCTTTTGGCCGAGCTTGAAGAGGGAGCATTTAATGACTTGCAAAATGTTGCCGAGTTTATCGGTATTGTGCCTGATAAGGATACGCATTGGGCAAGACTTCAAATAGGTGAGCTTAAGGCTATGTTGTTTCTGGCTCTTGGGGATTTTGAGTCGGCAAAAGAGTGGAACAGCTGGTCTTTACATATCTCAGACCTGGATGAGAAACGCACCCTTCATCACCGCTGTCTTCAAGCCCTTCTTGAGATAAGACTTGATAGAAAAAAAGATTATGAAGAGTATGCGCCTAGCCTGGAGCTGATGTACTCAAAAGAGACCTTAGATATCTGTGCCGATATAATCAGCCAAAAAGAGATCTTTCACGGACTTCATAGCCCGGGTCTGAGTCTTGAGGGTTTTAAAACACATCAAAAGCTCTTAGAAGGATATGCCAAACTTCAT
>CBFDAB010000183.1:0-2573 GCA_965602745.1 uncultured Campylobacterales bacterium
AAGGCTCTTGATAAGTTTACATTTGAAGTCATCTATAAAAAGCCTTATTTCAAAGCCTTAGAGACATGGATGATGCAGATTGTTCCCAAGCATATACTGGAACATGAAGAAAATATTATGGGCTCGTCTTTTAATAAAAAACCCATAGGAACAGGCCCATATAAACTCACAAAATTAGAGTTCTCAAAAAATATCGAACTTAGTGCGAATGAAGATTATTTTGAGCATAAACCCTATATAGAGAAGATCTCTTTTCATGTTATAGCCGATCCCACAACACGTTTTTTAATGCTTCGCTCAGGTCAGATAGATATTGGTTCACTTGAGCCGATGCAGTTGGATAGACAGGTAGATAAAAGCTTCTTTGAACAGTACCAGAAAATTGAACAGATTTCACACTCATACACTTATTTGGGTTTTAATCTAAGAGAAGAGAAGTTTAAAGATAGAGGCGTGAGAGAGGCTCTTTCTTTGGGTATTGACAGACAAGAACTGGTTGACATTTTGTTTTTAGGACATGGACAAATCTGTACGGGTCCTTTTTTACCCGGGGGTGCAGCCTTTAATAATGAAGTTAAAGCACCAAGCCCAAATCTTTTAAAAGCAAAAAGATTATTAAGAGAAGCCGGATATGATGAAGAACACCCTTTTGAATTTGAGATTGCAACCTCTAACTCTTCTGAGGTTCGTCCTTACGCTGCGCAGATTATTCAGCATCAGCTTGCACGCATCGGAGTTAAGGTAAATCTACGTGTTATGGAGTGGCAGGCCTTTTTAAATATGGTCGTTTTTCCAAGGGAGTTTGATTCTGTACTTCTGGGTTGGTCACTTTCGTTAAGTCCTGATCCTTACCTTGTATGGCACTCTGATAACGACAAGCCCGGAGCCTTTAATTTTATAGGCTATAAAAATGAGAAAGTAGATAAACTAATCAAACAAGCTGAGGGAATTATAGATAGAGAAAAACTTTCTCTAGTTCAAAAAGAGATATTTAAAGAGGTTGTGAATGATAATGCCTATCTCTTCTTATATATCCCAAACAGCATCAGTGTAGTCAATAAAAATATCTCTCCGATAGAGCCAACAGTAAACGGCTTTTGGCATAACCAGATAGAGTGGAAAATAAGCCGTGGCAGTCGCGAAGAAATATTTCAGGCGAAGCCGCACAAAATAAAGGAATAAGATGACGATACTATTTGATTTAGACGGAACATTAATAGACTCAACAGAAGCAATCTTAGAAAGTTTTCATAACTCTTTTGATGTCTATAATCAGCCTCATCCAAGAAATGAAGAGATAAAAAGATTGATAGGACATCCTCTTGATTCTATGTATTTAGACCTTGGAATTGAGCAAAACCTGGTTTGGGACTATGTAAAGACCTATAAAGAACACTATCAAAAAATATATACGGACAAAACAGTGTTGTTGGATTATGCAGTCGAGGCAATTCAGGAGGCGCAGAAAATCGCCAGATTGGGTGTTGTTACGACTAAAACAGGACTCTATTCACGTAAATTATTAGAATATTATGGACTAATGGATGCATTTGAAGTCCTGATTGGAAGGGAAGATGTTGAACACCCAAAACCGCATCCTGAACCTATAGAAAAAGCCATGTCAATTATGAATAGTAATAAAGAAGAGTGTTGGATGATCGGCGATACACGCCTTGACATCGAATCTGCACAAAGAGCAGGTGTGAAATCTGTTGGCGTGACTTCGGGATATGATAAATTCGAGGAATTATTAACATTAACCGATATTATCGAAATAAATGCCTTTGAAGCTGTGAAATATATCTCAAAAAGTCATGAGTCCTGAGTATATTCTAATCATTGACCCGGCACGCATTGATATAGCCGACTTTAGAGCACATGAAAAAAAGAGTACTAAGTACATTATTACTTTTAACCTCAGTAAGGCAGACCTCGTTGCATCTGAGCCAAAGAGATCTATATTATTGTCTGTATGAATATTGCTATGTAAACAATATGTTTACAAGAAGCTAAAGTTTAATCTTTTTTCCTTATTGAAGCGCCCTGGCGCTTCAAATCTTAATCCAAGCCCCTGCATTCACTTATCAGACTCCTAAATTAGCCACTATTTAAAAATAATCTGCTACTATTACCACAATTAATCCTCAAGGAAAAAATATGCCATTATTAGACAGTTTTACAGTTGACCACACTGTTATGAAAGCTCCGGCCGTACGTCTTGCTAAAAAGATGAAAACACCATCAGGTGATAATATCACAGTTTATGACCTGCGTTTTTATGAGCCAAATAAAGAGATGATGAATGAGACGGGTATTCATACTCTAGAGCATCTTTTTGCAGGTTTTATTCGTAATCATTTGAACTCCAAAACAACAGAGATTATTGACGTATCTCCTATGGGATGTCGTACTGGTTTTTATATGAGTACTATCGGTACACCATCAGAAGAAGAGGTTGCCAAGGCATGGAAAGAGTCTATGGAAGATGTTAAAAAAGTTCAAAGTCAGTCAGATATTCCTGAACTTAACATCTATCAATGCGGGACTTACAAGATGCACTCTTTAGAAGATGC
>CBFDAB010000184.1:0-2571 GCA_965602745.1 uncultured Campylobacterales bacterium
GATGTCATAGAAGTCGCTGCCTTCAGAGTAGAGAAGAAAGATCATAACTACATCGTAACAGACACCTTTCATAGATATTACTACTCAAAATATGATGTCAATTTTCATGCTTTGGCTGTGCATAAGCTCACGCCTGCAAGAATAGAAGAGTTTCGCGATAATGCAACTTATGATGCCTATTTTGAAGATGATCTGGACTTTGTGGATTTTTGTCAGGGTGCGCAGACTCTGGTCGCTCATAACATCTCTTTTGAGCTTCGCCATTTGGGAAGTCTTGTATCATTTGAGAAGCATTTTTGCACGATGAAAGAAAACAAAAAGATCGTTAAAGCAGTCAACGCGAAGGGGAATCTTAAAAACCCGAAATTAATAGAGACCTGTGAGTTTTATGAGATTGACTTTGATGATGAGCAGTATCACAGCGCTATTTATGATGTGACAAAGACCTTGGATATTTTAAACCTTATGCCTCATCTGTAGAAGAGATATTTTTTCTAAAACCTAGCAAAAAATAACCAGCCAGCAAGTATTAAGCTATAATTACACTAATTAAACCCAAAGGTCTTTTTCCATGTCAAAACATCCTTCCCTTCACCAACAATTTCGCTCATTTTGTTTTCAGAACAATCCTAAAAACATTGAAGAGGCCATAGAATACTTTGCTGTGTTTGGCGGGATGGGATGGACTGTTGATACGGATATACCTCTTGACGAGATGATAGAAGACAAGGTCTTGAATAACTATAGATATATTCATGGAGACCTTACCAAGATCACTCAGAGCAATAAGATCCATCACTCTCTGCTTAGCGCACTTGCAACGGGGGACAGACGTGAGCATTCTGCATTTAAGAAGGCTCAAGTCGGAAGATCTCAGGGTGAAGAGTCTATAGACTTTCTTGTTGAGAATGACCTTCTTGACAGAGACAAGCCTCAGGCCAAGCCTCTAAATGAAAAAGAAGAGGTCTCAGACAAGCTTCTTTTCACCCTTCCTTTTATGCGTTTTTGGTTTGCTTCTATCTCTCCTTATTATAAGACCATTAAAGAAGGTGATTTTAAAGAGTTTGAGACTGCCTTGGCAAACCGCGAACAGGGCTTTTCAAACTTCATCTATGAAAGACTTGTGATGGAACTTATAAAGCAGAGTTTCAAAGATGATCCTATCATCAAGATCGGTTCTTACTGGGATCAGACACACGAGATAGATATCTTGGCAAAGACGAAGTCAGGCAAGGTTATCGCCGGAACGTGGAAGATCTCCAAGTCCAAGGCAAAGAAGTCTGACCTGACTAAGCTCAAAGAGAGCTGTAAAGAGGCTGACCTTAAGGCTGATATCTTTGTCATCTTTTCTAAAAGTGGTTTCTCAAATGAACTCAAAAATGAAAAAGGCGAAGGCCTGAAACTCTTTGCACTCAAAAACCTTAACTCTCTTATCCAAGACCTTGGTCCAAGCGATCTTATCGACAACCAAAACAAAAAGTACTAAACACTTTTCAGAGTCCATTTTCAGCCAATATTTTCCTCTGCTTGAGGGAGTTTTGGTCTCAGCCTAAAAACTTATGTTACCTCTTGGACATAATCTCCTAAACTCGCCATTTTAAGAAGCCTCGCGTATAGATTCACTTTATATCTATGTATAATGCATCACAATAAAAACATATCTGTTATGACTTCTGTCATACATTTTTTTGAAAGAAGTCATCATGAACAAAGGTTTATTAGCATTCGTACTTGTCGTAGTTTTTATCATCACAGGAATCTCCTACTTTGAGTCTCAAAAAGACCCCAAAGACAGAGAGACCTTTATTGCTTTCGCACATATGGGAGATATACACGCGCATCTCTTGCCTAGAGCAAACCTTAGATTTGGTGAGGAGAAGTTCACCCAAGGCGGTTTAGCCCGACTCTACACTATTATCAATCATCTGCGAGAACGTGATGAAGATCTTGTCCTGATCAACACAGGTGACACCATCCATGGTTCCGCAGAGGCACTTTTCACCCGAGGTGAAGCCGTCGTCGAAGTGCTTAACACCTTTGGTATCAACTATTATGCTCCGGGAAACTGGGACTTTATATATGGAACAGAGCGTTTTAAAGAGCTTTTTCTTGGTGAAAAGCCTCTTGCTCCATGGAATCCTCTTATGGCTAATCTTTATGATTCTAAAACAGATAAACATATTGCATCTCCTTACAAGATAGAGATCATTAAGGGCGTAAAAATAGGCTTTATCGGTTTTACTTCCCAAGACGGGCTTGAGTCTAAGAGTCTTTCAAATGAGCTACGCTTTTCAGATGCAGAGGCTGAGTTTAAAAAGTATGTGACAGAGCTTCGCCCTCAAGTTGATGTACTTGTCGTACTCTCTGAACTTGGTCTTGCCAAGAACATTGAGCTTGCCAAAGAGACTTCTGGCGTAGACTTCATCTTCTCTTCGGGTATGCATGAAGAGACGACTAAGGAGATCGTTCTTGACAACGGGACGGTACTTATGTCCGAAGGTCAAGACGGAACACGTTTGGGCGAACTTAATATCTTAGTCAAAGACCATAAGCTTCTTGGATACAGGTTCA
>CBFDAB010000185.1:0-2553 GCA_965602745.1 uncultured Campylobacterales bacterium
AGTAAGTACAAGCATATCTACTCTGTCTTCATCTTTGTAAATCCGCATCCCCGCTTGACGAACATGTGTATATTCACACTCAGATGAGTGACGGTTAGCCGCGATTATCAAAGCAAATATCTTAGCTCTAAATTCCAAAGAGTTATGATGATAGACAAGAACTTCTCTCAGCCCTGTATAAATATAATGTTTTAAATTAAATAAAAATTTCATCTGAATCCATGCTTTAAATTATCTTATTATAACACTATTTTTATTTATATATTTATCTTTGTGCCTATACTTATAAACTTAATTAAAAGTTGAATAAATCAAATGGATTAAGCAGAGTTAATATTAAAAAAAGTTATTTTATATGTATGAAATATATTCTGTTTTTATTTTTTATATTGAATTTTTCTATACATGCCTTTATTGAGGATAATAGTAGTAAATTAATAGAACCAAGTACTATTGATATATATCACGGTGCCTTTAGCGCAAAAGTCCATGAATGGGCGATTGGTATAGATGATGTTGTGATTGATGTATATGATTTCTTTGGTGATAAGAACAGTTCGACTGATGTGAATAATAGTGACAAAGATATCCATACTGGACCTGTGAAGGTTCAAGATAAAAATGAAAGTTTTACCAAAGCTTCACGGATAAGTAATGAGGATAATCTAAGTCAGAAGGAAAAAGTGCAGAGGGATATCCTAGAAGAGGGTCTTGGTATGGATGAGTTTTTCTTAACCTCTAAGCTTTTGAAAGAGAGAGATGAATCATATATTAGAGTGAGCTTTGTTGAACAGTTCAACTCTTTGGGAAAAGAGGAGTTTTTTAGTAGTGTTAGGGCTCGCTTGTATCTTGGCAAGAGTAGAAAGAAGTTTCGTCTTTTTATAGAAAACTTCAATGAAGATAATTCAAAAAATATTGGTAGGGCTAATGATAATGAATCCCCTGCTATCGGTATTGAAAAAAGTTCACAAAAACGTTTTGGGATAAAGCCAAGATATTCTATAGGACTGAGGGGTTTTGACGCCTTTGCCAGAGCACGATATTCGTATGAGACAAGTTTTGGAAGATGGAGGTTTGAACCAAAACAGACCTTTACCTACTCGATCAAGGAAGAATTCTCAGAAATTACAGAGTTTTACTTAGATACCCCAACCAGTGACAATACACTTCTGCGTTTTGTAGTAGATAGAGGTAGTCAGTCTGGAGTTGAAGGTATGCATTATGATGGATTTGCTCAATGGTTTTACAAACATAGGAAACATGCAGGTTTTAGCCTAAGCCTAGGTTTTAACGGACAAACAAAGTATCAGAACATTATAGTAAATTCACAGCCGCCTCTTATAAAAGAAGAGAATAGAGTCTTTAATTATCTCTTCTTAATCAGATGGAGGGAAAATATCTGGAGAAAATGGCTCTTTTATGAGATAGGCCCCGGTGTCAATTATCATAAGAAGCATGACTACAGGCCAAACTATAATATATTTTTTGGAATTGACCTCTTCTTTGGACATGTTTAGACGTGAGGTAGAAGTGCCAAGGCCTTATGATCAGCCGTAGAGAGGGCAAGATTGTTTATCTCTTTTAAAGAGAACCACTCATGCTCTTCTATTAAAGCATGATGAAGGTGAACCTTCGCCTTGAGTTTGAAGTGTGAGTATGTATGGCTTATCTCCCCTAAGACTTGTGAAAAGTTGATCTCATCTGTATGCTCATATTCGCTAAATCCCCAAAGACCGTTTAAAAAACGAGTTTCTCTCTGTTTCAGGGCAAACTTGTTTTTATATTGGTGAATAATAATATGTTTTTGACGAATAGGAAGGCTTTTTTTGACTTTTTTTTCAGGATAGCTAAGATGATTCTCGCTTCCTTTACAGATACTCTTAAAGGGACAGGTCTCACATAAGGCAAGCTTTGCTCTGCATAGACTCGATCCTAAGTCCATCATGGCTTGATTATAGTCATAAGGACGGCTCACATCAAACAAGTTGTAAGCCATCTCCCATAACTCTTTATCAGATGCCTTTCTAACTGCAAAGACCCTATATAATATACGTTTAACATTAGCATCCATAATTGGCACAGGTGTTTTATAAGCAAAGGCAGCAATCGCATGGGCAGTACTTTGACCGATACCGGGAAGTGATACAAGCTCTTGTACAGTCTGGGGTAACTTATACTCAGAGACTTTGGCTGTTTTATGAAGATTTCGTGCCCTTGTGTAGTAACCCAAACCTTCCCATTTCTTAAGCACTTCATCCTCATTTGCAGAGGCTAAGTCACGCAGAGTAGGGAAGGCTTCAATAAAGGGAAAATAGAAGCGTTCAAGTACAGTTTTTACCTGCGTCTGCTGAAGCATGATCTCACTGACCCATATTTTATAAGAGTCAGCTATATTACGCCAAGGCAGGTCGTGGCGTCCATTTGTCTTATACCATTGATAAAGTGAATCGTGAGCTGTTTTATACATGCGAAAGTGTAACAAGTTTTTGCTACACTTTCATTATGAAATTTATTCAAGACTATCGACTGAAAATGCTCATACCTGAGATGTTG
>CBFDAB010000186.1:0-2508 GCA_965602745.1 uncultured Campylobacterales bacterium
ATCACAATATGCGTTGGAGGCGCTAGTGATGTCTGAGGATGATAAAAAGGTCTTGGACTTCGGCGCAGGTATCGGAGAGTTCTCAAATCGTTTTGATCATCAAGAGAGGATCTATGTCGTTGAACAAGATCAAGTCCAACTTGAAATGAGTAAAACAGAGAACAGGTTTCGATCTGTTGATGATCTTAAAGATGAAATGTTTGATCTTATCTATTCACTTAATGTACTTGAACATATAGAAGAGGACAAAAAGCTTGTAAAAACTCTTTTAAAACATTTGAATGCTGGAGGAGAATTTCGAATCTTTGTTCCCGCAAAGATGGTTTTATACAGCAGTATGGACAAGGCGGTAGGGCATTTTAGACGGTATGAAAAAGATGAACTATGTAGCCTTTTCGAGTTAGATGGACTGATCATCGAGAACTGCAGTTATTTTGATTTTTTGGGATATTTTGCGGCACTTGTCTACAAGATTGTCGGAAGTAAAGAGGGTGACCTGTCTAAAAAATCAATTCTATTTTACGATAGAGTCATCTTTCCTCTGAGTGCATTGATTGATAAAATCACTTTTGGAAGAGTTGTTGGAAAAAACTTGATGCTAATTGCCCGTAAGACTACTTAAATACATAAAACTTGTTGATTAAGTAGCTTAGTAGGGTAAGAGGGATTATGGCAATAAAGCCTGATACATATAGGTTAAAAGCGAAAGTCGCATAGATTGTTTTTACCAGCTGAATATTTAGAAAATAGATAAGTGCCGAATTTGAGACGAAACGAATAATTAACTTTTTATTCTGGTTGTTGAAGACATATCTTCCAAAATTAAAAAAACTAAAAAGTGTGCCAAGTATGCTAGCTATTAAAACGGCCAGACGATAATCAGTCTGTATAAATACCAATATACTAAAGATAAGATAGTAAAAAAGTGTGTTGATCATACCGACAAGTATAAACCTAAGAAACTCAGGCTTCATTGTTGTTTGTACTTGAAAATGATTTTACTGTCAATAATTAATACAGGTTCTAGTCCTATTTTAAGGATCTCCTGAAATGACAAGACCTGTCTTCTGGCATTAAAAGCATGTATATAATAATCAGCACCAACATAGTCTAAAAGTTCTTTGAGCTCATCTTCTTGTATACCTTCTTCTCTCATCATACGTATATAAATATCTTTCATCCTTGGGTTCCCGGACTCAAACCATCCAATAGCGCAGCTGGGGACAAACTCCAGGCTTGGGTTTTGGTAGAGTGCATAATATATGTCATTTGTCATTGCACTGAGTAAGATACGTTTATTATTGAATTTCTCATTTGCAAAATATACTTTGTTCTCCATGGCCTTTTTGGATCCTTCATCATGCATTGAATAACCAAGCATAAAGGCCGCATAGGGAATGGCAAGGAGATAGAACAGAGGCTGCTTAGCTGCACGCTTTAGAATATGTCCCATTTTGAAAATATAATATAAGAGATGACGTGATAGAAAATTTTTAAGTAAGGGTTTTATCTCAAGCATAAAATACAGAAGTATCAATGGAAAGAGCAGACTGAAGTAACGTACCTGTGTAAGCCATAATATAGATGTTATAAGAAGAAGAAGGGCCAAAGGCTGTTGTTTGAAGTAGCTGTGAAACTTATACACGAGGGCACTGATAATAGTACCTAAGATCAAAACTAACACGTAATAGTTGAATATTTTTAAAAATGTGAAAAGGGGTACTCCCTCACCGACTTCTAGGCCTGATCGAAGGCCTTGATCACCCAAAATGTATATTACAGTCTGAACAAAGGGCTCTCCGTCAAGATAGAGATGTATACCAAGTCCTATACAAGAGGCGATAAAGACTGCAGAAAAGGCTTTGTGCTCTTTGAGTACAAGATATACTAGTCCCATTGACCCCGTATAAAGAAAGAAAAGGTAATAGGAAGGGGCATACAAGAGCGTCAGTAAAAAGAGTAGAATCCAGCGTTTTGTAAAAAGAAGAGCTGCCATAAGATAAAGCCCGGACAGAAGGTCAGGGCGGACGTTGATATAACGATCAGAACTCAGTAAAACTATTGACAAGACAAGAATAATACTTAAGGTTCCAAAATGAACCTTACTATACCTGCGCAGGAGTAGATCAATCAACACCATCATCAAGAACAGAGAGCTGGCATTGATGGCTATATGTACATTAGCATAAGAAAAGAGTTCCAGGTAGAGAGATATTATACTGTGCCAGACATGCCAGGGATCATATTCTTTCATAAAAAGTGAATGAGGAAAGACATCTCCCCAGGACTTCATGATATCAGGATATGCGGAAAAGGCAATATGGCGTAGTCCGTCATCCAGCATTGAGAAGCCAGCAAAATAGGAAAATAAAAGAGCACTTATAAAGTAGACTGTCCATCGTAAAGATGATGATATTAGATTAATTGGTTGATTCATTCTAAATCTTTTTAGTTATTTTAGTTTATTTTTTGATGATTAAACTTGAATTACAAAAATATTTTAAAAAA
>CBFDAB010000187.1:0-2497 GCA_965602745.1 uncultured Campylobacterales bacterium
TGTCTATCATCCCCTGATGTTTCATCACGATATCGCTCATAGGGGTAAAATAACGATTTAAGAGCTTAGTGAGTTTCTGCGGATCCATGGTCTCAGAGATAGTGGTAAAAGAACGAATATCTGAGAAGAAGATAGTCAACTCCCTCTTCTCTCCTCCAAGAGCCAAGAGCTCAGGTTCTTTCATCAGTTTCTCCAGCAAGACGGGGGAAAGATACGCAGAGAAAGCCCCCTTAATGAACTTTGACTGCTGTTCTTGTGCTTGATAAAGAAGTGACTCTGAGGTGATAGCTAAAGTGATAAGTGCCAAAAGAGGATAAAAGGTATCTATATACAGATTGTAATAGATAAAGCCGATCTTTCCCAAAGTAAAAAGAAGGATATACGCTCCGCCGTACACTATAACGCGCTTAACAATTGAAGAGGTCAGCAAGAATATCAGAGGCAAGGCCAGAAAAAAGAGTATTAGCCCAAGATCTAAGTACCTGTTCTGATACAGGAGTTCATTTTTGAGGACATTTGAGATAAAAGTCGCATGGATCAGAGGTCCGGGTATCATGCCGATCGGGGTAGCACGCATATCCCCTACCCCAGTCTCGGTTATCCCTAGGATAATAATCTTATCTTTTAAAACATCAGCAGGGATACTCCCCCTGTACAGATCCAAAAAAGAGTAGGAGGTATAAGATGAAGAGGGATAATAATTGATCATAGAGAAGCCATAAGCATTTGTCTTTATCTCATGATCAGCAAGCATAAAATGTTCTGATTTTTTTCGAGAGAGGTCTTGATTGTATCTCATCCTTAGTGCCTGTACTCCGATAGAGGGATACAACTCACCCTTAAATGAAAATGCAAGAGGATATTGCCTAAAGAGCTGATCCTTATCTCTTAGAGCAGAAAAGCTCGCTGAGAGGCTACAAGAAGAGAGTATAGGCTCGATGTTGATCTCAGCCGCCTTAGCTTCGAAAAAGAGCTTTTCACCTGCGAGTTCAGATGAAAGACGTTCCAGACTCGAATTGCTTAAGACCTCTATCTGTGAATCAGAAACAGGAGATGATGAATTATCCCTTAAGAAAAATCCGCATATATTATTATCTTGTTCTTCAAGACTTCTTGCCAAGAGGGCATCATTTTGTGTGGGTTCGGAAAAAACCATATCCAAGATCAGAAGGCTTGAACTGTCAATCCTAGATATACCCTCAGCAAGCACCCCTCTATCCCAGGGCCATCGACCAAAGTGATTCACGCTCGGCTCATCTACCTTGATAAAAATAATATCTGAAGAAGCTTTTTTTTCTTGATACTTAAAATTAAGATCATTAAAACGAAGAGAAAAACTGTGAAATGGTTCTAACTGAGTTTTATATATTGTTAAAATAGAAAGTGAAACCACTACTATTATGCTTAGGTATTTCACTTTCACCATCATCTACTCAATCATCTCTTTATACATCTCAAAACGCTTTTGAAAATCTTCTGACATATCTTTCTCATTAACCTTAGACTCACAGGCTTCTTTACAGTTTTCAGCCTCAAAAAAGTGCAAGATCTTTCCTGCTTCTAAGTCAAACTCCTTGACATAAGCAACCGTTTCTCCCTGAGCTTCAGCCTTATACGCCTCAAAGGCTGAATTTTGCTCATTTTTGAATTTTTCATAATCAGCCATTAGCTTTTGCTTATGAAGTTCAAAGTCAGCATGCAAAGACTCTATGCCAACCAAGCCCTCGTTTAAGGCTATCTCTCCTTTTCCTTTAGCATCAACAATAAACTCTGTCCCCTTTATCCCCATAATAGAAAAAGGTGTCTTTATCCTTAATCCCTGAGAGCTTTTGCGTGTTTTTATCTTATAATAGATCTCACCTGCATTATGAGTCAGATTATTTTTATCAATAAAAGAGAGTTCAGAACTTTCATTTAAAATAATAGTGGAACTATCAGCAAGCTCAAGCACGACCTTAGCATTACTGTAGCTAATAAGTTTATCTCCTTGGAAAAGAGCTTCACCGCATTTAGCTTGATGTTTTTTGATACTTGCCTTAGATAAGACCTTCGCCTTTCCCTCAATCTTTACAATCACGCCAAGTGATTTTTCTTCAAGCTCATCAGCCATTGCCCAAGTAAGAGAGATTAGGTACAGAAAAATAATCAATACATTCATTTTAAACCTTTTAAAATATTATTACATATGGCATATTCTATACAAAACAGCTTAGTAAGCACTTTATCTAAGAAAGAAAGACAACTTTGGCAAAATTCTTGAATTTGATTTTAAATAAGATACGATAAACTTTCAAATAAAACTCAAGGCTTAGTATGTATATTCTTTTTTCACCAAGTGAAGGGAAAAAAACAGGTGGTGATCCTGCACACCTTGAGCAAAATCAGCTGCTCTTTCCAGAACTTTATGATAAGCGTCTTCCTCTTTTAAAGGCTTATAACACACTTATCTTAGAGGGTTCTAGTGAAGAGTTGCATAAGCTTACCGGTATCAAAAACA
>CBFDAB010000188.1:0-2496 GCA_965602745.1 uncultured Campylobacterales bacterium
TGTGGCTTTTGCAACATAAATTCCATAATCAGGATCGCCATAATAAACATAAAAAGCTCTTCATAAAGTTGCTCATTTAGCGGATAAAGAGAAAAATACAGGGAGATATGTTCGAGCACTCTTCTTTCATAGTTTTTAAAGTAGTTTTGAGAAAGTTTTATATAGAGTTGTTTCGCCTGAAGATGTGAAAAAAAGAGAAGATTTTTAGAGAAGTTCTTTAAAAAGAAGGAATCTATCTCTTTTTGCGCATTTAAAATTTTATAGATGTTGCTGGGGCTGAGGTAATTATCTACCTTGGCTACTCTGGACAGGGGTGCCTTGAGTGCTTTATCATACCTAGATAAGAGATTATCGATATTAATGAGTCCAGCCAGTTTTGATAAGACAGAACCCTGAAGCCTTATCTTTCCGTCCTCATTCCTGGTAATAAACATCTCTCCTCGAAGATCCTCATTATGAATAAAAATCTTATCAAGGGTCTGGTTGTACCTTATAAGCCCGCCGTCAAGAAGTTTATGCGTATTATCAAAGACATAATAACGTCTCTTCAAAAAGAGTATTTTTCTATCCATACCGCTATCCCAGGGGTGAGAGCTTAAAATATCCAGTAAATTTTCCGTCTCTAAATCAAAGTTCATAGTTGATATTATGATTTAATTCATATAACTAAGCATCTGTTTTTAAGTTAGAATCATCGTTTAAAAAAGTACCCTTAGCTAAATGCGATATAATGCCTTTAATGATTTACAATAAGGATTTTAATGGATTGGCTTGAGCAAAAAGGTATAGACCCTCAACGTATTACAACAGGATTGGCTTTGTTAGCGGGGATTATAGTTATTGGTTTGATTGATAACTTTTTCGTGATGTGGTTAGTCTTTGGAGGACTCTATTTAGTAGCATTTTATGAGGCAAATAAACTTTTTGGCATTGAGAACAATACCCTTTACGCTTATGCGGCTATTCTTTGGATAGCTGCTGGTTTTTATCCTTATGCTGATGACCTCTTTTTTATTGCAGCCGTTATTTTTGCCTCTGTCTTGGCTTATACCCAAGAGTTGAAGTTTAAGTACTTCTATCCATTCATCTATCCAACGGCCAGTTTCTTATTTATGCTAACTCTATATAGCGAATATGGCATTGTTGCTCTTTTCTGGCTTCTTGTCGTGGTCGCGGGCGCTGATGTTGGAGCTTATTTTGTGGGTAAGAGTATCGGTAAGACAAAGTTTTGTGAGACAAGTCCGAATAAGACTCTTGAAGGTGTTATTGGCGGTGTCTCAATCGCAACTGTTGCGGGCTTCTTTGTGGGCGTGAGCTTTGTTGACATGGATAAGGCTATTGTGATCTCTCTGCTTTCTGCTATTGCTGCTGTGTTTGGAGATCTTTTTGAATCTTATCTTAAGCGTAAGGCCGGTGTAAAAGACAGCGGAAATATCTTACCGGGACATGGTGGGATCTTAGACCGTGTTGACGGATACCTCTTCTCTGCGATCATCATGCTTGTACTTCTAAGAGGCTTGGTCTAATTGATTCTTCTGGGTTCAACAGGCTCCATAGGAGTCAACAGTCTGGAAGTGGCAAGACGTTTCAATTTAAATATTGATGTCCTTGTCGCGGGCAGAAGTATCGAACTGCTGAACCAACAGATAAAAGAGTTCTCTCCCCGTATGGTCGTTGTCGGTTCTAAAGAAGATATCTCTAAGGTGAACCACTCTTCCGTCTTATCTGGCGAAGAGGGTATTCTCGAAGCTATAGGGAGCTCTGACTCTTCTTTGGTGGTGAATGCACTGGTCGGTTTTTTAGGTCTTAGACCGACACTCAAAGCTATCGAATGCGGAAAAAAAGTTGCCCTGGCTAATAAAGAGTCTTTAGTAGCCGCGGGAGCCTTTATGGATGTCTCAAAGATCCAGCCCATAGACTCTGAGCATTTCGGCTTATGGTACCTGCTTAATGAAAGCCGTCCTGTAGAAAAGATGATAATCACGGCCTCCGGCGGAGCCTTTAGAGACTGGGACTTAAAGAGACTTCAAAGTGCTACTTTAAAAGATGCTCTAAATCATCCAAACTGGTCTATGGGCCAAAAGATAACGATAGATTCAGCCTCTATGGTGAACAAGACCTTTGAACTATTAGAAGCACGCTGGCTTTTTGGAGAAGGAAAGTATGATGCGGTCATCGAGACAAAGTCGTTAATACATGCGCTTATAGACTTCAAAGACGGTTCAACAACGGCACATTTGGCCAAGGCAGATATGAAACTTCCTATCTCTTATGCTCTAATGGGCAGGGTAGAAGAACAGATCCTCAAGCCGATAAACCTTATTGAAGTCGGCTCTTTGGAATTTAGAGAGATAAAGTCTGAGCGTTATCCCGTCTGGGAGATCAAAGATGATCTTCTTAAGCATCCTAAGCGCGGGCTTGTCGTCAATGCAGCCAATGAAGCGGCCATAGAACTCTTTATAGAAGAGAAGTGCAGTTTCTTGGATATCTCAAAAA
>CBFDAB010000189.1:0-2463 GCA_965602745.1 uncultured Campylobacterales bacterium
ATTGCAAGAGATGTCCTTCTCAATAGAAAAACACTTTTAAAAACTGTATCTGATGTCGGCGAAGAGTCTGTCATTGTCTTTAATGCCTTCTAGAAAAGCCTTGTCTCCGCCTATATAATCGACAAAACCGATATTGGCACTGAGCGCATCCATGATCTCATACTCAAACCAGACTCTGGAAAATCCGCCATTTTCCCACTTCGAGCCAAAGAGACTCACTAAGGCCGTAAGGTTAAGGGTGTCATTAGAAAAAGAGCGGCTGAACCTCAAGGCACTCTGCATCTCATCTTGATCTGTAAAATCGGCTTGATGTTTCATCTGTGCTTCATAATCGAATATATGCCTATTTGCTATTTCAAAAGAGATAGAACTGTCTTGGATTCCCATGTATTCTAAGCCTATCAGGGTGTCAAGTCTGTTTTTATCATCTGCCGTACTGTTATATTTGACCCCATTTAAAAAAGCCGCTTCAGCCTTTATAAGCCAAGATCCGCGAACTATATTTATTGCAGACCCTAACATCTTTATCTTAGAGACGACTCTGTTTATAGTGTTTAGAGGAGCCGAGCCTTGAACCTTATCAAAATGCCATTTTTGATCAAGTACATCTGCCGCATAAAAAGAGAGATCCCAGCCCGAGAAGACCCCATTGGCCGCAAGGGCATACTGCATATTATCCCAAGAAGCAGAAGGTCTTTTTAATGGCAAAAAGGGATCAGGAGCCAAGGAGAAGAACTTATCAACAGGAAAGAACTCACCCCGGGGTGTGGCTTCTATCATTATCCTGTTTTCCGGTATTATCATAGCTGAGATATTCCATTGAGAAAGATAAAAATCAAACTTAGCCATACCCACACTAAGACGAAGGTCTTCTATATCTGTCATACCCGGCAGTCTATTATCTAGGGGATTGATGACATCCGTGATTCTGATATTGTCTGACTTACCCCAGACAACGATCTGTCGGCCTACTTTTAGGTCTGCTCTTGGATTTAAACGACCTTGAATATAACTATCATCTAATCTTAGCTGTGTCTTATAATCATCTAAGACCTCTTGTCTATAATCTTGCGACCTTAGCTCATAAATAGCGTCATAAAAAGCATCACCGCTTATTCTTATCTTCCAATCATCTGAAAGTTTTTTGTCTAACTGAAGGTATAAAGATGCCTTCGCCTGATTAAAACCCGAATAATCAACGCCGTCAACCTTATGTTTTTTATATCCAAAGGAGGTCTTAAAGGCAAGATTTCCACTCAGATGCAAGAGATTCTCTTTTGAGTCACTTCTCTTATCATCTTTTACGCTAGGTTCATCTTCTTCATTATCAAAACCATCCAAGTCACTAGAAGCTTCTTCACTAAAACCGCTTAAGTCATCTTCCATCTCAAGTGCGTAAACTAAGCTAGATGAGACTAAGGCAAGTATGCCTAGTATGAAGAGCGCTCTTCTAAACATCTATTATAGGCCTCTTTCAAGTGTACGTGTAGAAAAAAACAATTCGTCTAAGTCTTGATTATATTTAATATCTGTAAATTCCAAGAGTGTCTTATGAAGGGTCTTTCTGCCTTTTTTAGTGACCATCTGTATCCTTGTTACTGTCCAGATATTGTCTATCTTTTCAAGTCCAAGAACCTTCATATACTTCAATTTCCCTCCAAGCTTTACATAGTTTAGGGCTTGAACAACGACAAAATTATCTTGTCTGATAAAGACAATAGACTTTGTGTATCCTGTCTCTTCTATGACACTCTCATTCTTAGGAACAACCATCAACTGCCATGTCTTGTGTCCATTAACAAGGGGCTCTTTCATGATCTCATAAGTATAGTCTTGTACATTTCTTGAGGTCATATCAGAGTAAGAAAAATCGCTTCCCATAAAAGATGAACTTTTGTCACTTGAAGCGATACGTTTTACTTTTTTTAATTCCGGAAGATAGAGCCACTGGTCATCATCTTTTTGGCTGTCCTCATAATCATAAGTCAAAAAACCCGTATCTTTGACATCTGCGGGAGAAAGAAAGAACATCAGTTTATGGGTGTCTTCACCCTTGTCTTTCGCAAATGTCTTGAGTTCGCGCACTCTTGTATTTTTATTTTTGTCGATAAGGGTCATTCTCATCTTTGAGCTAAGGTTATCACCCTCATCTCTGTCGTGAGCTTTTTGTGCGATCTGCTCAGCACTTAGAGCAAAAAGCGAACTCAGTGTTAAAAAAGTTATTAGAACTATTTTTAAAATCATTTCTCATCCTTGTTCAGCAATTTTAGTAGTGCCGGTGCTAATATAATATCTGAGAGCAGAGCAACTATGATTGCTCCACCCGTTAAGATACCAAAGTTTATCAGATTACTCAGTGAAGCCAGGGTGTAGACAAAGAATCCAAGAGAGAGGACGATAGTTGTTGCGATCATCGCGCGACCTGTTCCTAACATCGTCTCTTCAACCGCCTTTTTTACCCCA
>CBFDAB010000190.1:0-2409 GCA_965602745.1 uncultured Campylobacterales bacterium
ACTGACTCCTGTATTATCCAAAAAAGATGGATTTTTATACTCATTTGAACACTCAGAAGGTGACTTTGGGAAGATAAGTACAAAATCATCCCCCTGAACTCTGAAGATCATTGCATCAGGATTAATCTCTTTCAGATGTTCAGCAAAGGCCTTCAGTAAAGCATCCCCTTTGTCCCATCCAAACTTCTTGTTGTATTGGGAAAAGTTCTTTAAAAAACAGGCATATGAACAATAGCCATTTTCCTGTGCACTTTGCTGAATAAAGACTTCAAGGTACTCCTTGTTATAACACTGTGTTACTGCGTCATGAAAGAAGTAGGCGAAACGTTCATATTCCATTCCACTGTTAGGAAGCTGTGTGATGCTATCAGAGACCACTATATGAGACAGAGCCTTACATGCATGAGGAACGATACTGGGATCAAACTGTGTACCGCTTTGAGTTTGTATCTCAGCTATAGAGTCTTCTCTAGTCATACGCCCCTTGTATATCCTGTTAGTTGTCATCGCGTCAAAGGCATCGGCAATGATCATTATCTGTCCTAAAAAAGGTATCTCATTGCCTTTTAACCCCTTTGGATAGCCATGTCCGTCATAGCGTTCATGATGAGAAATGACGATTTGTGACAATTTAGCATACATCGGTATTTTTGAAAGCAGTTCATAACTTACCGTGACATGGTTTTTAATCAGATCATGTTCTATTACAGAAAGCTTCCCGGGTTTTAGGAGTATGGAGTCGGGCGTTGTCACCTTACCGATATCATGAAGCATTCCCGCGCGATAAACAAGATCACACTCTTCATCGCTTAGACTCATCTCTTGTGCAATTGCTTTTGAATAAGCCGCAACACGTTCAGAATGCCCTCCCGTATAGGTATCTCGGCTCTCAACAAGATCTACCATCGCCTTGATCGTCTGCTCATAATTATCAGTCAGTGACAGGGTCTGTTCTTTAACTAACTGATGAAGACTTTCATGGAAACTATTATTGTCTTTTCGTATCTGGATAAGATTTGCCACTTTATATAAAACACTATTCATCTGTTCGTAGATGATGGGTTTAAGGATATAGTCTGAAATACCAAGATGTATGGCATCGAGAAAATTATCGGTTTCCGTATGCGCAGATACAATAATAATCTCTTGTTCAGGATTGGTTTTTTTGATCTGTCTTGCCATCTCAATGCCGTTTATTTTTGGCATGTTAATGTCAGTTATAACGATATCAAACTCGTCTGCCTTGTATTTTTCAAGTCCCTCTTTTCCATTAAGAGCGGTCTGCACATGGCTAAAAAACTTTTTAAAGTACTTAGATACAGACTCATTTAACTCTTCTTCATCTTCAACATATAAGACACTTAATGATTGACAGTACTTTTTCAGCAGTGCGAAATCATTCATCCTTGGCTCCTATTAAATCTTTTGGCAGTTGATACTAAAAGAGGATGATTTGAAATGCTAGAAGTAAATTCATGCATATCTTCAATGCCATCAAGAAGATAAAGCTTTGAACTCATTGATATAAATAACAAACTAACAAATGCAATGAGGATAATACTTATCTCTTGTTTACATTCTTGCATTTTTATAAGCCTTTTTTCTTAATGATCATCTCCATCATTAACTGC
Organism: uncultured Campylobacterales bacterium; assembly: GCA_965602745.1. Taxonomy (GTDB): domain Bacteria; phylum Campylobacterota; class Campylobacteria; order Campylobacterales; family Sulfurimonadaceae. The sequence continues at coordinate 1,632 of CBFDAB010000190.1, forward strand.
ATTTTCTCAATATCAATGGGCTTTGAAAGATAAAGATCACAATCATCCTTCTGTACTCCATCCAACTCCGGAGAACCGGTCATAACAGCAATAAAGAGTTCCTTATCTATAGTCTTGATTTCTTTAGTCAATTCCCATCCAGACATCTTTGGCATTCGAACATCTGTTATGACTATATCATACTGTCCTTCTTTTTGCAGCATGTTCAAAGCAACCTCGCCATTTTGAGCACCATCAACACAAGTAAAGAATTTTTTCATAAACTTTATGATTGACTTGCGTAACTCATCCTCGTCATCAACAACCAATACATGCAATGATGCGACTTTCTCGCGTATTTTGATCAATTCATCCATTATGTTTTTTATCTCCATTAAAAGTCTTTGGCAGTGTTGCGGTGAAACAGGTGCCTTCATCCGTATTTGTAGCGGTTAGTGTTCCATGTAAGTGTTTTTCGATAATGGTCTTTGACATGTAAAGACCCAAGCCAGTTCCTGTCTTTGCTTCTTTGGTTGAAAAATATGGCTCAAAGATATGCTCTAGGACAGCTCCATCTATACCGCCTCCATTGTCACAGACGGTTATTATAATGAAATCATCAAGACTTTCAACACTGACTTTGATATAGGCACTGTTTATATTATTTGACTCTATTGCTTCTTTAGCATTTTTTAAAAGATTTAAGATCACTTGTAGCAGTTCACGAGAATAGGTTTGTATGGTTTCACCGCTGTTATCGACGATTGAAAGCTCAATATTATGGTTTTGCAGACTTTTG
>CBFDAB010000191.1:0-2380 GCA_965602745.1 uncultured Campylobacterales bacterium
TCTGATAACATCTGGTGGGATGGTCTTTCTGGTTCATGGCAAAATGCTGTGGCAGCTCCACACCCGGATCCGATTTCTGGTATGCATTGTTGGCACCAAAAAGTTATCCTTTCTAAAGCTCAACCGGGCGACAAGATTGGTGACATTTCTGTTAACTATGAGAACAACCTTAATGTTTATCGTGCTTGGAGAGATGAGCTTACTCGTCCTCTTGATGAGAAAAATAAATGGCGTCGTCCTCAATTTATTAAACGTCCGTGGGTTCCTCTTTCAGAGACAGCTTACGCAGTTAAAATCAAAAAGTAATCCTAAGGGATTATTTACTTCAGAGGAAAGCTCGTCTTTCCTCTTTTTCTCTTCTTCACAAACTTTGTGTATACTCCAAAACTAACTTCAGATTAAGCTGTTTTCACTATAATCGCAGATAATAAATTGGGATAATTTTTTATAATTATTCGTAAAAATAAAATAAAAATTCTATCTTGTCGAATCTGACTTGTTAGGAATTATGAAAGAAGTATATTTATGGAACAAACACAGGCACGTAGTAATATATATGCTCTTTTATCTCGCGTTTTACTGCAAGAGCTAGATAATGAGATGTTAGACATGATCTTGAAAGATAAAGAGATCCGTGAATTCTTTCCAAGTCTTAAAGACTGGAAAATTCTTGAGACAGAAGATAATAAGACACTTTTAGAGCAGCACTTGAATGTCGATTTTGCAAATATCTCTTTACTTCATTTAGTACCTTATGAGACTTTTTATACAAGAGAAGATCAGATGATAGAGACGGGCGGAGCTAATCCTGTTACTACTATGTATCATGAGTTTGATTATCTTGTTGACTTTGCAAAAGCAAGAGCAGTATCTGCAGATCATATCGGTATTGAGTTAGAGTTTATGCATTATCTTGTTGAAGCTGAGATCGCAGCTTCAGCTGCAGGTGATGAAGAGTCTGTGAAGCAGTTGCAGTTTGCTCAGAAGACTTTTTTAAATAAGCATCTTTTGAAGTGGGCACCGATGTACCTTATCAATGTTAAGTATGAAGCAAGAACACCTATATATTATGATGCGGCAGAGATGACCCTAGAGTTTATCTTGGCTGATAATGAATACCTTAGCGTAGAAAAAGCGGCGTAATTTTATAAGATGGCTGGTTTATCCTTAAATCCTACAAAGTGCGTTCGCGCACTTGCAAAGTTTTCGCAATGTACAAAATGTGTAGAGATATGTCCTGTTGAGATAATCTCTATAGATAATCATCTTCCGGCTTTTAATATGAGCCAATGTGTAGGATGCGGTGGATGTGTCTCTGTCTGTCCCACTGAGGCCTTTGTCCTAGATGATTTTAATCAGACAAATTTCTTTTTTGAATTTGCACAAAGTGAAGATACACTTATCTCATGTAAAAAAAATGTTCCTTGTATTGCAGCCTTGTCTGTTGAACATTTGACCTCACTTGCGATCTTAAAAGAAGATCTGGTCTGTGATACGGGTCATTGTGAGGGATGTGAGATAGCGGAAAAGCTAAAGCCACAAATCGATGCAAACATAGAAGAAGCAAACTTTGTTTTAGAGGCTATTGAGTCAACTAAAAGCATAAAAGCGCAAGATATTGCTTATGTAAGTGAAGATATAGTTGTAGAAGATGACAGACGGGGTTTCTTTAAAAACCTTACTGTTAAGAATGCGGCTAAGGCAAAACAAGACTTTGATAGAAAAGTCGAAGTTGAGTCAGACGAAGAACTTCGACATGAAGTCTTTACAGAAGATATATCAAAGCTAAAGCAAAAAGTTATTCCTGATAAAAGAAAGATCTTTTTTACCGCTTTAAAACGTGCGCCTAAACCATCACAGTATCACGTTGTAGATGCAAGCGAACTCTCTTTTACAAGTATGAAAAAGCTTGATGAAGAGACATGTACTGCTTGTCAGATGTGTTATCGTATCTGTCCGACAGCGGCCTTGACATCAGATATGAAAAACTCTAAGATAGATTTTGATCCATTCTTATGTGTCAAGTGTCATCTGTGTCATGATGTATGCGAGCCGGACTCATTGTCTTTAGGTGAGACATTTGATCTTAAGCAGTTGTTTGAACCTGAGGTAAAGCGCTTAGTTAGTTTTACAATCAGACGTTGTCATGAATGTGATAACTACTTTACTTATAGAGGCGGCGAAGTCGTCTGCCACCGCTGTCAACTTGAAGAAGAAGAGGCAAAAGAATTATGGGGGATAGAATAAATGGCTGAAAACTTATCTGCACCAATGAATGATGATAACGCTATCGACATGCAATCACTATTATTTGGCTTCTTAGCCGAGTATGCGCAACAAAACCGTTTTTCAGTGACGATAAACCGTTACTTCAAAGAAA
>CBFDAB010000192.1:0-2137 GCA_965602745.1 uncultured Campylobacterales bacterium
CGGAGATGCTGCAAAAGCTCTCCTTGCAAGATGATCTAAGTCATGCCTTGGAAAATGGTGAGATCATAATGTACTATCAAGCTCAGTACAGCAGTTTAAATAACAAAAGAATAGGCCTTGAAGCCTTAGTGAGATGGAAACATCCGAAAAAAGGTTTTATAGGACCCGAGACCTTTATACCTATGGCGGAAGAGAGCGGTGTGATGCTGGACTTGGGTAAGTATATATTAAGACGTTCATGTAAGGAGTTTAAAGAATTTGTCGGAGACAATCCGTCTAAACTAGTCTTAGCGGTAAATATATCTGTTATTCAATTTAATAGTAAGGACTTTGTCTCTTCTTTAAAAGATGCGATGCAGCACAGTGGTATTGGAGATGATGAGCTTGAGTTGGAGATCACAGAAGGTATATTATTAGATGATATTGAAAAGAAAATAGAACTTTTGCGCGAGATAAGGGATATTGGGATAAAAGTATCCATTGATGATTTTGGTACAGGTTACTCATCTTTGTCTTATCTGAAGAGACTCCCAATCACTAAACTAAAAATAGATCAATCTTTTATGCAAGATATTACATTTGACGGTGATGATCAGGCGATCGTAAAGATGATTATATCAATGGCAGAGAGTATGCATCTGGATGTGATAGCCGAAGGGGTGGAAACCCAAGAACAAGTCGATTTCCTAAAAGAGAGAGCCTGCTTTAATATTCAAGGGTATTTTTATGCGAAACCTGTACCTATAGCATCTTTGAAAGATAAGAGATAGGTTTTATCTCTTATTCAAACTTGGACACTCTAGATCTGGTACAAACAGAGTCCCTAATGTATGTTTATCATGTAAAAGAAATGATTCTGCCGAAGCTAAATCAAAACCGTTACACAGAAGCATTCTTTTACCTCTTTTCATAAGAAAATCGGCTGCCATAAGCTTAGTGACGATGCCTCCCGTTGCGAAAGGATCATTGGGTGTAGCAGCATTTGAAAGTTCTGCCGAGGAGATCTCATTGACTATCTTTTTTAACTTCGCATCTTTATACTCTTTTGGATTTTTATCATAATACCCGTCTATGTCGCTTAAGATAATAAGCAGGTCTGCTTCTGTCGCGCAGGCGACATTCGCTGAGAGTTGGTCATTGTCTCCAAAAAGCTGTTCCGGTGTAGATGATATATCGTTCTCATTGATTATAGGTAAGATATTGTGGTTAAGATGGGCATCTATGATCTCTTGAAACATCTTTGTACGTTTTCGTGAATCAAAATCATCTTCGGTGAGTAGTATCTGGGCCGTATCTATTTCATATATATCAAACTTCTTCTTGTAGCTTGTCATTAAGATCGGCTGACCTGCCGCAGCAAGCGCTTTTCTACCGATCTGTTTTGTCTTATCAAGCTTTAAAGCCGCATAACCTGCAGCGACTGCGCCTGATGTGACAAGTATGACCTTATAATGGGGTCTAAGGTTGGCTATCAGCGTGACCAGATTTAACATACGTTCTTTTGCGATCTGGTTTTTCTCTGTTAAAACGGCACTACCGACTTTGATGACGATTCTTTGCATATTTTTCCTTGTGTTTAAAGTATTTAAGTTATCTATTATGTGTAAACTTACTGTTTACAATCAGCTATCTCTATCGAGTTTGCTGAAGAGTATTATAGCGAACCATGCTAATACAAATCCCGGAAGGAGTTCATATAGCTCGAAAATCCCGCCCTCAAGCTGTTTCCAGACAATAACAACTAGACTTCCTGTTATCATACCTGCCAATGCCCCTGTTCTTGTGACCTTCTTATTGTATAAAGAGAGGATGATCAATGGTCCAAAGGCTGCTCCAAAGCCGGCCCATGCATAAGAGACAAGCTTTAGTACACTGGAGTCTTTTTCCATGGAAAGGAGAAGGGCGATAATAGCTATAATAATTACAGTCGCTCTTCCTACCCATACCAGCTCCTTGTCACTTGCTTCTTGACGAAAAAGAGCCTGATAGATATCGCGTGTCAGTACTGATGAGGAGACTAGAAGCTGAGAATCAATAGTGCTCATGATAGCCGCTAAGATGGCCGCAAGTAAAAAGCCTGCTATCCATGGATTAAAGAGAATCTGAGAGAGGGTTATAAATATCTTTTCGCTGTCTT
>CBFDAB010000193.1:0-1701 GCA_965602745.1 uncultured Campylobacterales bacterium
TGTTTTTGAAGCGCTTCAAGAGTTCTTAGCTGAGAAAACGATCATTACAATCGCCCATAGATTGAGTACAGTTCAAAGTTCAGACTATATCTATGTGATGAAAGACGGAAAAATCGTGGAAGAGGGAGAGCCTAAGGTCTTAATGCAAGAAGAGGGGCATTATAATCAGTTCGTCAGTGCCCAGCATTAAGATCTAAGTGTATCTCTTTAACGATTCTTTTATCTAATTCTTATACAATATAAGTATGAAAATATTATTTATAGACAATAAATCGATACAAAATTCTATTCGTATAGGATTATTAGAACAGATGGCCCACCATGAGGTGCATCTGGTCGATGGTCTAGAAGAAGCGATGGATTCTTATCTTAAAGAGTCACCGGAGATAGTCTTAATTGATTTTACAATTTCCTTTGGTTTAGAGGTTTTACAGAAAATATTAGAGATAAATCCTTTGCAGAATATTATCAGTATTAGCGACTCTTTAGACTGTTCTGAACTTCTTGGATGCGATCACTGCTTGGCAAACTATAATAAGAAGCGTGTCTTAAAACATCAAGGAATTCATGACCTTTTGTATCTTATCGATAACTTTTCGGAGATGCCGTGTGAGTTTGCACATAAGTTTGACTCGCATTCTCTACAGGTAGACGCTGAAGCTTGAGAACAGTAGGCTTACTTCTTTTATTCTCATTTTACACACTCTTTTATGCACAAGAGAGAGCCCTTTATGAAGGGAAGTTTGAGACCAAGAGTACAGGTATTTTTCTTCCCGTAAAGATTGCCGGAAAAGAGTGCAAGTTTTTGTTTGATACCGGCGCCAGTCTTGTTGTCTTAGACAAAAAATTTAAAGACCTTCTTGGAGATCCTCTTAGTTTAAAAGAGACTCAAGCCCGTACAGGTGTCTCCTTTACGAGCAATAAGATCATCACACCAAATGGAGAACTCTCCTTAGAGCTGTATAAGGCTCTTCCTCTAAAACTCGGAAAATTGCAAATAGCAAATAAGTTTCCCTATCTCTTGGCAGACCTTCAATCTTTATGGCCCTTTAGCGGAGTAGAGTTTTGCGGCATATTGGGAAGCTCTTTTTTGCAGCAGTTCCGTTGGGAACTAAACTTTAAAGAGGGTGAGATAAAGGCTTATATCGGGATGGAACCGTATATGGGAAAATACAGGTCAAAAAAACCTATTCACTGGTCTAATGTCGGTATCCCATATGTTGGCGTAAATATTTATGGCAGGGAGATAGCCTTTGATATTGACTTGGGTGATAATGGGAATGGACGGATAAAGAGGGAGAACCTTCTCTTTCTCAAGAAAAATTCTCAGGTACTTAAAACGCATATACAAGATGTTGTCACGGTAAGTTCGATCTCTCAAAGTGAAGAGTTTAGACTGCGGTCAATAAGATTTGCGGGGATAGACTATCCTGATATTCTTATGCAAGAGTCTCAGCAAAATGCTCTGGGACTTGCTTTTTTTAAACGTCATAATATTGTCTTAGATTTTCCCTTTAATATGCTCTATCTTCAACATCATAAAGATTATGTCAAAAGACAAGAGCTGGATAAGTCAGGGATACGTGTGATTTTGAAGGATAACAGCATAAGAGTCTTTAGTGTTAAGCCCTTGAGCGGAGCCTTGGTAGAAGGCATTAAAAAAGACGATAAGATTATTAGTATAAATGGGAAGAGGGATCT
>CBFDAB010000194.1:0-1683 GCA_965602745.1 uncultured Campylobacterales bacterium
TCAGGCGGCTTTAACCCTTTTTGAAAATACGGCCCACCCAATTCCTTAGCCAAAGCCTTATGTGGTTTACTTCCTTACCAAGGTTCAATTCAAATAGAAGCTCAGGAACTCTGCGATATACCTGCAAAAGAACGTGCGAAACTCATCGCCTATATTCCAGCAAAAATGGAAAGTTTTGAGCAGTTTACAACAGTAGAAGACTTCGTTCTTTTAGGCCGTTATCCCTATAAGGCTTCTTTTAAAGACTACTCTATTGAGGATAAAAAAATAGTCAAGGATATCTTGAAAGAACTCAACCTCATAGAACTTGCAACACATAAACTTCATGAGCTCAGTTCTGGCCAACAGCAATTGGTCTTAATTGCACAAGCACTTGCCCAAAAGAGTAAGATACTTATTTTTGATGAACCGACCTCCAATCTTGATCCAAAAAACACCGCACTCTTTGTCAAAGAACTACAAAAACTACGTCAAGCCCATATGACCATTCTCATCACACACGATATACAGCTTGCTTCTCATCTTAACGACCCAGTATTATTTGTCAATCAGACTAAGGCCCAGTTTCATGCAGAAAACTTTTTTGACAAAGACCACCTCGCTTCTGCTTATGGCGTAAACTTCAAAAACGAAAATGGGATGATTGGGATTTCTTATGTATAAGCTCATCTTGTCATTCCTTATCTTCTTAGCCTTGATATCTCCCTTCGTTGGAACGGCCACACTTGATATCAATGCCCTACTCGAAACTAGTTCATTGTCCCAGCGCATCTTTTTAGAACTCCGACTTCCACGAATCTTGCTTGCCTTTGTGGCGGGTGGAACATTAGCCTTAGCCGGTCTTCTTTTTCAGACTCTTTTTCGAAATGCTTTGATGACACCTTTTACACTTGGAGTCTCTGGCGGTGCAGTTCTTGGTGCGGGGATAGCAATCAAACTGGGTCTTGGCATCACCTTCGGTATTTCTGCTGTTTCACTTTTTGGATTTACGGGAGCCTTTTCAACAGTCGTACTACTTATCGTATTGTCACGTTATTTGAAAAGAGCGGAACAAGAGTCCCTACTACTTTTAGGAATTGCTCTTTCCTTCTTTTACACCTCAGCGCTTATGGTCATCTTTTATCTAAGCTCTTTTACAGAGACTGCTACTATTATGCGTTTTACTATGGGAAGCCTTTCCATCGTTGGATATGATAATGTCATAACTATTTCTATCTTTGGAGCTATCTTACTTGTGACCTTATGGCTGAAACGTTTTGAACTGCAACTTCTTTCCATTAGTGATGAACAAGCCGCTTTAAAGGGTATCAATACTAAACAGATAACATATCTCTTTCTTCTTATTACTTCATTGGCTATAGGTGTCTTGGTGAGTCTCACAGGGCCCATTGGCTTTATTGGTCTTATCATTCCGCATATGCTAAGAAAACTCTATCAAAAACCAGTCTCTGCTTTAATCTTACCTGTCTTTATTTTGGGAGGTCTATTTTTATTGGCTTGTGATACAGTTGCGAGGTACTTTTCAACAGGAAGTGAGATTCCTATTGGTGTTGTAACAGCCCTTATCGGCGGACCATTTTTTATTTATTTGATCATTTCCAAACAGAAGTAAATAGACTTTATTTCTAAGAAATCACGCTTAAAAGTATCAAGAACAGCCCTTTCTCTTCACATGCATAGTAA
>CBFDAB010000195.1:0-1672 GCA_965602745.1 uncultured Campylobacterales bacterium
GGTGTTAAAGTGCGTCCGTCATACAGACTTACTACAACAGAAGCCGTAGGAGAGACCTGCTTAGAAACAAATAGAGACTCTTTTGGTAGAGCTAGATTAACATTTGCTACTTCTACCGGGGATAAACTTTGTACCGTTCTTGAAAGTTCTCCCTCAAGGGCACGTAAAAATTTTATATTTTGATCAAAACTTGTTGCGCCAAACTCTTGGGTGTTAAAAAGTTCAAAGCCGACACTGCTTTCTCTTGGTAATCCCAAGGCTGCAATGGATATACGTTCTTTATAGACGACATCCTTAGGAACTTCAATAACATTGTCTCGGGGGATCTTATACGGAATATTGTCTTTTTCAAGTTGTTCAATAACTAAGGCAGCATCTGCGGCTGACAAAGAATCGAAAAGTACCTTATAATCATTCCGTGACTCACTTTTTGTCGTATATACAACTAAAAAAAGCAAAAAAGCAACAACACCGACAATTGTTCCGCCGACTATAAATCTTTGGCTTTTGTTTAGTTTGTCAAAGAGAGCGACAAGTTGTGAGATGAGTGCTTTTAAATCCATTTAAACCCTAGTTTCCTGTAACTTCTTTGAACAGTTCAAAAAAGCGTGTATTCTCAGCTTCTGTTCCTATCGTCACACGAATAGCATTAAGTGAGTAGCCTTTTAAATCTCTGACTATCATACCTTTTTTTAACAAAGATAAAGAAATCTCACTAGAATTTTTATCTTGATTTAGGCAAAGCGTTACAAAATTGGTATAAGATTCTATAATTTCTATTCCCATCTCTGCCGCAAAACTTTCATATCGTTTCATCTGCTCAAAGTTCTTCTCAATTGAGAAGCTGACAAAGGCTTCATCCTCAAGTGCGACTTTCGCGGCTTGTAAAGAAAGCGTTGTGATATTAAATGGAGGACGTAGTTTGTACAAGGCTTTAATTATATCTTTTCGTGCAATACCATACCCTGTACGCATACCTCCAAGTCCATACGCCTTAGAGAAGGTACCCAGATAAAGTACATTTGAGAACTCTTTTATCAACTCTTTTACAGACACAGCCTTACTTTTATCTTTAAAAGCGGCATATTCCATATAAGCACCATCTACAACAACTAAGGTGTCTGTATCTATCTTTTTAAGAAAGTCTTTTAGTGCTACTGTATCAATCGCGTCACCTGTCGGATTATTAGGTGTACAGATAAATATCATCTCCGGCTTATGTTCTAAATAAAGTTGATAGAACTCTTCTAAATCATGTTCGCGGCTTTGCGTTCTAATGATTTTCGCACCCACATGGCAGGCATAAACCTCATACATCGCGAAGGTAACAGAGTTCATCAAGACCTTAGAATTTGCATCTAACTTTGCGTGAACCGCAAACTCAATGACTTGATCTGAGCCGGCTCCGATAATGATCTCATCTGCATCAACGTCAAACTTGTTAGCCAGACCATCTTTTAAAACATGCATTGAGTCATCTGGGTATAAAAACATCTTATGGGCTATCTCTTTTATAGCTTGAACAACCTTAGGAGATGTTCCGTAAGGGTTCTCATTGCTCGCAAGCTTAATAATGTCTTTTTTCTCTATACCGTACTCACGCACAACAAGCTCTATTGGCTTGCCTGCTTCATAAGTCTTGATTCCGTCTAACGTATCATTGAAATTCATT
>CBFDAB010000196.1:0-1564 GCA_965602745.1 uncultured Campylobacterales bacterium
ATCTTTGCCCGCGTCGAGACTTCTTTTATTATATTTTCAATAAGAGTACTTTCAGGTTCGTCGAAACCTGAGCTAAGTGAAAGTGTGGGTAAGACTTCTGCTATAAGAAGACTGCATAAACAACACATAGAGATAAATATCTTTTTCATCATGCTTCCTTTAAAATTTATAGGTGACAAGTAGATCTAGGTCTAAAATTTTCACCTGCTCATTAAGATAATCGTGTTCACTTGTTTTATAGATAAAACCGCCTAAGATATGTAAGCCCTTTGTAGGCTTATACGATAGCAAAAATGCAGACTCAAAGGCAACGTTCTCTGGTAATTTAAGGGGCAAAACTTTTGGAGAAGGTTCTGCAGACGGGAACTTTCCAAGCGTTGTTGATCGACTGTAGTGCGCATGACTTGTGATGAGTTTAAGATTGTCACGTATATCGTAATTAAAGCCAAGTTTGTAGGCATCAACATTAGCTCTGTAGGCATTCTTTGAAAAGAAAGAAGAGGTGTAGGCGGGATCTCCACTCCATGGATTTAGTATTTTAGAATTACCGGAATGGTTATATCCTAGATAGAAAAAAGCTTTTTCATATTTATAGGTTACTTTCGCTCCTAAGAGATAAGCAGAACTTGAATCCATCCACTTGGATGCAAGATCATCTCCAACACTGTCATTGCGAAGATATTGGGCTGATAAGCTGTAAGGAGCCTCTTTTGGTTTCAAGAGGGCATCAAAATAGAACATATTCATAATGTCATGTGCATAAAAGTCCCAAACTCTGAGCGTGGTGTCGGGAACAGACTTATTGCCTATACCCAGAGCAGTTATCCCATTGGTTTTAGCATTAGAATCGGCAAGGGTCTGCTTCTCTATATCAATAAAGTCTCCTCTTGTATCTAAGCCATTTTGTGTAGTACCGCCTGTTCGAGTGACTTCTCCGATAAGACCAAACTCAACAGGTGCACGGCTACCATAAGCCATCTTTTCGATTTGAGCGACGGTGATCTTTGTCGCATCAAGAGCACTGTTCTCATATTGAGCGGCTTGAAACATATTCGGCATATATGTATAGATGGCGTTTGTCAAAGGAGAATCAAACTTGTAGCGTCCGATAATGGCGTGATGTGTGTCATCTTTATAATGAAGGTTTAACTCTCCCCATACAGCCTTAGGCGAGTAATCTTTGGTGAAAAAACGTCCTGCTGCCATAATCGTATACGGATCATGTTTATCATTCAGTCCGGTGCCTCTGGCATAATAGACAGCTGTCGTAGCCCCGAGACCAGAGTACTTTGGCGTATAATAACGGATATAACCCCCAATGGCACTTCCGTCAATATCATAGTCTGTGGCACCGCCTGTCTTAATGTAGGCCGGTTCAAACACATGATAAAGTCGAATCAGTCCTTCTACTTTTCCCCAGTTTGCTCCTGTTTCATTCTTGTCTTCTTGAGCGAAAAGATCGAGGCTAAGAATACAAAGAAACAACAGTGTTGAAAACAATCTCATATGACTTCCCTATTTGGTATCTTGATAAGTATAGAGTTTGGAAAATGAATAGAAGATT
>CBFDAB010000197.1:0-1527 GCA_965602745.1 uncultured Campylobacterales bacterium
ATTGCGGTAACAATTCCGCTCTCTTGAATAAAGCTGATCTGTTCAAAACTCATGTGTTTTTCCAAATCCTCAAGAACGGGCTCTTCCCCCTTATAGTGATAGGGATATGAGAACTCAATTTCATCAGGTTTTTCCACACGAGAATTACGTATACTTTGTGTCTCAATACCTTGTACTTCAGAAGCTATTTTAAAGGAGATGTCGTTAGTGAGTAGTGTCAGCCCATAATCGCTGGCTATCTCCCCGATCTTGGCATCATTAAGTCCATATTCATGATGATAGTTTTTTGTAATCTTATAAGACTCTCTGTAGATGATATACAAAGGGATATCAGAACCGATTTGCTCTTCTTGCAAAAGCTCATGGGTAAAGTGCATACTTAGACGGTAGTATTTGTCCTCACAGCTTTTTCTATCAATCTTTGCAGAAGCTTGAACACATTCAGGAAGGTCTGAAAACTCAATTGTCTTTCCGTCTTCATTGTCTGCAAGACGAAAGAACTCGCGTGCGCGAAATCCGGCATCGCCGCGCATATCGTCTTTTTTATTGTTTAACTCAGCTAGGACAATATCTGTTATGACAACAGCATTTTCATTATTATCATTAAGTCTGACTATATGGGTAGGATCATCTAAGATAACGGAGGTGTCTAGAAGGTAACAACTTTGTGTGGGTTTTTCAGCCATTGGTCTTCCTTATATATCAGGATTCTATATTATAACCATACTAGACAACAAAGGATTCTTAAAGGATGAATGAAAAGATAAGAGCTGAGAGAAGATTTAGAGTAGAACCTTTAAGCCAAGAGCTCTTTTACTTGATAAAGATTAGGGTGTTTTGTTCTGAGATAAGGGTAATCATCCCCTCTAGATGTTTTTCAATGATCTGTTTACAAGTATATAGACCTATACCTGTTCCATTCTTCTCTTGTTTTGTACTAAAATAAGGATCAAATATCTTAGAAATATATTTATCTTCAATACCACCGGCATTGTCTTTGATAGAGATGCTAGTATGCTTTTCATTTTGAGAAGTGTTAATCTCTATACACTTTTTGTCTGTTTGAGGATATCTCATAAAGGCTTCTTTTGAATTGATGAGTATATAGAGGTGTACCCATCTTCTTTAAGCATAGAAGTGAGTAAAAGTATATTTGTTTTGTCATCGTCAACGATTAGGATACTCTTATCCAAGAGTAATTTACTGTTCATCATGATGTACAGCTATTAAAAAAGTAGTTCATCAGAAGTAATCGCAAGTGGGATCTCCATATGTATACTCATATTTCAGTATAATATATATATTGAAGTTATAAAAGTAACAGATAGTAAAAATATTGTATATATGTTTAATAAAGTATTTATAATTAAAGAAAAAAGAGGGAAGGTCTTAGATGATTCCAAGCTGTAAAAGCACTTCATCATCAATCTCATTCTGTGTCATATCTAATTTATTTTGATAGATATAGGCAACAGGTAATATATCCCAAAATTTATCGCTGGGATGAGATACTTGAGCAAAGGCTAA